>JBCCFN010000014.1:0-31777 GCA_039029715.1 Actinomycetota bacterium | reverse complement strand
TCCCCTTCGAGTCGAAGTGGTTCGAGAGCTCGGTCGGACCGCTCCATTACGTGGACGAGGGGACGGGCCGACCGCTCGTCCTGTTCCACGGCAACCCGGACTGGAGCTTCCTGTACCGCGACATGATCGTGGCGCTACGCGACCGGTTCCGGTGCATCGCCATGGACTACCCGGGCTTCGGACTCTCGACCCACCCCGGTGACGGCTACGGCTACACCCCGGGCGAACACGCGGCTGCGGTCGGTGAGCTGATCGACCATCTCGACCTCGACGACGCCATCGTCATGGGCGCCGACTGGGGCGGACCGATCGGACTCGACGTCGCCTCCCGCCGGGCCGACCGGGTCGCCGGACTGGTCATCGGCAACACGTGGGCCTGGCCGACCGAGGGCGGCATGCTCCGCTTCTTCAGCCGGCTCATGAGCTCCCCGCCACTGCAGTGGCTCATCACGCGGCGCAACTTCTTCATCAACCCGGCCATGAAGCGCAGCATCGAAGGCGAGGTCACAGACGCCGAGTTCGAGCACTACACCGCCGTCGCTCCGACCGCCGAGCACCGGCGAGGCATCGCCGAGTTCCCGAAGCAGATCAGGGCCGCAGCCCCGTGGCTTGCCGAGCTGGAGCGACGGGTGATGACCAACTTCGCGGACACACCACTGCTGTTGGTGTGGGGGACGAAGGACCCCGTGTTCCGCTCCATCCTCCCGGACTGGCAGAAGCGCTTCCCCAATGCGGAGGTCGTCAGACTCGACACCGCCAGTCACTACCTGCAAGAGGACGAGCCCCGCCAGATCGCAGACGCCATCGCCCGCAACTACGGCCCAGACCAGAACTAGGACCCCATCATGGAAACGCTCATGCAAATCGTCATCGGCCTGCTGGCCGTCCCCCTTGCGGCCCTCGGTGTCCGCTCGATGTTCCTCCCGACCAACATGGGCGATGCCGTCGGCCTCACCCCTGAAGGCATCCCGGGACTCAGCGAGATCCGGAGCGTCCTCGGCGGGCTGTTCCTGGCCGCTGTCGCCATGATCATCATCGGCCTCGCCACCGACGAGACGACCTGGTTCCTGGCCGTCGCCACCATCATGGCGGCGGCCGCCATCGGTCGTGTCGTCAGCATCGTGACAGACGGATTCGCCAGGGACGTCGTCCCGCCCCTGGTCATCGAGATCGTCATCGCCGTCCTGCTCGTGCTCGGCCACGTCACTCTCTCGTAGGCGACGACAGGCTCGGGCAGACCCGAGGGGATCGCTGCGATCAGGGCGTCAGTCGGTGGCCCCGGGGGTGCGGGCCCGGGTGTCTGCCATCGCCTGGAGCACGGCATCGGCGTCGGCGGCCTCGGCGATCGGCAGGCTCATGACCTTCTCGATGTAGCCCGCAGCCTGGTATGCGACGTAGACGGCCGCCCCCTGGGCATCGTCGGCGACCTGTGTGGTTTGCACGACGAACGCCACGTTCCAGTCGCTCGAGTTGACGGCCCAGAAGTGCTCGATCTCCCCGCCGGTCTGCTCAACCGCGGCGGCAAGTGCATCTCGCCGACTGCCGAAGCCTTCTTTCAGAACTTCGGCACTTGCTTCAGACGTGTACTTCACCAAATTCAGCAGCCTCATACGGTTCCCTCCATCCGTTGATGGCACCGAAGCTACCGGGTGCGCACGTGCCGATCCAGCGCAACTGGACGGGGGTCGGTCCGGGCCAACGGACCCGGTGCCCCGGTGGTGTTCGGGACGTTACTGGCCAAGCGTCGGTTGGCCGACGACCCGATCGATCTCTGCCAGTTTTGCAGTTTCCTGGCGGGCCAACTCGAGCTGGAGCCCGAGTTCCGCCATCCGCTGCCGGTGGCGATACCTCAGCACTCCCTTGGCCAGGTTTGCGGCAACGGCCAGCACGACCACGGCCCCGGCGGTCCCGAGAACGACACCGCCCAAGCCCAGACCACCGGCGACTCCCAGGAATGGTATTCCGACAGCAATGAGGGGGATGGAGAGCGCCATAACCGGAATGATGCCGCCGAACCCTTCGTCGTCTTCCGGGTCCAGAGCGGTGCTGACTGGTTCGGTCGATTCTACTGAAGCGTCGTCGCTCATGACCCCAATGGTAGTTACTGCCTGCACTCGGTCGCCAGGGGTCGATGCCCGTACTACGGTCGGCAATGGGTTGGAAGCGCGAGCAGGCCGACTGCGACCCGGAGGGGGCTCCGAAGATGGGTATTGCCGACAGCAATCAAGTACAAGCCGACTTCTGGGCCGCCGCCGGCACGATGTGGATCGCCGATCGCCACCGGTTCGATCGGCAGGTCGACCATCACGGCCAGGCCGCCATCGATGCTCTTGCTCCGGCCGCGGGGGAGCGGGTGATCGACATCGGTTGCGGGGTGGGATCGACCACCCTCGCCATCGCTGAGGCGGTCGGCCCGACCGGGCACGTGCGAGGCCTGGACATCAGCCCGACCATGATCGAGGGTGCGGCCGCCTTCGCCGAGGCCGAGGGCGTCACCAATGTCAGCTTCGCCGTCGGCGACGCCATGGTCGAGCCGTTCGAGTCGGATGCCGATGCCCTCTTCTCCCGGTTCGGTGTCATGTTCTTCTCGGACGCCACCGCAGGCTTCGCAAACATGCTGCACGCAATTCGACCGGGCGGCCGGCTCGGGTTCACGTGTTGGCAGTCCCCGGCAGACAACCCCTGGGCTTCGGTCCCGCTGACCATCGCCAGCGAGTTCGTCGACATCCCCTTCGGTGGGGACCCGACAGCGCCGGGCCCGTTCTCGCTCGGCGACGTCGATCGACTGCGATCGGTCGTCGAGGACGCCGGGTTCGCCGAGGTGGAGATCACCCCACGGACCGCCGATGCCATGGTCGGTACCGACCTCGAGGACGCGATCGACTTCCTGTTCCGGTTGATCCCGCCGGTCGCGGCGCTGGAAGCCGATGATCCGGCTGGGGCTGCGGAGCTGCGAGCGCGACTCGCGACAGAACTGGCACCATGGGAAACCCCAGACGGGGTGCAGGTGCCATCGGCGGTCTGGATCGTCACCGCCAAGCGAGAGACCTGAGCGGTCAGAGCAGCCGAATGAAGTAGTAGGAGTCGTCCTCCTCGACGATCTCGTGAGGGGGTGCTCCGGACATCAGCCGAGTCCTGCCAGCCGGCGTTCGAGATGCCGACGCTCGGCCGCGCTTGGGACGAGCTCGAGCGCCTGCTCGAATGCCAGGCGTGCATCGGCCGTGCGGTTTGCCCGCCGGCACAGCTCGCCTCTCGTCGCCCACAGCAGGTGGTAGTGGTCGAGATCGGTGATGTGGTCGAGCAGCTCGAGTCCGGCCAGCGGGCCGTCGGTCATGGCGACCGCCACCGCCCGATTCAACCTGACCACCGGTGAGTCGGTCATCGCATCGAGCTGGCCGTAGAGCGACGCGATCGTCAGCCAGTCGGTCTCCTCGGCCGTCGTCGCATTGGCGTGGTTGGCGGCGATCACGGCCTGGACCTGGTACGGGCCCGGTTGCATCATTGCCATCGCCTGAGCGAGCACCGGGTTGGCCTCGGCGATCTGGTGTCGGTCCCAGCCCGTGGGGTCCTGGTCTGCGAGCAGCACCAGATCGCGGAGGGCGTCGACCCGGGACGCCAGCCGGCTCTGGTGGAACAGCTCCAGGGCCAGCAGGCCCCGCGGTTCGGCTTCGTCCGGAGCGAGGTCGTTCACCAGCCTGGTCAGCCGGATGGCCTCGTCGACCAGGTCGGCCCGTATCGAACCCCTGGTCTCGTCGTGGGCCAGGTAGCCCTCGTTGAAGATGAGGTAGAGCACGGCGAGCACGACGTTCAGACGGTCGGTCAGCCGGTCCGGCAGGCTCAGGGGGATGCCGGCGGTCCGGATCTTGCTCTTGGCCCGCACGATGCGCTGGGCCAGGGTCGCCTCGGGGACCAGGAACGCGGCCGCGATCTCGGTCGTGGTCAGCCCGCCGACCAGTCGGAGGGTCAGGGCGACCTGGGCCTCGACGTTGAGCGCCGGGTGGCAGCACAACAGGAGGAGGCGAAGGCGTTCGTCCGGCGGCGAGGCGAGCTCGTCTGCGTTGTCGTCGCCGCCGTCGCCGTCGGTTTGGGTGTCGCTCGGTGGTTCGTCGATCATGTCTGTCAACCGCACATCCGGTGGCTGGCGCAGTTCTTCGAGCAGTGGCGCCGATGACTGGAGCCGGCGGCGAGCCCGCTCTGCCGACCGGAGACGGTCCTGGGCCCGGCGGCGAGCCGTGGTCATCAACCACCCACCGACGTTCGGCGGCACGCCCCGCTCGGGCCAGGTCCTCGCCGCCTCGATCATGGCGTCCTGCACGGCGTCGTCCGCCAGATCGAGGTCACCGAACCGGGCCGCCAGGATCGACAGGATCCGCGGCCCGTCGTCCCGCATCGCCCGGTCGAGGCGTTCCTCGACCGGGTCGATGCGACGAGACGTCGGCCGATCAGCGCTCACGAGAGCCGTCGCACCGGCGGAGGCCCTAGGCGTCCGGCCGGAAGGCGATGGGACGAATCTCGAACACGACATCGTCGGTCGGCATGGCGGTTGCCAGGCGGATCGCCTCGTCCAGGTCCTCGGCCTTGATGATGTAGTAGCCGGCGATCTGCTCCTTGGTCTCGGCGAACGGGCCGTCGGTGACCTTGACCGAGTCGCCGGACTTGGCGACGGAGGTCGCCGCCGCGCTGGGGGTCAGGGAGCCTCCGCCGATCCAGTGGCCGTTGTCGATCAGCATCTGGTTGTAGGCCATCCAGTGGCCCATCATTTCCTGGAACTCCGGCGTGCCCGGGGCTGGCCCCTCGACCTCGGCCCGGTGGTTGACGATCAAGTAGTCCATCGTGAAATCCTCTTCCGTTTCCGGCGCAACTCTTGCGCTTCACCCGTATCACGCCGGGCGACCGGGGAATCGACAAGATACCTCCAAGAAATTTTGCCTGGGAGGTGTCGGCGGCTCGAAACCGACCATCGGTCCGGCCGAGCGCCATCCCGTCGCAGTCGAGACCGGGCCACAATGGGGTGATGAAGTACCTCACCCGGTTCGAGCGGTTCGTCACCGGTGACTTCCCGATGGTGTGTGTACGGTCCGGCCTGCCAGCGACGAAGCTGGTGCCGGTGCAGGCCTACCGATCGTCGGCCTGGCCGTGGTTCTTCGTCGGCAACCCGCTGCTGTTCCTGGTGGCCAAGTGGGTCGGTGACAGCGATCATCCGTGGGGTCTGCTCCCGTTCGCCGACGGCCAGGTGCAGGGGATCACGGCGACCTACGACCGGCGCGTCGGCGTGATCCTCAAGGGGGTCCACGAGGACTTCGTCGCCGCCACCAGACAGGCCCAGGGCAAGCCGTCGGACAGGCCGGACCCTGCGCCGGTCGATCGGGCGGTCGCTGGTTCCGATGAGTGAGACGTACTCGGCGGTCGATGCCAGCGCCGATGTGGCCGGGGCGATCGAGTGGCAGGAACGTATCGATCGATGGCCTGCAGTTGCTGCTTACAAAGCGGCAATGGATCGGCTCGGGGGGACGGCCGCGCCGATGGTGGAGATCGGGTCCGGGCCGGGCACCGACGCGGCCCGAGTCGGCGCGCTCGGCGTTGATCTGTCGCTGGCGATGGCGAAGCGGGCTCGGCAGCGAGCGGTACCGATGACCGTCGGCGATGCCCATCGGCTACCGATCGCAGGCGGCTCGGTCGGTGTGGTCAGGGCCGACCGGGTGTTGCAGCATCTCGAGGAGCCGCAGGTCGCGCTGGAGGAGATGGTGCGCATCCTCCGGCCCGGGGGTCACCTGGTGGTCGCCGACCCCGACCAGCAAACGCTATCGATCACGGTGCCGGGGGTTCCGGATCGGATCACTTCGACCGTGCGGCGACTCCGGCGGGATGTCGGCTACCGGAACGGGCGTGTCGCCGCCGAGACTGCGGGCCGTCTCTCGGCAATCGGTCTCGTCGACCTGAAGGTCGAGGCATCGGCTCTGGTCCTCACCGATCCGGACCTGGCCTTCGGCCTGCCGGGTTGGGTGGCCCGTTGGGCCGAGGTGGCCGGGTTCGATCGGTCGGATGATCGGCTGTGGCGGGCTCGGCTCGCTGCAACCAAGGACGCCGGTTTCGTCTATGCGGTGACCTACCTCGTCACCTGCGGTCGTAAACCGTGCACCTGACGTTTCCTACCGCCGGCTCTTGGCGATGGCTCTGGCCTTGCGAGGATGTGGCTCGTCGTGCTCGATGTAGTGCTTGAGCTCCTCCAGGTTGGTCCGAAGGAGCCTGCTCATCCCGAACCGCATCGGGATCCGCATCACCCGGCCGGCGATGCCTCTGGTGGCCATCGTCACCGCCATGGTGAGCTCTGTCTGGTCGCCCGTTGCCTTTGCGGTCCAGGTGTTGGTTGCCGCCGCGACGAAACTCGGCATGGCATCGCCGGTGATCTCGTAGGTGAAGGTGTGGCGGCTCTCGTCGTAGGCGACGAACGATTCACTGGTCTCGCCCTTGCCGGTGGTGCAGGTCCGCCCCGCGACATCGGGCCCGGCGATCGGGTCCGGTCCGCGTCGGGCGCCCGAGGCCGACACGTCTGAGGACCAGCGATCGATGTGTTCGAACTCGTGGGCTGCGACCTGCCATACCCGCGCCAATGGGGCGTTGATCGTGATTGTCTCGGATGCGTTCATCTGGCAATTATGGGGCGACTGCCCCACAATTGTCAACTGCGGTGCTCGTCGTCATCCTCGGGCCTGCCTACGCCCCGTCGTCAACTCCCATCCACAGTCCGATCGTCTCCTTCAGGCCGGCGACCATGGCCCGAGCCGCCGACGTGCCGAGCGGGGAGCCGGCGGCGGTGAGAAAACCGATGTACCCGCCCATCAGGAGGGCCAGGCGCCGCTCGACCGCGTCCTCTGGCACCTCTCCAAGCGCCACGGCGTGCTCCAGCACCGAGCGGAGGGCGTCGGACAGTCGGCCGAGATAGTCCTGTGCCCGCTGGGCCACGCGGGCGTCCTCTGCGATGGGCTGGGTGATCGTGGACACCACCAGGCATCCGGATGGCGAGGGTTCGGAGGCGAGGGCGTCGTCCACGATGTCCAGCCAGCCATCGATGACGGCGAGGCCGGCCGAGGGGTCGGCGAGCGGGGCGACGATCGGAGCGGTCGCCTGGTGGTAGTGCTCCAGGACGGTGATGAACAGCTCGAGCTTCGTGCCGAAGGCGCGATCCAGACTGCTGCCGGAGAGGCCGGATGCGGCCCGGATGTCTGCGTGGCTGGTGTCTTCGTAGCCCTGGGCCCAGAACAGCACCATGAGGCGACCGAGCACCTCGTCCCGGTCGAACTTGCGCGGGCGTCCACGCTTGGCCGGCCCGGCTTCGCTCTGGCCCTCTTCGGTCACGATCCCTCCTCCCTTGACTTTAGTGGGGGGAATACCCCAATATGTGTCCAGACTTCGGGCCGTTCGAGGAAATGGAGCGCAACATGGAAGATCTGGCATCCCGGCTGCAGCGTGAACAGGACGAGGTCTGGAACGGCACCATGGGTGCTACCTGGGTGCAAACCCAGCACTTCACCGACTCGATGTTACGCCCGTTCGAGGAGATCCTCTTGCGGCATGTGGCAGCGGCTGCCCCACGCTCGGTTCTCGACCTTGGCTGCGGCAACGGCACCACCACCCTTGCGTTCGCGGATGCCGTCCATGGAAGCGCCACCGTCGGCATCGACCTGTCCGAGGTGATGATCGAGAATGCCCGCCGCCGTGCCGCCGCCGCCGGATCGACGGCGAGGTTCGTGTCCGGCGATGCCGCCACGACCGACCTCGGGCAGCGATTCGACCTGCTCGTCTCCCGGTTCGGCGTCATGTTCTTCTCCGAGCCGGACATGGCATTCGCAAACCTCCGGTCCCATGCGGCCGACGGGGGATCGGTGGCGTTCCTGGTCTGGCAAGGTCCGGCCGCCAACCCCTTCCTCACCGCCGGCCAGCGAGCCGCCGCACCCTGGCTGCCCGAGCGACCCGCTCGCAACCCACACTGGCCCGGCCCGTTCTCTCTGGCCGACCCGGACCACACAGCCCGGCTGCTCACGGGGGCCGGCTTCGGGGATGTCGGGTTCGAGTCTGTGCAGGAGGAGGCGACGTTCCCGGCCGGCGACCTGGACATGTTCCGCACCCGCCTGGCTCCGCTCGGTTTCGATCTGACCACGCTTGCCCCACCGGTCGCCGCAGCGGTGGACGACGCCGTGGCTGAGGCATACCAGGCCTACGTGGACGGCGAGGTCGTACGCTACGACGGAGCGTGCTGGCTCGTCACCGCAGCTGCGATCTGAACGTCGAACCGAGGCTCGGGGCCGGCGCCCCCTCAGGGCAGGCGGGTCACGGCGGCGGCGGCCAGGCGGTCCGCGGCCTCGGCCGAGATCGAGAACCACAGCGCCGGGTCGACGATCTCGACCTCGATCAGCGAGACCTCGTCTGCGATGACGAGATCGATCCGGGCGTAGAGCAGTGGCTGCGGAACCGCTGCCAGGAGGGCCGTCACCTCGGACATCGGGAGCTGATCGATGGCGACCGGTGTGGCGGTCGCGCCGTAGGCCCGGTGTGATCGGTACTCGCCGGACTTTGGCAATTTCCGTACCGCGTGGGTCACCTCGCCGTCGATCACGGTGATGCTGGTCTCGCCGTGGGACCCGATCTCCGGCACGAACTCCTGGAGCATCCACGGCGTCCACGTCGATGCCAGGCCGCACTGGTCGATCGCTCGGGCCCGGTCATGGTCGATCAGGGTGACGCCGTCCCCGCTACCGCCGACGGCCGGTTTCAGAATGGCCTGGTGCCACCGACGCTCGTCCATGGTCTCGGCCAGCTCGCCGGCCACCACCTCGACGGTCTCGGGGATGCGCACCGAATCGGCGGACAGGCCTATGACGTAGCGCTTGTCGAGACTCCACCGGGCGGTGGACGGAGGGTTCCAGAGCATCGGTCCGTCGGCCTCGACCCAGTCCAGCCACGACAGGTAGCGGCGGTAGATCGTCTCGTCACGCCAGACGTCCCAGGCCGAGCGGAGCAGGAGCAGGTCGACCTCGGCGGCCGCCCGCCGCTCCCCGTTCCATGGGACGGCGATGGCCCGGTGGCCCCGGCGCTCCAGTGCCGCCACCAGCGCCTGATCGTCTGCGGTCACATCCGGGTATGCCAGGCAGGTCACCAGGCCGATCGTCGCCATCGGGACCGAAGCTATCGGCTCGACCACCTGGGCCAACCACGCATCGACACCGGGTGGCACGTGGACGGTGGCCGCCGATCCAGCGATCCTTGGGGTGGTGGACCCCTCCATCAGCCCCGAGCTCCAGCGGACCCTCGACCGGCACCTCGGCAGTTCGGCAACGTCGGTGCTCTTCCGATGGTCGCACCTGTCGGAGGTGATCGGGCTCCGGCTGGCGTCCGGGATGGAGGTGGTGGTCAAGGTCCGGGACTGGGCCGATCGCCTCGAGGTGACCACCCGGGTCCACGAGGCGGCGTTCGGGCTCGGTCTGCCCTGCCCGGCCCAGCTGATGCGTCTCGAGCGACTCGGCGAGGGCCGGGCCCTGTCGATCGAGCGCTATGAGCCGGTGGGGGAGTTGCTCCCGCGGGGACCCCTGCTGCTCAGCAGCTCGGCCGCGGCCCTGGCGGCCACCCAGGCGACGCTGGCCGAGATCGCCCTCGATCCGAGCTTGCCGGACCCACTCACCCCCGTCCGCTGGCTCGATTGGGGTGCAGGTCTGCGGTGGCCGCAACCGGATGACGTCGACGCCGACCTCAACCGCATCGACCCCGGCGACTGGATCGACCAGATCGGCCGGGACGCCGCCCGGGTCCTCTCAGCCGTCGATCTGCCGCCGGTGCTTGGCCACGGTGACTTCGAGTCGTCGAACGTGCTGTACGACCAGAGTGGGAACCTGGTGATGCTCCACGACTGGGACAGCATCGTCCACCTCCCGGAGGCCTGTGTTGCCGGTGCGGCGGCGTTGGTGTTCCCGGCCAACAACGAGCCGTACTGCTCCGAGGTCGAGGAGACCGGTCGCTACCTGGAGGCGTATCAGTCGCAGCGGGGGATCGAGTTCAGCGATGAAGAGGTCCGGTGTGCCTGGGCCGCCGGCACCTGGCAGCTGGCGTTCAACGCCAAGAAGGAACTGGCCCGCGGCGGGCCGACCCCGCTCGGAGACCAACTGGCGGCCCAGGCCGACCAACGTCGCGCCCAGCTACTCGACTGAGCCGGCGCCGTTTGACCTGGCCATCGACGAGGCGGCGCAGCGCCAGTCGTTGCAGCGGGCGTCCAAAACAGACAACCGCAGCCGTGCGCTGGCCCTATCGTGGGCCGGGATGTGTGAGCCTCCCCTCGACCTGGAAGGACATCACTCGCTCGGTGACCAGGCCATCCCCCCGGTGGTGGTCGATGTTGCGGCCGGCGCAGCGCCCGAGCTGGTGTGGCGAAACGAGCTCGGCGGTCTGACGTTCCGGATCGACGATCGCTACCTCAAGTGGAACCCCAACCACACCGGCGTCGACCTCGACCTCGAGCGTCGCCGACTGGAGTGGCTCTCCCCGCGTCATCCCGCCCCACGAGTCCTCGATGCCGGCGCAGACGCCGAGGCCCAGTGGCTGGTCACCGCCGCCCTACCCGGTAGTCATGCGGTCGGCGACACCTGGCGGGCCCGGCGCGAGGAGGCGATCGCCGCCATCGCTGCCGGACTTCGAGCCCTTCATGCGGTCCCGATCGATGACTTCCCACCGGGTTGGACGGCCGAGACGTGGGTCGGCCGAGCACCGGCCGGACTGGGACCCCGCCCGGCCATCGACGACCCGGTCGTCGTCCACGGCGACGCCTGCGCCCCGAACACGCTGATCTCGGACGCGGGGGAGTGGGTCGGGAACGTGGACTTCGGCGACCTCGCCGTCGGTGACCGGTGGGCCGATCTCGCCATCGCCTCCCTCAGCCTCGACTGGAACTTCGGTGAGGGGCATCAGGAGGAGCTGTACGACGCCTACGGGATTGCGGCGGACCCGGACCGGATCCGGTACTACCGGGAGCTCTGGCACCAGGAGTCCTAGCGTGTGGGTGGCGACCGTCCCGCACCCGAACGAACGGAGCCCGATGCTCTGGGAGCACCTCGAACGTTGCAACACCCGGCCGGCGCCGTTCTCCGTCCACAGCGCCGAGGAGCTGTGGACCGATCCCCACACCTCGGCCCGGATGCTCGACCTGCACCTCGATGGCGAGGTCGCCATGGCGTCCCAGCCGACCGGGTTCATCGATTCGTCGCTTCGCTGGTTGAACGGGCTCACTGCGCTCGATCGGCGGTCCAGGGTGCTCGACCTCGGCTGCGGGCCCGGCCTGTACACCAACCGGCTGGCCCGCACCGGCGCCGATGTCGTCGGCGTCGACTTCTCGGAGCGGTCCATCCGTCACGCCGAGCAGGCCGCGGATCCAACCGCCCGTCCGACCTACGTCCTCGGCAACTACCTCGAGGTCGACATCGCCGGGGACTTCGACCTGGTCCTGCTGGCGATGTACGACTACTGCGCCTTGAGCCCGGACCAACGGCGGCAGCTCCTCGATCGCATCCATGCCCGGCTCCGGCCCGGCGGTCGGTTCGTGTTCGACGTGTATGCCATGCGATCGTTCCGAGACCGGGAGGAGGCCGTCGTCTACGCCGCGGACCTGATGGACGGATTCTGGTCTGCGGATCCCTATCACGGCTTCCTCCACACCTTCGTCTACGAAGACCACCGTGTGGTGCTCGACCGGTACGAGATCATCGAGGCGACGAGGTCGCGCACCATCTACAACTGGTTGCAGTACTTCGATGAGGAGGCCATCACCGACGAACTCCGATCGGCCCGGTTCGGCGTCGAACAGATCGTCGGCGACCTGACCGGCGCCGCCATCGAACCGGACCCGGAGACGTTCTGCGTGGTGGCCACTCCGGGTTGATGGTGACGGGCGGTGTCACTCTCGCCCGGGATCACCCGCGCCCGGTTCGGCCTGGTTGACCTGCTCGCCGGCGGCGAGCGGCACGGACAGGACCCGAAGGGCGGCCTGGACCGCCGGCCCGATGATGACGAGGAACCAGATCGTCCCCCAGCCGATCGTGCCGCCCAGGATCACCCCGGCGACCAGGGCCGCCGCCTCGATCCCGAACCGGGCCTTCCACAGCGTGACCCCCCGGCGATCGAGTGCGGTCATGATCCCATCCCGGGGGCCGGAACCGAGGCGGACCCCGAGATAGAGGCCCGATCCAACCGCCACCACCAGCGGACCGACCAGGGTCAGACCGGCCCGGACCACCGGGTCGCTCGGCTCGTCGAGCAGCCACAACGTTGCGTCAACCGACAGACCGATCAGCAGGACATTGCCAACGGTCCCAACGCCGATCGGTTCGCGAAGCGCCACCATGGCGAGGAGGAGGACGGCGCCGACGGCGATCGTTGCCTGGCCGATGGTCAGCGGGGTCTGTTCGGCCAATCCCTGGTGGAAGACATCCCACCCCGGCAGGCCCCAGTCGCCGGCGATGGCGCAGGCGACCCCGGCCCCGAACACGACAAGGCCGACAACCAGTCGCGGTAGTCGTCGCAGTTGCTCGGCCCAGGGAAGCTGCACCCTAGGACTCTTCGGTGCCCAGGTAGTAGGAGATCGAGGTGTCTCGTCCGACGCGAGAGGTCACGAAGCCGGAGTCGTCCGCCGACACCCGGTCGAAGTAGTCCCGGGCTTCGGCCAGGTTGACGTTGTCCCCGATGACGATGGCGCCGGTCCGGAGGCGGGGGAGCAGGAGATCGAGGATGTCGTTGTAGAGGTCCTTCCAGCCGTCGAGGAAGAGGAGGTCGATGCCTGGCTCGATGTCGGCCAGGGTCTCGAGCGCATCACCTTCGAGGATCGTGACGTGGTCGGTCAGTCCGGCCCGGTCCAGGTTCTCGGCTGCGACCCGGCACTTGTTCGGCTCGATCTCGCTCGTCGTGACATGGCCGCCATTGTCCTTGGCCGCGGCGGCGAGATAGATGGTGCCGAGGCCGAACGAGGTGCCGAACTCGACGATGTGGCGGGCCCCGGTGGCCCGGGCGACGGTGTTGAGGAGTCGACCACCGTCTCGGGAGACCGGCAGGTAGGCCTCGCTGGCCATGGCCGGGGTGAACGACTGCATCATGCCCTGTCTCCGGGCCAGGCCCCAGAGTACCTGGGGCGCGTTCCGCACCAGGGTGCTCCAGTCTCCCTTTGCGTCCTCGTGGAGGGCATCGAGGGTGGATCGCACCTGCTCGGTTGCGAGGGTGTTGGCTGGCATCCAGGGTCTCCGTTCGTGCGAGGGTCCACGTTCCTCTCTATCCGGTCGTCGCCGGGTCCGGACGACGGTGGCCGGCGGCCGGCCCGCTTTCATTCGGAGGTCCCAAAATGCGATGGTGGTTGGCGGTCCCGGTCTGGCTGCGATTGACTTGGAAGGGCCGGGATGTCTGACGAATCAGCAATCGACGATGGGGCGGGTGATGTGACCGCCGACGACGGGAGCGTCCTGGCGCTCGCCCTGGATCTCGATCGGCTGATGCGGCTGCTGCACTGCAGCACACGGCATCGCGCCGAGGTGGTTGACCGGGCTCGTATCGGTCCGTTCGGAGCGATGGCGTTGTTGACGATCGCCGACCGGGAGCCGGTGCCGGTCCAGGCCCTCGCCGGCCACCTGGCCCGGGACAAGGCCCAGATCACCCGTACGGTGAAGTTGCTCGAGGAGACCGGTCTGATTCGGCGGTCCAGGAGTTCGACCGACGGCCGGGTCTGGCTGATCAGTCTCACCGAGGACGGTCGTGAACACGTCGCCGGGTTCCGGCAGCTGCTGGCGGACGTGGTCACCGGCCTGACCGGTGGTCTCGACGAGGGGGAGCGTCGGCAGTTCTCGGCCGTCCTGGCCAAGATGCTGGCCTCAGCGGAGCTCGCCGCCGGAACGCCGCCATCCCGACCGGACTGACCGTTCCGCCTCGACGGCCGGGCTCCAACGGTCCAGACAACCAGGGTTCCGGCAACCCGGGTCAGGGTCTCGGGTTGAGATACTCCGGGTGTTCGCAGAGCGCGGCGGCAACCAGTGCGAGTGCGTCGGCAAGCGCCGCGGTTTCCGTTTCGTCGAGGTGGTCGAAGATCAGCCGCTGGACGTCTTCGACATGGTGTGGGGCCACGGCCTCCAGTCGAGCCAGGCCTGGTGGGGTGAGGTGGGCGTTCTTGGCCCGGCCATCCTCCGGGTCGGGTGCGATCACGACGTCGCCCCGGTCGACGAGTGTCCGCATTCGGTGGCTGAGGCGACTCGGTGACAGGTTGGCTGCATCGGCCAATGCGCTCAAGCCCATCGTGTGGTCCGGCGCTTCGGACAGGGCAACCAGGATGGTGTAGTGCACGGCCAGCAGGTCGTGGCCCCGGAGGGTTCGTTCGATCTCCGGGAAGGCCCGGTTGATGATGGCGAGCAGACCACGCCACGCCACCGCCTGCTGCTCGTTCAACCACCGTGGATCCGACATGCCTCCCACGATAGTGGTTGACAAGTCAAACATCCTGGAATAACTTGACACGTCAAGGAGTTAGTTGATTGAGATCAAGTGACTGGAGGACAGCAATGAGTACTGCCGATCAAACCCCAACCAGCGCCCCGGGCGGTTCCTCGACCGGTACCGGGGCCCGCAAGGTGGCTCGGATCGTGGCCTCGACCAGCACCCTCGAAGGTGGGGGCTTCCCGGTCAACCGGCCGTTCCCGGGCCCCGAGCTCGACGTGCTCGACCCGTTCCTCCTGTTGGACGAGATGGCCCCCGTCGAAGTGCCACCGGGTGAGGCGGTTGGTGCCCCAGCACACCCGCACCGCGGCTTCGAGACCGTGACCTACATCCTGCAGGGCGAGGTCGAGCATCGTGATTCGGCCGGCAACCACGGCATCATCGGCCCCGGCGACGTGCAGTGGATGACCGCCGGCGACGGGATCATCCACTCCGAGATGCCGAGCGAGCGGGTCCAGACCGAGGGTGGGGTCGGCCATGGCCTCCAGCTCTGGGTCAACCTGCCGGCCCATCTGCGGCGGACGGCGCCCAGCTATCAGGCGCTGACCGCTGATCGCATCCCGGTGGCCCGAGGTGATGGCTGGGCGGCCCACGTCGTCGCCGGCTCGATGCTCGGCGTCGAGGGTCCGGCCCGCACCCACACCCCGATCGGCTACGCCCGGGTGACCGTGCAGCCGGGAGCAACGGTGCGGATCCCGGCGCCCGAGGGTCACACCGCTGCCGTCTACGCCTTCACCGGCCGAGGTGAGCTCGGCCCGGACCGCGTCCGGTTGGAGCCGAACCACCTCGCCGTGTTCGAGCCGTCCGGCGGCGACCTGGAACTCACCGTCGGTGCCAATGCGGCCGACGCCCTGGACTGCCTGGTGCTGACCGGCGAGCCGATCGGCGAGCCCATCGCCCGCTACGGTCCGTTCGTCATGAACACCAAGGAGGAGATCGCCGAGGCTATCGACGACTTCAACGCCGGCCGGATGGGCACGATCGCCGCAACCGGGACGCTCTGATCGCCCGGAACCGGCCACGCCGCTGGCGCCCGGACCGAGAACCAGAACCGAAGACGAAGCAAGGAACCTCATGAGCTCGAATCAACTCGTTGTCATCACCGGTGCGTCCGGCGGCATCGGCGCTGCGCTGGCCAAACTCCACGCCGTCGACGGGTGGGACATCGTCATGGTCAACCGGAGCGTCGACCGCTCCAAACCGGTGATCGATGGCATCCTGGCCGAGGTCCCCGGGGCCTCGATCGATGTCGTCGCCGCCGATCTGGCCGATCATGACTCGATCACCGCAGCGGCGGCGGCACTCCGTGAACGGGGCCACATCGACCGATTCATCAACAACGCCGGCGTCCTGATGGGCGAGCGGGTCACGTCCGGTCACGGGCTCGAGATGCACGCCCAGGTCAACACGATCGCCCCGTACCTGTTCGGTCGGCTGCTGCAGCCGGTCATGGATGGCGGCACGGTTGCGGTGGTGTCGACCAGCGGGATCAACCGGGCCAAGACCCTGGCCGTCGACGAGCTGGCCGATCCGCCGACGTTCAAGAAGCTCTTCGGGCCATACGTCCAGTCCAAGCTGGCGGCCACCGCCATCATGGATGCGTTCGCCAGGGAGTATCCCGGCACCACGTTCCGATCGGTCGAGCCGGGCGCAGTCAAGACGGCCATGACCAGCGGAGCCGGCATGCCAAAGTGGTTGGTGCCGATCCGGAACCTGGTGTTTGCCACCCCGGAGAAGGGGGCCCAGAAGTTGTACGACGCCATCAACGCCACCGGGCCCGACTACCCGAACGGGACCTATGTCCAGAGCGGCAAGCCCCGGGCCCTGCCCGCAGACGCCGGCGATCCTGCGGTCCAGGACGCGCTGCTCGCCTGGTGCGAAACGGTCACCGGCGTCTGAGTCCCTCCACACCCCAAACTTCTCTCCCCACAAGCCAAACGCCCGACCCGATCGGGCCAGACACCAGGAACGCAGATATGAGAGTGCTCGCCATCCCCGCAACCAACAGCCGCCAGGGTCTGAACCGCCAGCTCATCGGCTACGCCGGACGACTGCTCGAAGAGCGTCTCGGTCCGGATCTCGAGCTGGAAGTGGTCGACATCAACGACTACGAGATGCCGATCTACAGCACCGAGCGGGAGCGGGAACACGGTATACCGGAGCCGGCGAAGGAGCTGTTCGCCAAGTTCGGCGATGCCGAGGTCCTGGTGTTCTCGTTCGCCGAATACAACGGTTCGTACACCGCAGCCTGGAAGAACATCCACGACTGGATGTCCCGCATCGACGCCGCCATCTACCAGAACAAGAAGGTGGCGATGTTCGCCGCAACCCCCGGTCCCCGATCGGGCGCCGGCGTGCTCGGATCGGCGACCATGGCCGCGCCGTTCTTCGGGGCCGAACTGATCGGCAGCCTGGGCATCGGGAGGTTCAGGGAGAACTTCGACCCGGACCAGGGTGCGATCAGCGACCCCGAGCTTCGAACCCAGTTCATCGAGATCCTCGATTCGCTGATCGCCTGAGGTCGGTCATCGGCCGGTCGAGTCCTCCACCCAGCAACTGACCGGGCGATTCACCGGGTGATGTCACCGGTTCGTGGGACGACCTGATCGATCAGCTCCGGTACGGCCTGGCCAGAACCCGGGCCCCGGACTCGAGCTGCGATGTGCCCGTCCGGCCGGATGACCAGCACCTGGTCCGGCGGAAAGAGGTCGTTCAACCGGTCGTCGGCGAGGGCGACGTCGCCGCCCGGTCCGATGGTGATGAGCACGGTCGGCTGCGGGTGCTGACCGAGTTCCGGCACTGTTGCGTCTGGCCCGGCCAGGACGACGAAGGCGTCGTGGCGGACGAGGTCGAGGGTCGAACGCCGAGGCTCGTCGCTCTGGAGCGGGGCATGAGGTAGTCGGGCGCCGGGCGTGGTCGACGGGACGTAGACCGAGACCGGATCGTCGCTCAGGGGAGGATCTCCGTCGCCGACGATGAGCGGGCCCGGTGGGTAGGCGAAGCCGAGATCCAGGCCGCTCATGTTGAAGTGGGCGGCCTGGTCGTCCACCGCCTCCTGGACCTTGGCGCCGCGGTCCGGGTCGGCCAGCACCGCCTCGATGTCGTCGGCGCCGATCGTCCCGTCGCCGTCGACGTCCAGCCGGGCCACCACTTCGAACATCTTCATGGCATTGGTCAGGCTCTGCGTGGAGTTGGTCTCGGCCACCGGCTTCCGCTCGGGCTCGTAGGTGTCGAGGAGCGAGGGGTCGGCGCCCCGTTCGACCATGGCCAGCTTCCAGACCAGGTTGTGGGCGTCCTGCAGGCCGGTGTTCATCCCGATGCCCCCGGTCGGCGGGAATCGGTGGGCCGCATCCCCGGCGAGGAAGACCCCGTCATGGCGGTACCGCTCGGCGACCTGGGCCGTCATCCGCCACGGGTTCATGCTCACGATGTCGAGCTCGACCTCGGTGCCGATCGCGTCGCGGAGCACGGCGGCGTAGTGGTCCTGGTCGATCGGGTCCAGTGGGGCGTCGCCATCGACGGTCTTCATGAAGATCCAGTTGGACTCGATGTCGTGAGCGATGAAGGCACCGTCGACCGCCTGGTCCATGACCCAGTACAGCAGCCCTTCCCGGCCGGCCAGCTCGCGGCGGAGGTTGGCCCGGAAGTGGATGTTGAGGTAGGTCTGCAGGTTGTCTGGGCCGACCATCTCGATGCCAAGCGCCTTCCGGACCCGGCTGCCGGCGCCGTCGGCGGCGATCAGGTGGCGGGACGTGATCTCGATCTGGTCGTCGCCGACGTCGATGGTCGACCGGTAGCGGTCGCCTGTCGATTCATAGCCGGTCCAGGCATGGGAGAACAGCACCCGCTCCGGGTGCTCGAGGTGATCGAAGAGCAGGGCCTCGAACCGATCCTGGCCGAGGTTGGTGGTCGGGGTCGGGGTCGGCGCCGGCGGTGGCGTCCCGCCGCCGCCCTCACGAGGTGGACCCATGCCGAAGACGCCGAGATCGCGGCCGACCAGTCGGTCGACCCAGCGAACCGACGAGGTGTCCGCCGGATCCGGCCCGAGGCGGCGGATGGCGTGATCATCGATCCCCACGCTGCGGCAGATCTCGAGCGACCGGCTGGAGATGACGTGGGCCTGGGGGGCGAGGTGGAGGGTGGCGCGTCGCTCGACGATCCGATAGTCGATGCCCTGCTGTTCGAGCAACAGGCCGGTCATCAGCCCGACGGGCCCGGCGCCGACGATCAGCACCGGCACGTCGACGGTCACAACCGTTGCTCCTCGACCCGGTTGGACAATGTGCCGATGCCGCTGACCTCCACCTCGACGACGTCGCCCTCGACCAGGAAGATCGGCGGTTGGCGGAGGGCGCCGGCTCCCTCCGGCGACCCGGTGACCAGGACATCGCCGGGCTCCAACCAGGTGACCTCGGAGATGTGACTGATCAGATCGGCGAACGAGAAGATCAGGTCGTCGATCGTCATCTGTTGGCGGCGCTCGCCGTTGACCCGGGTCTCCAGCGTCAGTTGCTCTGGGGACAGCTCGTCGCTGGTGACCAGCCAGGGGCCGAAGCCCGCGCTGTGGTAGGCGTTCTTGCCGGTCGTGACCTGGAAGCCGCGGCGCTGGTACTGCCGAGCCGAACCGTCGTTGAAGCAGCTGTAGCCGGCGATGTGGTTCCAGGCGTCGTCGACGGTGACGTTGCGACACCGGTCGCCGATGACGACGGCGATCTCGCCCTCGTAGTCGAACGCCGGCTCCAGCGCCGGCTTCTCGATCGGGGTGTCGTGGCCGACCAGCGTGTTGGCCGCCCGGAGAAAGAACATGGGGTCCTTCGGGAGTTCCTGAAAGCCCATTCGGGCCCCGGCCTCGGCGAAGTGGGAGTGGGTGTTGATGCCGGCGCACCACATCGCCCCGGGGTTTGGGATCGGCGGCAGCAGTACGACCGCGTCGATGGTCAGGTCCGGTGACGTCGATGCCACGACATCCTCGGCCCGACCGAGGCCACCGGCGATCAGGTCTCGCAGCGTCGGTGCGGTGTCGCCGAGTCGGGAGCCGAGGTCGACGATGCCCTCATCGACGACGGCGCCGTAGGAGCTGCGGCCGTCTGCGGTATAGGACGCAAGCTTCATGACCTGCTCCCCGGCGCGGCCGGTGCGGCCGGCGTGGTCAGCAGCGTGGCGATGGCGTTGGCCTGGGCATCGATCATGGTCGGGGTGATGGGGTCGGTACCGGTCAGTAGCCGGCACTCCGGAGCCATGGCGAAGATCGATGCGCTGCTGACGAGCAGGTAGTAGAACTGCACGACAGACAGGTCCGGCACGATGCCGTGCTCCCGCCCATCCTCGAACAGCCGGGTGACCGTGTCGTAGAACCGGCGGACGTGGTGCTCAACCAGCCAGGCCAGGCGCCAGTCGTCGCAACGCCCCTCGTCGAACATGATGCCCATGATCTGGGGGTTGGCGGCACTGCTCCGCAGGTATTGGCGAATGACAAACCGGACCCGCTCGGCCGGTGCGATGTCGTCCGCCTGACCGAGCGCAGACTCGAGCGCGGTCTCGGCCCTGGCGAACAGCGAGCGCATGCACTGCTTCCAGAACTCGTCCTTGGAGCCGAAGTGGTAGTTGATCAGGTTGCGCTGGACGCCGGCCGCAGCCTCGATCTGGCGGGTGCTCGTGCCCTCGAACCCCCGGGTGGCGAACAGCTCGATACCGCTGGCGATCAGCTTGGCCTGCGTCTCGGTTGCCTTCGAGGTGGTTGCTCGGGTGACCGTCGTACTTGACATCTGACACAAATAGCTACAACACTTTTTGGCGACTGACAAGTCGTCGGGCGGCCAGTCCGACGTCAGAAGTCAGAGGCTGAAACGTCAGGGGGTCATGCCGTGTCGACATCGATCGAAGTTCCAGCGACGGCCAGGGAGCGTGGAAGGACCGCCCCGGCCAAACTGGCCCATATCGTGCTGCGGTCGCCCCGCTATGAGGAGGTGATCGACTGGTACCGGACCGTCCTCGAAGCCGAGGTGATGGTCGGGACGCCGGCGGTCACCTTCCTGACCTATGACGAGGAGCACCACCGCATCGCCGTGATCAATGCGCCGGGTGTTGCAGACGCGGACCCGATGGCCGGGGGCGTCGATCACGTTGCCTTCACCTACGAGACGGTCGACGACCTGTTCATCACCTACGAGCGGCTGAAGGGCCTGGGGATCGAGCCACACTGGACGATCAACCACGGGCCGACGCTCTCGTTCTACTACGCCGACCCGGACGGCAATCGGGTGGAGCTGCAGATCGACGTCTTCGACACCAACGAGGCGGTCAATGCCTGGATGGCTCAGAGTGACTTCGGGACCAACCCGATCGGGGTCAAGGTCGACCCCGAGGAACTGATCGCCAGGCATCGGGCCGGCGAGGACCGGGCCACGCTGCTCGATCGGCGAGTGATCGATCCGGCCGACCTCATGGCCCAGCTGCCGGATCCGCCGCCGGCCGGCTAGCGGCAGCCCACCGGGTCGGGCTGCCCCCTCAGCCGATCGAGCGAGGGGCGTCGAGGATCTGGACCGGTCGTTCGAGTGCCAGTCGCACCACTGCGGTGTGGAGCGCACCGACGGTGTCGGCCCGAAGCCGGAGCAGGCACGAGCCCACGTTGTGTTCGACGACGTTGTGTTCAACGACGTTGTGTTCGACGACCGTGTGATCGGTCCCCGCCAGTGCCGGAGCGATGAGATCGTAGGCGCCGTCGACCGCAACGAGCGCCTCGATATCCGGTGAGATCGCTGCTATCGAGGCGGCGAAGTACGCCGCACCGTCGCCACCGGGAATCGGTCGGGGTGCGAATCGCCTCCCGGCCAACCGGGCGTCGGTGAGCCGGTCGAGGCGGAACGTTCGCCAGTCGCCCCGCCGAAGGTCCCAGGCAATCAGGTACCAGCGGCGCCCGGCCGACACCAGCTGATGGGGTTCGACCAGGCGACGGTCGGCGTCCTGGTCCCCCTGCCCCTCGTCGTCGCCACGTCGATAGTCGAACCGGACCTCCTCGTGGTCCCGGCACGCGGTGGCCAGCACGCCGAGGGCATCCGGGTCCACGACGTCGTCGCCCGCCGGTCGGCCGAGCGAGACGACCGTCGCCTGCAGTGCGGCGACTCGGCGCCGGAGCCGGTCCGGCAACACCTGCTCGATCTTGGCCAGCGCCCGGATCGAGGTGTCGTCGAAGCCCTCGATCGCCGCACCGGCAGCCGCTCGGAGCCCGACCGCCACCGCCACCGCCTCCTCGTCATCGAACACGAGCGGCGGCAGATGGGTCCCGGCCGCCAGCCGGTAACCGCCGTCGTTGCCCGGTGCGGCCTCGACCGGGTACCCCAGGTCACGCAGCCGCTCGACGTCGCGGCGGATCGTTCGCTCGGTCACCTGCAGCCGATCGGCCAACTCGGCGCCGACCCATCGGCGACGGGACTGCAGCAGGGACAGGAGCTGCAGGGCCCGCCCGGTCGGATCGTTCTGCATGATCAGAGCATTTCCGTTCATTGCGGACAAGATCTGTCCACATCGGATCCTAGGTTCGCCCCTGAGCAAGACCGACACAAGTCCGAAGCGAAGGAGCAACCGTGTCCGCTGTGATCAACCTCCCGAATCCCACCCGTATCCCGGTCAACGGCATCGAGCTGGAGGTGTTCGAGGCCGGCCGCCAACATGCCGGCAATCCCATCGTGCTGTGCCACGGCTGGCCGGAGCACGCCTACGCCTGGCGTCACCAGATCTTTGCCCTGGCCGATGCCGGCTATCACGTCATCGCCCCGAACCAGCGGGGCTACGGCAACTCGTCCCGCCCGGCCGAGGTGACCGACTACGACATCGGGCACCTGACCGGTGACCTCACCGCCCTGCTCGATCACTACGGCTACGAGGCCGCGACGTTCGTCGGCCACGACTGGGGAGCGTTCGTCGTCTGGGGGCTGGCCCTGCTCCACCCTCACCGGGTCACCGCCGTGGCCGCGCTGAGCCTCCCGTACCAGGCCCGCGGAACGGTGCCCTGGATCGAGGGGATGGAGGCGGTGCTCGGCCCCGACTTCTACTTCGTCCACTTCAACCGCCAGCCCGGCGTGGCGGATGCCGTCCTCGAGGCAAACACCGGCCGATTCCTCCGCAACCTCTACCGGAAGAACGTGCCAACGGGGGAGCCCGAGCCCGGCATGGTGATGATCAACCTGGCCAACGCCTCGACCCCGCTTGGTGAGCCGATCATGACCGAGGAGGAGCTGGCCGTGTTCGTCTCGGCGTACGAGACCTCGGGCTTCGCCGCAAGCATCAACTGGTACCGGAACCTTGACCGCAACTGGCAGCTCCTGGCGGACGTCGACCCGATCATCCGCCACCCGGCCCTGATGATCTACGGCGACCGGGACCCGATCCAGCGGGCCGAGAACCTGGCCGACTTCGTACCGAACGTCGAGGTGGTCAGCCTCGACAGCGGCCACTGGATCCAACAGGAACAGCCCGAGGAGACCAACCGGGTGCTGCTCCGGTGGCTGCAGCGTGAGGTCGGCACCGTCAGCGGATGATCGCCCCCAGCGCGGCGAACCGGAGCATGTGGGCCTGCCCGGCATGGAGCGCATACTCGTCGATCATCTTGATCAGCGTGGACCGGAGCGGGCGGCCATGGCCGGCGCCGCACGAGGTCAGCGACGGCAGGGCGGCGAGCGCCGCCTCACCCCGGTCGACCTCCTCGCAGTACCACCGCAGATCGTCGTCCACCGTGGCCGCCGACCCGCCGGCGAAATCGTCCTCCCCGTACCGGAGCACCCGCTCCCCACCGCCAAGGCCCCAGGCCAGGAACACGTGCTCCATCTGGGTCATGTGGCGGACGAGGCCGAGCACCGAGAGTTGGAGCGGCGGGACCGACCACCGGGCGAGCTGTTCCCGGTCGAGATCTCGCAGCTTCCGCTGGAACTCGTGGCGCTGGTACCGGAGCCAGCCCTCGAGCAGGTCCCGTTCCTCCAGATCTGGATCGGGTTGGTCCCAGCGCGACAGGTCGAGGTTCGCCAGCGCATCGATCGCCATTGCGCGAGGCTAGCGGTCAGGCCCGTGGCCGGCCGGTGGCCGGAACGCGGCGTGGCATGATGGCCGGGAACCAGCCGGCGGCCGGCAACGTCTCAGTGAATATGACCCCTACCATTTCCATCGATCTGCGGTCCCGTCGACTGGCGATCGCTGCCCTCATCATCGTCGTCTGCGTCCTCGTTGCGGCTTGCGGCTCCGATGGGTCCGCTGCCGGCGGCACCGGCGAGGTCGTCGGGCCGTCCGACGGGCTCCAGCGGGCCCCGATCGTCGCCGATGCCCCGGTCGATGACCTGGTGGCCGGGTTCACCGATGGCGGGTTCGACCTGCTGCGGGCCCAACCGGCCAACGACAACCTGGTGTTCAGTCCGCTCAGCATCGGCCACGCCCTGTTGATGGCCCGTGGCGCCGCGGACGCCCCCACCGCGGCGGCCATCGACCGGACGTTCGGCCTCCCGTCCGGCATCGCCGCCGACGACGCCTGGAATGCTCTGGATGCCATGCTGGCCGACACCAACGGCAGCGCGATCGCCATCGACGAGACCGAAACCCCGATCGTCACGGTCGCCGATCGGTTGTGGCCGGCCACCTCGGCCGCCCCGGACCAGGCCTGGGTCGACCTGATGGCAAGCCACCACGGCGCCGATGTCGAGACGATCGATGTCAGCGACCCGGAGCGTTCCCGCCAGCGGATCAACGGCTGGATATCCGAGCAGACGAACGAGCTGATCCCGGAGCTGCTGCCGGCCGGCTTCATCGACGAGAGCACCGTACTGGTCCTGACCGACACCGTGTACTTCAAGGCCCAGTGGCGCTCCATCTTCGGGAAGTACGGTCCACTCGACGGGCCCTTCACCCGACTCGACGGCACCACCGTCGACACGACCTATCTGGTCGATCTCGAGCAGCCCGGCCCGCGGGGGAGTGGGGACGGCTACGTCGGCGCAGAGATCCCGTACCTCGGCGATGACTACGCCATGCTGGTGATCGTGCCTGACGACGGCCGGTTCGAGGAGGTGCGGGGCCGCCTGTCCGCCGACCTGTTGGCCGAGATCGATGCCACCTTCACCGCCGGCCCTTACGAGCTCCGGCTGCCGGAGTGGGAGACCACGACGGCGATCGACTTCCTCTCGTGGTTGGCCGAGCGGGACATCGCCCCCGGCGCCTACCCCGGCATCGGCCCCGGCGTGTTCCTCGACGGCGCCGTCCACGGGGCGGACATCGCCGTCGACGAGGTCGGCACCGAGGCGGCGGCCGCAACCGCCCTGGGGTTCGACGAGTCCGGCCCGCCGGAGCCGGAGCTGGTGGTGGCGGCCGATCGGCCGTTCTTGTACCTGGTCCGCCACGTCGAGACCGGCGCCGTGCTCTTCGCCGGCCAGGTCACCGACCCGACCGCCTGAGGCCCTGGCGCTACATCCCGGCCCCCAAGCGGATCGACCGGCTAGGTCCCGGCCTCGGTTCGCTCGATGCTGACGGTCGGCCCGTCGAAGCACCAGTAGCCGGCGATCCTCGTCGCCTCCTCCAGGGGGTGGGGGTAGCTCCAGGCGACATCGTCGGTTTGGGTCGGTCCGTGGTGCCAGTAGACCGTGTCACCCTTGTGGGGGCAGTGGGTCGTGGTGTCCGAGGCCGCGAACTGGTCGGTTCGGACGTCCTCGGCCGGGATGTAGTGCCGGTTGGGGCCTCCGGTCTCTGACACCACGAACGCCCCGGTGGTGTCTGCGACCAGCTGGCCATCGATCAGCACCCGGTAGCGCCGACTGGTCGGCCTGGCATCGACCCGGTGGTAGGGGTCGCGAATGTGGCCGAAGATCTCGTCGTCCTCGTCGAACCATCGATCCAGCCGTCCCCACTCGATGGCCAGGTAGCCATGCAGCCACGATGCAGACTCGATGGGGTCCTCGTAGCCCCACACTGCATCCTGGGCCACGGTGTCCCCCGCGGTGATCGTCCAGTAGCTGGCGTCGCCTTTGAACGGGCAGTGGGTCGACCGGTCGGTCCTGGTCAGCAGCGACGTGGTGATATCCGCGGTCGGGAAGTAGAGCACCGGGAAGATGTTGCTCTCGTGGAGGAGCATGGCCCGCTCGGAGTCGACCACGGTGTGGCCGGCCAGGACACCGCGGATCCGGCGGGGGAACGGTGAGAACAGCAGTTTGTGCTGAGGCCCGTCGAGGACGTAGTTGGTAGTGTCCGGTGCACCGGCGGCCAGGGGGCCGGTCCCGAGGGTCAGGGTCATCCGTTCGGTCCTTCCATTGGTCTGAGTCGCTCAGCTCGCATTGATGGCGACGAGGTAGAGGGCGGCGGCGATGGTCACGACGATGGCCGGGATGTTCTCGAACCGATCTCCGGCCCGCAGGTGGAAGCCAATGGCGCCGATCATCATCACGATGATGCCGATCGCAGCGGCCGCACCCAGCCACTCCAGATCGGTGATGGCTGCGCCGAGCACGACCCCGACGGCGGCCATGACCTCGGCGATCCCGATCGGGATGCGGATGCGGTCATAGCCGAGACGGACGGCCTGCTCGATGCCGTCCTTGTTACCGACCAGCTTCATGCCGCCGATGCCGCCCATCGCCAGCACCAACAGTGCGGTCGTGATCCACTCCAGTACTGCCATTCGGCCTCCGTTCCCGAGTTCGGGTCCGTCAATTAGTTGAGTAACACAACCTTCTATAGGAGAAACTATCGGTGATGTCAATGGGTTGGCCAACGGCGGCTACGATCGTTGCCGTGGCCAACGATGAAACCGAGGCGACCGATACCGCAGAGCTGGTCGACATCCTCTTCACCGTCATGCCGAGGGTCGCCGATCACATCAACCACAGACTCGAAGACCTCGGCATGACCACTACCGACTACTGGGCGCTGCGGAGCGTGCAGGGCCCTATGCCGATGAAGGACCTTGCCACCTGTATGGACGTCGACCCGTCCTATGTGACGCTGGTGGCCGATCGGCTTGAGAAGCTGGGGCTCATCGAACGGCAATCGCACCCCACCGATCGCCGGGTGAAGCATCTCGTACTGACCGCCAAGGGACGTCGGTACCAGACGTCGCTACCGGAGAAGCTGTGGCGCGGCGCCAACCCGTTCGCGGTACTGGCAGACGCCGAGCGGCAGCAGCTGATCGAGCTGCTCCAAAAACCGGCGGCGTGCCCCCCGGATGGGGTGGCCGAACCCTAGCGTTCGAGCGGCGGGTTGGAGTCGCCCGAGCCCTCGAAGAACCCGTCGACCCCGACCGGTTGACCGAGGCGGGGTGCGTAGACCCCGAAGAAGACGTCCGCCACCAGCTCCCGCCGGGAGTTGACGCCGGCCTTGCCGAACACCGACTTGAGATGGTCCTGGACCGTGTACGGCGACAGGTGGAGGTCCCCGGCGATCTGCTTGGTCGACCGGCCCTGGAGCACCGCGGTCACGACGTCGAGTTCCCGCCCCGTCAGGCCGAGCGCGGCGGCGATGATCGAGGTCACCTCCGGCGGCCCGGCCGGCTCGACCGTCACGACCGCCCGGTCTGGGCCAAGCGGTGCACCCCGCAGCACGATCCACGAAGCGGCGACCCGGGCCCGCTGGGCCACGGTGCGACCGGCGGTCGCGTGAGCGGCGACCGCCCGAATCGCGGTCGGCACCTCACCGTGGCCCCGATCGCCGCGGTGGAGCTGGTCCAGCCAGGCCACGGCCGACGGCGTCGCCTCGACGATCGAGTCCCCGCTGACGATGAGGACCGCCGGTCCGCCATCGAGATCCAGTGCGACCTGAGGGAACGCCGCTCGGACCAGGGCGCCCCGGATGGCGGCGGTCACGATCGGGGCGATCCGGGTAGCGAAGTCCAGCTCGTCCGGGCTGAAGCCGGCAGATGTGGGCGCCCGCATCAGGCCGACGCCACCCCACCCGGCATCCTGATGCTGGAACAGGACACGGAGCTCCTGGCCGACGCCCATGTCGACGAGATGCTCGTGTACCGCGGCGTGGCCGGTATCGGTGACGCTGAGATCGTCGATGGTGCGGAGCGAGGTGGCTCGCCCTTCCGAGGCCAACTGCCCGTACTGGCCCGGGGTGTCGAGTGCGTACTCCAACTCGAAGAATCGGGCCGCCGCGGCACCCTGCTCGTCGATGTTCCTGCCGATCGCCGAGGTGACCATCGTGGTCGCCGGGTCGAAGGTGCTCCAGCACGATGCGTCGCTCGGAACGGCCTCGTCGAAGGATTCCGCAGCTGCGGTCAACAGCTCCAGCGGAGAGAGCGGCTCATCGGTCAAGCCGCGGAGCTCTCGCAGCACCCGCTCGGCCCGTAGCTCACTCCACGACATGGCCAAAGTCTGACACGGTCACCCCGGTGAGGGCATCCCAAGTTGTTGGGGGGTGCCGCGAACCCAGATTTGCGGGATACCGCAGCGACCCTCCGGCGATGGAGGCTCGAACCATGCAACCCGAACGGTTCGGGTCGCAACAGAGAGGGAATGAAACCATGATCCGAGTCACGCTCAACCACGTCGCCATCGATGTCGCCGACCGGGACCGTTCGGTCGCGTTCTACCAGGACCTCCTCGGAGCCGAAGTGGTGGCCGAGGACGTCCAGCACAAGCTGACGTTCCTTCGGCTGCCGGGCTCGGTCAACTTCAGCGACCTGGCACTCCACGAGCACGCTGATCTCGAAGCTGCCTACCCGTCCGGCCAGATCCGCATGGCCCATACCGGGTGGGAGATCCACGACGAGGTCGATCTCGTTCGGGCCTTCGACTTCTTCACCGAGCGGACCGTGGTCACGCTGGCTGCGGACTTCGGCGTCGCCCGGTCGGTGATGGGCCTCGACCCAGACGGCAACGTGGTCGAGTTCGAGCTGTTCAGCGTCGGTGCGGAGAACGTCGAGCCCGGCTTCGCCCCGCTCGACATCGAGGGCCTGCGCCCGGCGACCGCCGTTGTGGGGTGACCGAGCGACCGGGGCCCATTGGAGGGGCTCCGGGTACCCCGGTCACTCGCACCTCCTGGCCGGGGGCGGAGCCAGGCGAGGGGCCCGCCTCCCGGGCGTTGACTGGGCGGCGGATCGCAGGTCAGCCCGTGCCAGGAAGCGCTTTCGGCCCGGAGGCCGACACAGGCCATGGTTGCCGCGTCCCGGGGTGGACGAAATGGCCAATCTCGGTCCGGTCGCGTGACGCAGATGAGCTATGTCCGGGCCGGGCCGGGCCGCCCGGGCTGGTCGGGCCGCCCGGTCGCCCGGTCGGTCAGGGTGCGGCGGGAAGTACCAGCCCGATCGTCGTGCCGACGCCGACCTCGGTCTCGACCCGGAGTGCACCCCCGTGGGACCGGACGATGCCGCGGACCGCGGAGAGGCCGAGGCCGTGCCCGTCCGGCTCGGTGGTGAAGAACGGGTCCCACATCCGGGCCAGGACCTCCCGCTCTATCCCCGATCCGTCATCGGTCACGTGGACGCAGGCATAGCGTCCGCTGCGGAGGTCGTGGCCTGCGATGTGCCAGTGGTCCGATGCGCCGGCCTCCAACTCGACCGTTCCGGTCCCCAGTCGGACCGTCCCTCGCCGGCCCCGCATGGCCTGCGCCGAGTTGAGGAGCAGGTTCATGATCACCTGCTGGAGCTGGCTGCGGTCGGCGATGACCGCCGGGGTACCGGGGGCGTAGTCGGTCACCAGATCGACACCGTTGGGCAGGGTGGCGGTGAAGAGCTCGCGAATGGTCTCGATGACCTCGGCCACGTCCAGTCGCTCGGTCTCCTGCGGGGCGTTGCCGGCGTAGGAAACGAGCTGGCGGGTGAGCACCGCGGCGGTCCGGGCCCCGACCTTGACCTGCTCCAGCTGCTCGGTGTTTGCCAGGCCCCGTTCGGCCCGCTCGGTTGCCACGGTGGCCTGGGCCAGGACGGCGGCCATCAGGTTGTTGAAGTCGTGGGCGACGCCGCCGGCGATCTGGCCCATGTGGTGGTGCCGCTGCTCCGACTGGAGCTGCCGCTCGATCCGCCGCTGCTCGGTCACATCCTCGATCAGGATGACGATCCGCTCCTCGTCGTCTGGTCCCTCGCTCTGATCGGCGGCTAGCCCGAAGTGCATTCGAACCACCCGCGGCACCGGCTGGTCCTGGTCGATCGTCACCTCGAACGGCTCGACCGACGGCGCCCCGGCCCGAAGCTCTGCCACCCGGCGACGGCAGTTGGTCAGGTCGGCCTCGGAGACGATCGAGCGGAGGTTCTCGACCGTTCGATCGGTGGTGGCGGCCATCGCACCGTCGAACCGGAGGATCCGGCCCTCCCGGTCTGCGGTGACGACCCCGATCGGTGCGTGGGCCAGGATGGTCCCGAGCTCGGCCTCGCTGGCGGCCAGGGCCGCCGCCATGCGCTCCCGCTCCTCCAGCTCTGCCCCGAGGGCCTGGTTCATGTCCCGGACCCGGCCGAGCAGCGTCTCGTAGCCCCGGACCCCGATCACCAGCATCATCGTGATCAGCAACACCGAGATGGCGTAGAGCAGGCCGGTGATCGCCGTCGGCTCCAGCGTCAGCGTTCGACCCTCGATTGCGCCGGTGGTGAACAAGATGGAGAACGCCACGACGATGGCCGAGGCGGCCACCCCGGCGACGATGGCGGCCCGGCTGCCGGACACCAATCCGATAGCGGTCAGGACCAGAACGATGATGACGAACGGCTCGCCACCGAGGTTGCCCCGGGCGGCAGCGACGGCGATCGCCACCCCGACGAACGTGGTGAAGAGCAGGATCGTCCCCGCCCGCTGCCGGCCCTGGAGCAGGAGTACCCAGGTCACGGCGAACAGGACCGGGGCGAACAGCACCCAGGGTCCTGGATTCAGCTGGGCGCCGAGCAGAGCCCAGGCCGACACCGCAACCGTCACCAGGCTGGCAAGCGTGAGGAGGGTGTAGACGGCCCGCCCGCCGACGTCGAGTGGGCGGCCGATCCTGATCAGCCAATCTGCGACCCAGGCCGGCCTTGAGCCGGCCATCCGATTGGCGACGAAACCGATCATGCCTGGGAACCTCCGGTCGGGGGGAGATCGATGAGGCCATGGCGGAGGCCGATGACCACCGCCTCCAACTGCGATCGGGCCTCCAACTTGGAGAGGATCGACCGGATGTGGTTCCGCACGGTGTGGAGCGAGATGGCCAGCTCCTGGCTGATCTCACTCGGGGCGTACATGGCGGCCAGCATCCGGAGGATCTCGACCTCGCGATCGGTGATGTTGTACCCCGGCCCTTCCGGGCTGAGCCGGCGGCGGAGGACCTCGGCCGGGAACACCGACGAGCCGTTGGCCACCGCGATCACCGCCTCGGCCAGCTGCTCCACGCCGAGGCCCTTGCTCAGGAAGCCGCTGCACCCGGCCTCGATGGCATCGTCGATGGCCCGGGGGCGGTCGGCCCCCGAGATCATCAGGGTCGAGCAGTCCTCCAGCTGCTCGGAGACCCGCCGGGCCAGATCGGTCCCTCGGCCGTCAGGTAGCTGATCGTCGACCACCAGCACCTCGGGCCGCCAGCAGTCGAGGTTGGCATCGGCCTCGGCCACCGTCCCGGCCGCGCCGACCACCTCGAGGCGGTCGTCGCCGGAGAGCAGCGCCACCAGTCCATCACGGACCATCACATGGTCATCGATCACGGCGACGCGTACGACGGTCATGGTGGGCCCTCCCTCCAGGGCGGGGGTCCCGGCGGGTTTGGCGGTACACCGGTCGACCTGCAGCACCAGCCTACGCCGCCGGTCGCCATCATCGGCGCGGGTCAATGGGCCCGAGCCGCGTCGACGGCCCGGACCAACCCGGTCGGCTGAGGCGCCCGTCAGTGCCTGGTGACGGTGACCGGGAGCTTCGAATACCCGTGGACGAACGAGGAGAAGACCCGCTCGGGTTCGTCCTGGACCTCGACCCGCTCGAACCGCTTGAGCAGCTCCTCCCACAGGACCCGGAGCTGGAGTTCTGCCACCCGGCTGCCCATGCAGAAGTGGATGCCGTAGCCGAACGAGAGCTGGCGGTCCGCATTCGACCGGTCGAGATCGATCACCGGGGCGTTGTCGAACACGTCCTCGTCCTGGTTGGCCGAGATGTACCACATCAGGATCTGGTCGTCCTTGCGGATCTGCTTTCCGCCGAGCTCGGTGTCCTTGGTCGCCGTGCGCCGCATGTAGGACAGCGGGGTCTGCCACCGGATGATCTCCGGCACGAAGTTGGTCATCAGCTCCGGGTTGGCGACCAGCTTGTCGTACTGGTCTGGGAACTTGTTCATCCCGTACACGCTGCCGGTC
>JBCCFN010000013.1:0-33962 GCA_039029715.1 Actinomycetota bacterium | reverse complement strand
GTTCTCGAACGCCGTCATGTGCTTGGTGGCCTCGCCGTTGGCCAGCATGGTCACCAGGTCGAAGCCGTCGCCGCCTCGACGTTCCTCCCAGAGCCGCTCGAAGTAGGCGACACACTCGAACAGCTCATCGATCTTCTGTTGCTGGGTCTCGACGACCCCGCCAGGGCCGGGGATGGCGAAGACCACGTCCGACCAGCGGGTCAGCTTGCGGCGGTCCTCCATCGGGAAGTCGAACAGCGTGGCCAGCATCAACGTCGTCAGCTCGATCGAGACGGTGTCGACCCAGTCGAAGGTCTCACCCTCGGGCAACGAGTCGAGCAGCTCCCCGGTCCGCTCACGGATCATCGGTTCGATGTTGCGGAGGTTCTTCGGGGCCGAGACGCTCCGGACCGTCTTGCGCTGCTGGGTGTGCTCCGGCGGGTCCATGGCGATGAACGGGGTCAGCTGCTGCTGGGGCATCTTCGCCATCTTCTCGGCCGAGAGGCCGAGGGTGATTCCGCTGGCCGACGAGTAGGTCTCCCAGTCGCCGTCGACGGCCCGGACGTCGTCGTACTTGGTGACCGACCAGTACCGACCGGAACTCTCGAGCTCGTTGAAGTGCACGGGATCCTCGGCCCGGAGCCGAGCGAAGTGGTCCCGCCAACGGTCTTCCTTGAACAGGTGGGCGTTGAGGGGGTTGATGTCCTCGATGGCCAGATCGGCGGCATCCGGTGCGCCCTGGCCCTTCTCCGCCATCTCCATTTCCGGGGTGATGACGTCAGGGTTGAAGATCTGACGTGTCTCTTCGGCCATGTCGGTCATGAACACTCTCCTTGCTCTGCCTCAATTGTGGCTCAGACCCCCACCGGATTCCCAGCTCACGCTTGGACAACCTGCGGTCGGCCGAGGGTGAGGAAGGCGAAGCCGAGGACGCCGCGCCGTTCGAGGTAGGCGGTTCGGTGCTCGTCGGCGGCGGCCCTGGCCCGGTCGGCGCCGCCGTCGGCGGTGGTGTCGCTCAGCACGAACTGCTCCCAGTCGGCCAGGAACCCGAACTCGAAGTGGTCCCAGTCGTCTGCGGATGCGACCGTGAGCCCGATCGGCCGCCACCCGAGCGCGGTGGCGATGTCGATCAGGGCCGGCAGCGTCGGGAGCGGGCCGATGGCCGCCGCCAGCTCCGGGGTCGGCGTCCGCTCCCAGAACTGGGTGCCGAACAGGAGTCGGCCGCCGGGCTGTGTGATCGGCCGGAGTCGTTCGAGCGCATCCTCGACCGTGCCGAAGACGTGCTCGGCCCCGATGTTGAGCACCAGGTCGGCCGACTCGTCACCGCCGAGTGCGGCGGTGAAGGTCACCCGGTCGCTCAGCCGGCGATGGCGAGCGTTGTCGCGGGCCCGTTGGAGCAGGATCTCGTCGTGGTCGACGCCGTGGCCGACCGCGGTCTCGCAGGCGGCGAGCAGACGCAACAGCAACTCGGCCCAGCCGCAGCCGATGTCGAGTACCCGGGACGGCTCGGTGGCAGCCAGCTTGGCAACCAGCCGCTCGGCGGTCTCGTCGGTCATCGGGTTGTTGAAGTCGAGGAACTCGTAGTACCCGACCGGTGTGGGTTCGGTCATCGCCGGACCGCAGCCGACGTTGGGAACAGAGGCACGGGAGTACTGCCTGCCGGGCCGGTCAGTACACCAGGGCTCGATCGTTCTCGAAGGTCAGTTCGACCAGCTTGGCCGGCATGGCGAAGGTCCCGCCGACCGCTTCGAGGTCCGCGTCGGTGACACCCCGTCCCTTGGCCGACATACCGGAGACGTAGATCGGGACCTCGGCCTCGACCAGGGCGGTCATCGAATCGGCGAGCTTGCCGGTGCCGAGCCCGCCGAGGTTCTCGATGACCGCCGGCTTGATCAGGGAGGCACCGTCGCCGGCCAGGAACAACGTGACCTCGTGGCCGGCCTCGACCGCCGCCTTCGCCACCAGGCAGCCGAGCGCAGCCCGGGTCGGTGCCTCCGGGCCGTGTGTGATGTGAACGAGCAACGAACCCATGGTTCTGATCCCTCCCGATCTGAACGGGGCGCGGACCGCCCGGGCCCCGCGGCGAAGCTACCACCGGAGGGCCCGCCCCGCCCCGAAATACGTTCTGCCTTGTGAGGCGCGGTGCTGGTATGGTCCGACGCCCCATGACCTCTCCGGCCGATGTCGCTGCCTTCCACCGGGAATTCGACCGGCACCCGGATGACCGGGTCCGGCTGTTTGCGGCGTTCCGGGAGCTGCTGCCGGCCGATGCCTCGGTGCTCTACCCGGGCAGCTACGTCGACATCGGCCCGTCGGTCTGGTTCGACCGGGTCATCTATGTCGACATCGACAAGCGGGCGGCCCGGTTCTTCGCCGAGGCCGACCAGGTCGACGAGCTGGTGACGACCAAGCGCCAGGCGTTCGACCGTGCCGATCGGCCAGGTGCCGGGGGTCCGCCGGTCGTCACCTTCCATCACCTCGACTATCGGGACGACCTTCCGATCGGGGAGCGGTCGGTCGATGCTGTGGTCTCGCTGTATGCCGGGTTCATCAGCTCGTACTGCACCCGCTACCTCCGTCCGGGCGGTCTGCTGCTCGCCAACAACAGCCATGGCGACGCCTCGATGGCCTCGCTCGATCCCGACTACGAGCTGGCTGCGGTACTCGACCACGCCGGTGGGCGGTACCGGGTGATCACCACCGGTCTCGACCCCTATCTGCAGCCCAAGCGGGGTGAGGCGCCGACGGCGGAGGAGCTCCAGAGCCTCGGCCGTGGCATCGCCTACACCCGGTCGGCCTTCGCCTACGTCTTCCGCCGCAACCACGTCGGGGCCGGTTAGGTTGCGGCGATGGGTGGCCGTCGACAGCTGCTGAAGGCCGGTGCCTTGGCCCCGCTCGGGCTCTTGCTCGCCGCCTGTGGCGACACCACCGGGCCCTCGGATGCGGCCCCGGGGCAGACAGGAAACGCTGACACCGGCCGGCGTGAACCGGTGGCCGGGCGGTGGTGGATGCCGGCGGAGGAGGCCCGCCACGAAGCGACCTGGATGTGTTTCCCCTCCCGGCAGGACGTCTGGGGCCGTGATCTGGGTGACGTCCAGGCCACGATCGCTGACATCGGGCTGACCGTCGCCGAGTTCGAGCCGGTGCGGCTGCTGGTTCGACCGGCGGACCTGGCGATCGCCAAGGATCTCGTCGGGGGCGATCTCGAACTCATCGAGGCGCCGGTCGACGACCTGTGGGCCCGGGACACCCTGCCGCTGTTCCTGGTGTCGGACCGTGGCGGATTGGGCGCTGCCAAGGTCCAGTTCAACGGGTGGGGTGGCAAGCAGGTCCACGACGGGGACGCCACGCTCGCCGATCTGGTGGCCGAGCGTCTCGGCGTGCAACTGACAGACAGCGGACTGGTCGGCGAGGGCGGCGGGCTGGAGACCGACGGGACCGGCACCCTGCTAGCGGCCAGGAGCAGCTGGGTCAACGACAACCGCAACCCCGGCGTCGGCGAGGAGGCGATCAGTGCGGCGCTGACCGCCGCGCTCGGGGCCGAGCGGTTGCTCTGGGTCGACGGCATCGCCGGCCAGGACATCACAGACGGCCACATCGACACCCTGGCCCGCTTCTCGAATCCGTCGACGATCATCCATGAGGAGACGTCCTACGTCGAGCCGGGCGAGGTCTGGTACGAGCTGGCCCGGACCACGGCGACCGAGCTGGAGCGCTTCACCACCCTCGACGGTGATCCGTACGACCTGGTCCGGCTCCAGCAACCGGCGACGACCCGCCGGTCGGATCCGGAGTTCCTGGCCAGCTACGTCAACTACTACGTGTGCAACGATGCGGTGCTGATCCCCCAGTTCGGCGATGACGAGGCGGATGGGCTCGCCGCCGATCGGATCGGCGAGCTCTACCCGGAGCGGGAGATCGTGGCCCTCGACATCGATCCGGTGGCGGCCGGAGGCGGTGGCATCCACTGCGCCACCCAGCAACAGCCGGCGGTCTGACGGCGGCTGGTAGGTTGCCCCGGAAGGAGCGACGCATGGAACGACGAGACTTTCTGCGGCTGGCCGGGATCCTCGGTCTCGGCGCCGTGGTCGGGTGCGGGTCCGAGCCGGACGTGACCAGTGGCAGCTACGACGGCACCGTGCTGGTGATCGGGGCCGGGGCGGCCGGGAAGTCGGCCGCCCCCGAACTGGCCAGGGCCGGCGTCGAGGTGACGGTGCTGGAAGCGGCCGAGACCCACGGTGGGCGGATCAAGACCGCCCGTGACTTCGTCGACTTCCCGGTCCCGCTCGGCGGCGAGTGGCTCCACACCGATGCGGAGGTGCTGCAGGGGCTGACCGGGCTGGAGCAGCCTGGCATCCAGATGGCGGGCTATGGCGAGACCGAGTCCTACGGCTCCTTCGATGCCGGGGCCCTGACCGTGACCGACATCGAGGGCAGCGCAGACCTGAAGTTCGTCGGGCGAACGTGGCTGGACGTGTTCGACGAGTTCATCGTGCCGACCATCGCCGACCGGTTCCGGTTCGGGGTCGAGGTGGCATCGATCGACCACGGCGGTGATCGGGTGGTCGTCACCGCCACCGACGGCACGACCCACGAGGCGGACAAGGTCATCGTCACCGCCCCGATCACGGCGGTTCGGGATCGGATCACGTTCGTCCCGGATCTTCCGGACGATCGACGGGAGACGCTTGACGCAGCCAAGGTCTGGGGCGGGTTCAAGGCGTTCATCGAGTTCGAGGAGCGGTTCTACCCCGGGCTGGTCGAGATTGCCGGCCGGTCCGGTGACGACGGGCAGCACCTCTATTACGACGCAGCCCACGGACAGGACACCGACCGTCACGTCCTCGGGCTGTTCACCGTCGGTACCGGATCGGAGCCGTACCAGGCCGCCCTGGCTCGGGGCGAGCTGCAGGAGGTGATCCTCGGCGAGTTGGACGAGGTCTTCGACGGCGCGGCCTCGGCGAACTACCTCCAGCACATCGCCCAGGACTGGAGCGCCGAACCACACATCGGAATGGCGTACCTGGCCGACGACGCAGACTGGCAGACGCCGCGCAAGCTGGCCGAGCCGATCGGTGATCGGGTGTATTTCGCCGGCGACGCCTACATCGACGACGGCGAAGACGGCTGGAGCATGGTCCACCTCGCAGCAAAGGCCGGCCGGGTGGCGGTCGACGACATCCTGGTCTAGCACCCAGGCCAGCGGCGACCAGGCGGTACCGCTATCGGCGGCTCGAGGCGGGGTGTAGTGTCCGCAGTATGGTCATATCTGGACACGGAGACATGAGCCGGCCCATAGAGGTCGGCTATGCGCCGCAGCGCCGACATCCGCTGTTGCCGGCCGAGGTGATCGACCGGGCCGAGCTGCTCAGCCGCATCTCGGGCCACGAGCTGGCGAGCCGGCAGCGGGTCGACTTCCATCAGCTGATCGTCTGCACCGGCGGGCGGGGCGTGCATCACGTGGATTACGAGGAGATCGAGATGTCTCCCGGGACTGCGCTGCGGGTCTACCCCGGCCAGGTCCACCGGATCGTGTCCGAGCCGGTGTTCGCCGCAGACATCGTGGTCTGGCCGGTCGAGTCTCACCATGCGGACCCGGTGGCCCCGGCCTGGTACCCCGGGAGTAGCGCGCCGACCCGATGGCAGCTCGACGAGGAGGTCCTCGACCGGGTCCTCGGGTGGATCGACGAGATTCGCCAGGAACAGGATCGCTTCGACGGCTCACCTCGGCGGATCGGTCTGATCCAGGCCCTGCTCTGCGCGCTGCTGCTCCGGTTCGGGATCGAGGTGCCGGAATCGGTGCCGGATGCCAGCCACCTGCCACCGGCATACCTCGACTTCCGGGCGCTGATGGAGGAGCGGCTCTACCAGCGGCCGACGATGGCGGCGATGGCCCAGGAGCTCGGGTACAGCTCCCGGACCCTGGACCGGGCGTGTCAACAGGTCACCGGTCAGACCGCAAAACAGGTCCTCGATCAGCGGGTGGCGCTCGAGGTGCGCCGGTTGTTGACCCACTCGACCCGCCCGGTGGCGAGCATCGGCGCCGAGTTCGGGTTCAGCGACCCGTCGAACTTCTCCAAGTTCGTCAAGCGCCATCTCGGTCGACTGCCGGGCGAGATCCGGGCCGATCGATCCCAACGCTGATGGTAGTAATCTGACATTCGCTGGTTGTTGTTGGGCACCGGTCGGCGGTTGTCCTCTCACGACCCTGGTCTGTCTGGCTCCTACCTTGTTGGCGCGTCGCCGTTGACCAACGATCCCGGGTGGATCACTTCCATCTACCCGAACGAGAGGACTCGTCGTGCTGCGTCTCCGCCTAGCTGTGGCCTTCATCGCCGCAACCATGATCGCCACCCTGGCGCCGATATCTGCCGAGGCGACCTCGAGCGCCAGAAGTCGATCGTTGACCTCCGAGGTCGACTTCGGCCCCTGTCTCGAGCTGTCGACCGGCACGACGGTCGCCCTGTCGGAACTGGAGGAGCGGGTCCCGGCATCGGTCGACGTGCTCAGCCTCACCGACCAAGGGTTCGTGTTCCCCGGCTCCGATGACTTCGGCATCCTGATCACCCGGACCCTCGAGTGCGAGTCGATCTCGGTCACCCGGAACGGCCAGACCCGGACCCAGCGCAACCGCAGCATCGCCCACGTCGGCACCCCGGTCAGCACCGCCAACCTGCCGGCCACCCCGTTCAGCAGCGACGGCGGCAACGGCGCCGACTTCAACAACTACATCTTCGCCTACTACAGCGACTCGTCGCTCTACCTCGGGGCCATGGCCCGGGCTGGCGTCCGGCCCATCGCGCCGGCCAGGATCAACATCAAGGACAGCAACGTCGACACCTGCGTCGTCGATCGCACCGTCACGGTCCGGCCGATGAGCGGACGCAACAACTACGGCTTCACCGCGACCGGCGTCATCCCGGACGCCACCTGCGAGCCGCCGGTCGTGCCGTTCATCGCCAACTGGTGGAGCGTGCAGCGAGGCAAGGCAGCGGTGCTGTCGAACAACATCCCCGGCCAGTCCGCCATCTTCATCGACCCGGCCGAGACCGTGATCACCATCGAGGCCAGCCGTCGCTCCCAGCTGAGCGATCTGTTCGGTGGCGACTCGGCGACCGCAGACGCCTTCGGGGTGCTCGGGGCGATCCCGTCCGCAGACGGGACCGACATGATCATCACCCGTGCCGGCAACCTGGACGGTCCGCTCGGCGGTCGCAGCTTCGAGCTGCAGAACTACTTCGTCACCCCGGACCTGATCCCGTTCTTCGACCCGATCGAGGCCACGGTCGGCCCGGGCCAGGAGGTCGGCAACTACCTCTACACCTTCGACTTCACCGGTAGTTCGATCGAGATGACGTGGGACACCACGCCGGACGCCGACCTCCCGCCCGATGCGGTCCCGAACGACATCTACCCGCCGTTCGTCGGCGCCATCTCCGGGCTGACCCAGGAGCAGGCGGCCGGGGCCGGATTCGCCGATGAGTACTGGTTCACCTTCAACCAGGACCTGTCCGATGTGAGCTTCACCGTTGACCAGAACCAGACGCTCGTGCCGAACGTCCGGATCGAGAACGGCGACACGCTCGTCATCTCCGTCCCGGGCGGGACCACGATCGGTGACGGGTTCGACGCCCGCATCGTGGTCACCAGTCACTGAGCGCTGCCGACACCGCCGCAGGCCGACCCGAGCGACCGGACACGACCGGTCGCTCGGGTCTCGGTCGTTCTCGTGGCCCAGACACCGGTCCCGTGGCAACCTGGAGGCGGAGGGTCTCCGGGAACCAGGCGCCAACGGCGGGCGTCTGCCGTTCGCGGGTTGGGTATGGCGGAGCGCAAACAGCGGGAGGTTCCCCTTCCGGTCGAGCACCTCGAGTCGCTACGAGTCGGTGACCTGATCCTGACCGGCCGGAAGAGCTCCTACTCCGAGATCACCCAGAAGGTGTCGAAGAGCAGCTTCGGCCACGCCGCAGTGGTGATACCGGGCCGGCGGGTGCTGGAGGCGGCGAACGGACCGTTCACGATGCATGAGGATGACGGCGGCGTCTCCGATCTCGCACTCGACGCCTTCTGGGACCGGGCGGCCAGACTCGACGACCTCGAGGTCCGGCGCCCCCGGGGTCTCGATGTCGACGCGTTCGGTTCGGTCGCCCGATGGTTGCTCGATCATGCACCGCCGAGCTACCCGACGGTCGGCGCCCCGATCCTCGGGGTGTGCTGCGCCGGCGCCAGGTTGACCGACCGTCTCCCCGTCCGGGCCCGCACCCTGGTGGCCAAGACCCAGCTGCGGTTGGTTGCCGACGGCCCGGACAAGGTGCAGTGCGCCGAGATCGCCTACCGGCTCTACGACGCGGCCGGGTTGGAAGTCGAGTTGGTGGAGCCGCTCCTCGGTCCGGCCATCGACCACATCCGGGCCAGGCAGCCGAACCTGCTGCCGTTGGCCCGGACGCCTCGGACCGGCGACGAGACGCCGCGCCCGGCCGGGGTCCGGCAGGTGCCGACAGTCGTGAAGGAGTTGGTGGTCACCCTCCGGCAGCGGGTCGACCGGTCGATTCCCCGGGATCACGCAGGGTTGATCCTCCCCGATGACCTCAAACGATCCCCGACGTTCGACCGGGTGGTCGCCATGCGCCGGGTCGGCCCGGTCTGGGACGTCGTCGACTGATCAGCCGTCGGCCGGGACCTCATCCGGCACGTCGTCGCAGTGTCGGATCGTCGGGTCGTCCAGGGTCGGACGGCCGTTGCTGACGATCGTCACGTCGAGCAGGCAGGCCCCGATCGAACCGTCCGGCTCGACGACGACCTGCGCCACCGCGGTGTCCGAGCCGGCGGCGGACAGCCGGGGCCACACGAAGTTCCCGAGGCTCCAGAAGATCGGCCGGTCACGGTAGAAGTCCAGCGCATTGAGCCGATGCGGGTGGTGACCGAAGATGGCGTCCGCGCCGGCATCGATCATGGCCTCGGCCCGAATCACGTCGGCCGGCGGTGGCCCGGACTGCAGCTCGACCCCCCAATGGATGGTGACCACCACGAGGTCTGCGGTCGCGGCCGCCGCTTCGACCGCCGCCACCATCGTTTCCACCGTGTCCCCGTCCGCCATCCCGGCCCGATCGTCGGTGGCGATCCATGATGCGCCTGGCACGACCCCGCCGAACCCGACGACGGCGATGGTCCAGCCGGCCCGCTCGAACCGGGCCGCTTCGGCAGCGGCCGCAGCGTCTCGACCGGCCCCGACCGGGGCGATCCCGGCCGCCCGGAGGTTGTCGATCGAGGCCAGCATGGCGTCGACGCCATGGTCCAACACGTGGTTGTTTCCCTGATTGGCGACCTCGACCCCGGCCGCCACCATGCTGGACAGCGCCGCGGGGTCGCAGCGGAACACGAACTGCTTCGACACCGGGGCCCCGACGCCGGGATCGCTGATCGGGCATTCCAGGTTGATCACGGTGAGGTCGTCCTCCGTGAACAGTCCGCCGAGCCCGCTCCAGGCGTGGTCGTACCCCTCGATGCCAAGGGCCGGGATGTAGTTCGGGTCGACGTTGACATCCCCGACCCCGTTGATCACGATCCGCTCCTTGGCCGGCGGTCCCGTCGTGGTGCTGGTCGTCGTCGCTGCGGTCGGGGCGGTGCGGTTGCGTACCGCAATCCGGGACGGCCCCGTCGAAGCCGACACCGGTTCGGCCAGCTCGATCGCTTCGGCCGTCGGCATTGCCACGTCGCTCGGGTCGCCCGCGTCGGGCGTCGTGAGGTCGTCCGGCCCCGGGGGCGCGGTGAGGGCCGCCGTGATGGCCGCCCCGATCAGGACGAACACCACCCAGCTCCTCGGCGATGCAGCCGAGCGGGCCGGGGGTTGCCGGTCGAGAGGTCGGCGGTCGGTGGTGATGGCCGGAGCTTAGTTTGGCCGACCGCCCCGGATCGGCGATCTCGGGCGGAAGCTCAGGCCGTGGTCAGTTGCCGCCGTCCTCGTCCACAGGCTCATCGTCAGCCTCATCGTCATCGTCGTCCACACAGGGCTCGCCGCCACTGAAGCATGCGAAGTAGCCGTCTTCGTCGATCGGCTGGCGGGCAATGACCTCGCAGGTCAGCGGACCCTCGTAGAGGTGCTCGGTGGAGGTGGCCTGGGTCTCGGTTTCGCCGGCCGGCGCATTGCGGAGGGTGAGAAGACCGGTTTCGACCCGGACCCCATCGGCATCGGTGAGGGCCCAGATGACGTTGCCACCACCGCCATAGATCGGATCGTTGAAGCCCGTCAGCTCCAGCTCGACCCGCTCCCAGACCTCGTCTGTCCCCACCACGGTGCAGCCGTCCTCTGGATGGGGGGCGGTGGCATCATGGTCGATGCGCTGGACGTGCTCGAGGACACAGCCGGTCCCGGACACCTCGTCCCAGGTCTCGACGGTCAGCACCGCCGTCTCGCCGGGCCGGAGTGAGGTTGCGAAGAACGTCTCCGATCGGTCGGACAGCTCGGTCGGCGAGTCGAGGAACCGGACCCCACCGGTGTAGCTCGCTGTCCGGTCACCACTGCTCAGCACGGTGACGGTGAAGGTCTCGTCGTCGACGATCGTGCAGTCGGTCACGTCCCGCCAGGCCGAGCGGGCACCGGCCACCGGCTCGCCGACGGTGACGATGCCGGCCAGGGTCAGCCAGGGGAACAGTTCCTCGTCGATCCGGCACACCTCACCGGCGAAGTCGTCGATCGGCCGCATCGACAGCAACGAGATCTCGAGCAACCGCTCGGCGTAGTCGACCTGGATGTCACCGTCGATGGTGGTGGCTCCCACCTCCTCCGTCAGCTCGACGATCCGGTTCAGGACCACGGCGTGTTGGCCGGGGGCGAGCGCAGCGGCGGCCCGGGCGCTCTCCCCGTAGGTGAGGATGTCCACGACAGGATCGCCGAGTGTGAACAGCGAGAGGGTGCGGGCCCCGTCCTCGTACATCATCGTCAGCGCATCGCAGTAGGCCCGGTCCTCGGCGGCCGTGGTCGAGGTCGACGGCTCGGTTCCGCCGGCCTCGACCTGGGAGCCGATGCTTCCGATCTCGGTCTCGTTGCCGCTTGCTTCGAGCAGGCCGCAGCCGGCCAGGCCGAGGAGCAGGAGTGCGAGGGCAAGGAGGCGAACCGGTCGAGTGTCATCCAAGGTCATGGTCATGAGACGTCCCACGGGGTCACTGGCTTCCCATCGTCCATGGATTCGTCGTCCCCCCGGCTCAGCCGAGCCGACCGCTGATCGATGCGGTGTCGTCACCGGTGGTGCCAAGCAACAGCTCGTAGGTGCCGCTGTGGGGCAGGACGATGTCGATCGGGCCTTCGACGCCGGCCAGGAGCACCAGGTCGCTCGGGGAGATCAGCGCCGCGGTGGTTCGGCCATCCATCGAGGCGAGGTCGAGCCGGAGTCGGGTCCCGCCGTCGGCCTCGAAGGGGATCGACACCAGCGCACCGGACACGATCCTGATCCCCCCGGTCGAGAGCGTTCGGGGCCCCTCGGGCGCAGCCTCGATCGTCGGCTCCAGCGTGCGGGGGGTGGGGAGGTCGCGAATGGCCGCCAGGTCTGCCGGGTCGTCGCGGATCGCATCGACGTCTGCGCAGTCGACCCGGACCAGGGTCGACAGGCCGTCACTGAACCCGTCGTCGTCCAGGGTCCACCCCCTGGCCTCGGCCTGCTCGACCACGGGGCCCCGGTACCGGGTGATGAACGCCATCACGTCATTGGTCGACCGCCGGGAGCCGTTGATCAGCTCGACGACCCCGGTCGCCGGATCGCCGATCCGCCGATGGGCCTGAAACGATCCGTCGCCGTTGATCGTCATCCGCACCGTGTCCGTCACCTCGGCCGCCTGGGCCAGGAAGCAGGCGAGCTCGCCTCGGAGCTCGACCAGCGGGACGTCTGGACCGGGCGGTGGCTCGGCGGCGACGGCGAACGGGTCGATCCGGTCACGGTCGTCTTCGGTCAAGCGGATGGCCAGGAAGCCCCCGCCGAGGACCAGGACGACCGCAGCGACCAGGGCCAACCGGAAGGGGACCGAGCGCGAGCGGTCCAGATCGTCACCCCGATCCTGGTTGTCGCCGCGGAGGTCGATCCGATGGATGGTTGCGTCCTCGTCGAGGTCATCGGTGGCCAAGCCGGCCGGGCCCGAGGTCTGGCCAGAGGTCTGGGCGTCCGGTCGCCGTCGGTCCGGAGGTCCGCCTGCGAAGTCCCCGGTGGCCTCGATGCCATCGAGGGCGGCGTCGATCCGCAGCCAGAACCGTTCGTCCTGATCCGGGATCTCACCGAGGAGCCGCCGTCGGAGTTCGTCGTCGTTCACGACAGGTCCTTCCGCAGCCGGTCCCGAGCCCGGCTCAGCCTGCTACCGACGGTGCCGATCGGCAGCCCGGTGATCTCTGCCGCCTCGCCCTGGGTGTAGCCGAGGCCCGCGGTCAACATCAGCAGGGCCCGGGTCTCGGGATCCAGGTTGGTCATCACCTCGGTGAACCGGTCCCGGTCCTCGACCCGGCGGGCCACGTCGTCGGCGCTTGCCATGCCGACGAACTCGTCGACGTCGGCATGGCGCCGTCGGCCCGCGTAGCGGATGTGGTCGATGGCGGCCCGGTAGCAGATCGACTGCAACCAGGTCTTCATCGAGGAGTCACCCTTGAACCGGGTCACGTTGCGGAACGCCTTCTCGAAGGCGGCCTGCATGATGTCGTCGACCTGATGGCTGTCCCGGACCATCGACCACACCAGGCCCCGAAGGTCATGCTGATGCTGACGCAGCACCGCACCGAACGCCCGGGCCTCGCCGGCTCGGGCCCGACGCTCGAGTTCGGCGAGTTCGAGCTCACGCACCGCGTCGGCTCGTCGATCGTCTTGAACGGTTTGGACTGCGGTCGAGGTGACGGCCACGACCATTGGACGGCCGAGGGCCCAGAATTCCTGCCAACATCTCGGCCGAGGAGTCTAGGCCCCCATCGACCGGACGTTGATGTCACATCCGATCGGGATCGATCGACAGCCGGACCGCCAGCTGGCCGTGGTCTGAGGCATCGCCGAGCGGCGGTGCGCCTCGGATGCTGTCGTCTGTCAGGTGATCGTTGAAGTTCTGGACGAAGTTGATGTCACCGATCCGGCGGGGGTTCCGGTAGTAGAACTCCTGGCTCACATAGATGTGGTCGATCGTGCCGTAGTGCCCGTTGTAGATGTGGGTGTAGATCGAGCTGTGCTCCGATCGGCGGAGGTGGGAACGGACGGCGCTGTACATCTCGACGTCCCAGAACCTGGTCTTCACATCGAACCGCCAGCCCCGCCACGGGGCTTCGCCCCGGATCAGCTCGTTGGTCACTGCGCCGATCTCGTCGTTGAGATCGCCGACCACAAGCACCGGATCCGTCGTCCCCTCCAGCCGGGCCAGGATCTCCCGCCGCAGGGCCAGAGCCTCCCCGGCCCGCAGGGCCAGCGAGCGGAACGACGCTTCGGCCCGCTCCTGGAACAGGAAGTTGCGCTCGTTCCCGGCCCGGGAGCCGGCCGGGTAGAGGGGCCGCTTCGACTTCAGGTGGGAGTTGAAGATCCAGCCGTCGACCCCCTTGCCGAGATCGGCCTTGACGATCATCAGCGGTCGGCTCAGGCGGTCGAGCCGGTATCGGAGGCCCTCCGACTCCTCGATCTCGATCGGGTCGTCCGTCAGGTCCTGGACCGACACGCACTCCCGGAGCTTGCGCCTGGACAGGATGGCCAGCCCCGGCGACGGGTCGTCCTCGGTGCCGTTGGCGTTCGCCAGGTGCCAACGATGGTCGTACTGGTCCCGTCTGGCCTTCGTCGGTGAGTACAGCTTCTTCAGCAGGGCGTCGTAGCGGTCGGACAGGTCCTCGATCGTCTCGGGGTGGAACACCTCCTGGAGGCACACGAAGTCGGCGTCCATCCGGTGGAGCTGCTCGGCCATCCAGTTCAGCTTCTTGCGGTACTCGGTCTTGGTGTACGGCTTCTTGCCGTAGTACGACACGCCGGGGCTGACCAGGTTCTTGGCGTTGAACGTGGCAACGGTGAAGTAGTGCAGTGTCATGGTGGTTCCCTCCTGCTCACCGCAACCCTACTGCCGGCCCGCTGGTCGGGCCGGGGAACGGATCTGACGGCGCTGCACGTCGGCGGTAGCGTCCTGTGGGGGACAGGGGGTTCCAGGATGCGAATCGATGCGGTGGCGGTCGGTGACTACAACCGGATCGAGGTCCGGCCGATGACCGGAACGATCGGGGCCGAGATCGCCGGGGTCGACCTGCGGGAGCTCGACGACGAGCTGATCGCCGAACTCCGTCAGGCGTGGCTCGATCACAAGGTCCTGTTCTTCCGGGACCAGGACCTGACCCACGAGCAACATCTGGCCTACGGGCGGGCATTCGGCGAGCTGGAGATCCACCCGTTCGCCGAGCACGTCGAGGCCCATCCCGAGATCCTGGTCATCGAGTCCACCCCGAAGCGGTTTGTCGCCGCCGAGGCGTGGCACAGCGATGTGACGTTCCGGGAGTGCCCACCGCTCGGCTCGATCCTGCTCGGCCGGGTCATCCCGCCCTACGGCGGCGACACCGTGTTCGCCGACATGGAGCTGGCCTACGAATTGCTGCCGGACGACCTGAAGGCCGAGATCGAGGGCCGGTACGCCGTGCATTCCTACGTCAAGGGGTTCGGGCGGGGGATGAGTGAGGAGGAGATGGCCCGCAATCGGGAGCGGTTCCCGGATCAGAAGCACCCGCTGGTCCGGACCCATCCCGAGACCGGTCGGCGGGGGTTGTTCATGGCCCGCAACTTCATGCTGACGATCGACGGCATGACCCCGGACGAGTCACGAGCCCTTCGATACCGGCTGTACGAGCAGTCGACCATCCCGGAGATCCAGGTCCGGTTCCGGTGGCAGCCGAACAGCATCGCCCAGTGGGACAACCGCTGCACCCAGCACTATGCGGTACCGGATCACGGCGGTCAGCGCCGCCGGGTCGAGCGGGTCACCCTGATCGGCGATCGCCCGAGCTGAGCCGGTCGGCCTGGGCCGGGCCTGTTCCCGGGCCCGGTCAGTCGCAGTAGGAGTAGACCTCCACCCAGTCGACCTCCATCTTGACGTCGCCGCCGATGTTCTGCTTCCAGGCGTCGAGCTGGATGGTCAGCTTGTGGGGGTTGTCCGGGATCAGATCGTCTGCGGTCTCGTTCAGCACGTGGACCTCCCGATACTGGCTGCCGCCCGGACCCTCCCTGGTGACGGTGATCCGGTCCGGGGTCCACTCCATCGTCATGATCTGCCACTGGCTGCCGTCGGCATTGTGGACGAAGCGCTTCTGGTCGCTCTTGGTCCCGAACGGCTCGTGGATGAAGGAATAGAACGGGTTGCGGGTCTCGGACAGGACCAGGGTTTCGTAGATGTTGTTCTCACCGTCTCGGGGATGGACCTGGGACTGCGGCCAGGTCAGCACCACGCCGCTGACGGTGCGGGACGGATCGTTGTCCGTCCGGACTCGGAACCGGTACTTGCCGTACTGCTGGTTGTACCGGTGGGACATCCCACCGGAGACGACCCGACCACCCTCGCTCCGTGCGGTGATGATCAGCTTGCCGTCCCGGACCTCGTTTGCCGACGGTCGCCGGAGGCCGAAGTTGTTGTTGCCTGGGCCGTTGTACTGGAGCCAGTGACCGGCGACCGAGCTGCCGTTGAAGTCGTCACGCATCACCAGTTCGAATGGGCCGTTCGCGCACCGGGCAGGAACCGTGGTGGTCGGCTGTGCCGTTGTCGTGGTGGTGGTTGGCGGTGCGGTCGTCGTCGTGGTGGTCGGGGCCTCGGTTGTCGTCGGGGCCTCGGTCGTTGTCGGCCGCTCGGTGGTGGTTGGCGCCTCGGTCGTGGTCGGGGCTTCGGTTGTCGTCGGGGCCTCGGTCGTTGTCGGCCGCTCGGTGGTCGTCGGAGCTTCGGTTGTCGTCGGGGCCTCGGTGGTCGTCGTGACCCGGGGCGCCGTGGAGGTGGTGGGCGACGGCGCCGGAACCGTCGGTGGCGCAGCACTTGTTGTCGGCCCGGCTGTGGTCGTGGTGGGGGCGGCCGTGACCGGTGCCGCCGTCGATGGGGCCACGGTGGTGGTGGTCGCCGCCGTGGTCGGGGTGGTGGCCTCACCGGGGAGGTCGATCGGTGGGCGGTTGCTCGTCTGGGGCGAAGCCGCCGTGGTCTGCGTGGTGCGGGGGGTCCGGATCGTGTCCGGGGAGGCCAGGGCCACCGGTCGGTCGGCTTCGGTGGTCGTGGTGGTCGAGGCTTCGGTGGTAGTCGGCGAGTCCGTGCCGGCCACGCCGGCCTCGGTGGTGCTGGTCTGGGCCTCGGTGGTGGTCGGGGCCTCGGTCGATGGGATGACCGCTATCGCAGTCTCGTCGTTGGGCTCTGCGCCCTCGTCGAGGGCCAGGGCCGTGGTGGACGTGCTGGTCGCTGCCGCCACGTCGCCGCCGGGAGCGGCCGGGGCCGGGGCGGTGGTCGTGGTGGTGTTGGGATCCAGGTCGGTCCGGACCGAACTGACGTCGCCATCCAGCACGCCGGGAAGGATCGCCACCAGTCCGGCACCGACAGCGAGGACTGGGAGGGCCAGTCGGGCAACGAGCCGGAACTCCCGGTCGACGCCGGAATCGCCGGGCAGGAATCGCCGCCAACTCGAAGTCCGCCGGTGCTCGTTGTCGCCCGTCACCGTCTCGTTCACCGTCCTATGCATGGTTGCCGTCCACGCCCGCCAGCTCGTGCACCGACGAGATACTAGCGGCCCATGTCGGTTATGTGACGAAACGGTTGCCGGAATTTGGGATCGGCGTCACAAGATTTCGTTTTGAACCGTTCGGCCATCGAAGCGGCCGAGCGCCAACCATGGCCGCAGCACGGGCCGTCTCGGCGTCGTCGCCGGTACCGGCCGGTCAGTTCAGCGCGCCACGGAGGTCGGCCAGACCCCGGTGGATCAGGCTCTTGGCGGTGCCGGTCGGGATGTCCATGGCCTCGGCGACCTCGGAGAGGGTGTGCCCCCCGTAGAACCGCAGCACGATGGCCTGCCGCCGCTTCGGGGCAACCGATGAGAGCAGATCGGCCAGGTAGTCGGCCTCGGCCTCGCTGGTTTGACGCAGGATCCGGTCGGCCTCCCGGCGGACCCGGCGACGGCGCAGCTCGTCGTAGCAGCCATTGACCACGATCGTCCGGAGGTAGCAGGCTGGCTGGTCGAGGGAGTCCCACCGGAGCCAGACCCGCTGGAGGGCGTCCTGGACGATCTCCTCTGCGGTCCAGGACTGATCGACGATGCCGGTGGCCAGGCGAAGCATCGGCTGGTAGCGCTCGGCGTAGAACCGGTCGAACGACCGGTCGTCGTCGGCCAGGTGCTGGGGAAGCTCCGTGATCGTCATGCCGCCAACCTCCTGTCTTCGAGCGTGCTGCCACGGGTCACCGGAGGCGGAGTGGTGACCCGTGGCACGACCATCCTCGTCGCGACCCCGCATCGTTGGAATAGGGGCCGGACCCCATACTCCGCCCGGGGCCCCAGGGATCCGCCTGGGGTCCGGTGCAGAGTCGGTGCAGATTTCTACCTTCTCGGGACGTCGGCGGCGGCATGTCTCGGCGGCCGGGGCATTTTCTGTTCTCGTCGGATCGACTATGTTCGAAGGGTTGCCCGTACGAGCATCAGGCCGGTGGCCAACGGTGTGCGGACGGGTCCACCGGGTCGGCGGCAGGCGGCGGACTCGGCGGTCGGTGGCAACGGACGGAGTATCTCTTGGTCGACAACGACCCGGGAAACGAACCGAGACGGGATGAGATCGAGCCCGAGGTGACCTCGATGCTGCCGGCCGGGGCCGGTGGCTCGTCGACCGACGCCGACTCCTGGGTGGCGCAGTGGCGCAACCTGTTCGAGGACGGCGGTCGGGGACCGGAGCCGGTGGCCCCCGAACACGACCCCCGCCTCGTCGTGCCGACAGACGCCACCGTGCCGCCGACCAGCGCGCCGGCGTCGATCATCGGTGCCGGCCTGCCCCCGGCCGAGTCTGGTGACACACCGGAGACGCCGCCCGGTACCGAGGCACGGCCGGGAGCCAGGGACGAGCGTGACGCAGCCGAGATCGCGGCCTGGCACCGCCTGCAGGAGCGAAGCCGGCGCCGGGCCAAGGTCCGGGCCTACCAGCGGCGGACCAGGCTGCTCGGCCGAGCCCTGCCTCGCCCGGCGTCGGCCGGCGGCGGGGCGCCTCGGTCGGGGAAGGGCCGCCGGTTGGCCGCCATCGCCACCACGGCGCTGCTCGGTGCCGGGGCCGCCGTGGTCTACGTCCTCGTCACCTCCGGGGTGATCGGCGGCGGGAGCGACACCACCGAACGGGCCGGCGACGCCCGGACGGACGACGGACTACTGACCACGTTCGAGCCGCCGTCTGGCATCCAGGAGCTGGCTCGGGCCGCCGTCCAGTTGATTGGTCTCGACGAGGACGGTCGGGCGGTCTGTGCCGGCTCCGGTGTCGTGGTCGAGTCCGACGGGACCATCCTGACCAACGCCCATGTCGTCACCCGGACCGATACGTGCCGGTTCAGCTCGATCGGGGTTGCGGTGGCGGCGAACAGCACCGCCCCGGCCGAACTCCGGTATCGGGCCGAGCTGCTGGAGTTCGACCGGGAGCTCGACCTCGCCGTGCTGCGGATCACCGGGATGGCGGACGGGGTGTCCGGCGCCCTGCCGGATTCGTTCGTCTGGGCCCCGCTGGGGGACAGCGACTCGGTCGCGCTCGGTGACGGGGTCAGGATCCTCGGGTTCCCGGTGATCGGTGGTGACACGATCACCTTGACCACCGGAACCGTCAGTGGCTTCTCCAGCCAGACCGGCGTCGGCGACCGAGCCCTGATCAAGACCGACGCCACGATCTCGGCCGGCAACAGCGGGGGCATGGCCCTCGATCGGCTCGGGCGGGTGATCGGAATCCCGTCGATGGCCAGAGCCAGTGAGGACGGGCCGGCGATCGACTGCCGAGCACTGACAGACAGCAACGACGACGGGTTCCTCGACGACAGCGACGAGTGCGTCCCTGTCGGCGGGTTCATCAACGGAATCCGGCCGATCAACCTCGCGCTGCCCCTGCTTCGTTCGGCCGAATCGGCCCAGCCGATCGCACCGCCGACCGTCCTGCCGGTGCCGGACTTCGACCCGTCGGCCCTGATGATGACCAACCCCCGGTTCGCCCTCGGGCGGGAGGGGAACATCCCGGTCGATCTGGTGCGGTCGGCGCCGGCCGGGATCGCCGAGCTCTGCTTCTTCGTCGACTGGAGCGGGATCCCCCAGGGACTCCGATGGGACGGGGCGTGGTTCATCGACGGTGAGCTCGAGCCGGCGCTCGGCAAGACCGACCAGCTCTGGTCGCTGGCCGACAGCGGCCGAAACTTCTGGCTCTGCGCCGGTGAGAACGACCCCGGTGGCCTACCGGCCGGCGTCTACGAGGTCGGGTTCTTCCTCGACAACGAGTTGATCTTCGCCGAAGGCATCACCTTGACCGAGGAGCCGGCGGAGCTGGTCACCGTGACCTGGGCCAACGACACCGGCGGCGAACTGTGCGAGCTGGCGATCAACCCGATCGCCCCCTCCGGTCAGGTCGGGCTGGACGAGCTGGACCTCGACGAGCCCGTACAGGCCGGGGGGACCATCACGATGCAGCTCCCGGTCGGCACCGTGGTGGTCGAAGCCTACGACTGCGACGGCGCCGTGGTCGCCGGTTCGCCGTCCGAGGGGCTGCTGATCGTCGAGTCGAAGATCTTCTCGATCACCCGCTGAGGTCAGCTCTCTCGGGGCACCCACTTGGACGAGGCCTTGATGTCCTCGATCTCCTGCCCTGCGGCCTCCCAGCCACCGAAGCCCGGTTCCAGGTGGCCGATGTCGCCATAGCCCATGTCCTTCATCGTCTTGGCCGCCAGGGCGGAGCGGCCGCCGCCGGCGCAGTAGAGGACGTAGCGCTTCGACGGTTCGAACACCTCGCGGTAGTACTCGCTGGCCGGATCGACCCAGAACTCGAGCATCCCGCGGGGGGCGTGGACGGCACCAGGGATCTTTCCCTTCAGGTAGAGCTCCCGATGGTCCCGGATGTCGACGACGGTCGGCCCATCCTCGGCCGCCATCTCCGCCGCCAGCTCCTCGGCCGACAGGTTGTCGATCTGGCCCTTGGCCTCCTCGACCATGTCCCAGGCCTTCTTGACCGGCAGGTCGCTCATTCGGTGCCCTCCTCCTCGATCGGCTCGTAGATCAGCTGGTGCTCGTCCGCTGCGATCGGGTACGGGTAGCCCCTGGCATCGAGGGCCAGCCAGCCGTCCTCACACCGCAGGGGCCCCTCGTCGGTCTCCACAACGAACGGGCCGTCGATCCGGACCATCCAGGTGGCGGTCCGTTTGCGAAAGGCGGCCCATCGGGGGTCGTCGGGGCCGCCGTGGGGCAGCTGATCTCGTGTGTAGGTCGCAGCCATGAGTCGAGTGGCAGTATCCCCCAAACATGGTGGAGACTCCAGTCGTGAACCGCCCGGACCGCCCCGAACCGGTTGGCCAGGTCGCCGAGCCGCCGGAACCGGCCGCCGCCGGCTCGGTCGACCCACTCATCGATTCCGGTCGGGCCTGGATCGCCGCGGTTGCGGTGGCCGCCGCCAACGGGGTCGGGTTCGGGATCGCCTACTCGTTCGGGACGTTCTTCGACTCGATGGCGGCCGAGTTCGAGGCCGACCGGGGCGCCACCGCCCTGATCTTCGGGGTGACCCTGCTGTTCTTCTTCGGGTTCGGGATCGTCTCCGGGCCGATCTCCGACCGGGTCGGTCCCCGCCCCTTGCTGATCGCCGGAGCGGTGACGATGGTGGTCGGCCTGTTGATCACCTCCCGGGCCGGGAGCCTGCCGGTGGCGATCGTCGCCTACGGCATCGGGGTCGGCATCGGCGGCGGGCTCTACATCGCGCCACTGAGCGCCTCGGTCGGCGCACTGTTCGATCGCAGGCGGCCGGCCGCGTTCAGCGTGATGGCGGTCGGCAACGGGCTCGCCGTGTTGATCATCGTCCCGCTGGCCGAGGCGGTCATCGCCGCCAACGACTGGCGCCGGGCCTACGTGGTCCTGGCGGTCGTCGCCGGCGTCATCTTCGTCGCCGCCCTCCCGGCCGTCGTGATGCCGTCTCGGAGCGGAGACGACGGCCGGCCGGCGGAGCCTGCGCCGGTGGTCGGGGCGATGACCCTGTTCCGGACCGCCGGCTTCGGGGCCCGGTTCTTCGTCGGGCTGCTGATGTCGGTCGGGCTGTTCATCGCCTTCGGCTTCATCCAGACCTTCGCCATCGACGACGGGGTCTCGGTGTCGACCGCGGCGCGGCTGGTGAGCCTGGTCGGGCTGTCGAGCATCGTCGGGCGGGTCGGCCTGACCGCCCTGGTCCGGCCACTCGGCGCCATCACCGTGGTCCGCCTCGCCCTCGCGGTCCAGACCGTGGCCTACCTGATCTGGTACGTGGCCGGTGGCTCGCTCCCACTGCTGGTGACCTTCGTCGTGCTGTTCGGCAGTGCCTACGGCGGCTTCGTCGCGGTGGTCCCGGAGGCCGGTATCCGGTTGGTCGGGCTGGTCGGACTCGGCAAGTCGATGGGCCTGCTGTTCCTGTCGTTCGGTGTCGGGGGTTTGATCGGGCCGCCGCTCGCCGGCTGGTTGGCTGACGTGACGACCGGCAACGACATCCCGATCCTGTTGACGGTGGGGTTGCTGGCCGCCGCAACCCTGACCTCGGCCCTGATCCGGTCGCCCGAGCTGAGCGCCGACTGAGCTCAGGGTCCGATCGGGGCCAGTCTGGACCGGTCCGGGTCGCAGGCGAAGTCGCCCCGCACGTCGAGGTCGGTGATGAAGGCGTCGACCTCGTCGCCGGCGGTCGCCCACGATCGTCGCCCGTTGTCGGTACTGACGGCGAACAGCACGCCGACCAGATAGCCCCGGCCGTCATAGAGCCCGCTGCCGCTGTCTCCAGGACTGGTTGCGGCCTCGAGCAGGTAGCCGGCCCGCCGGACCCGGTCGGTACCCCGGACCTCGTCGATCTCGATGATCGTCCGCTCGGCCACGGTGAACGGGATATCGCCGGACACGCCGGCCCCGATGATGATTCCGGCATCCCCGGTGCCGAGATCGCGAATCGGGACCGGTCCGGCCGGTGCCGCCACCCCGTCGCCGTCCAGGTCGAGCAGGGCAAGGTCTCGCCTGGTGTCGTAGGCCACCACGGTGGCCTCGACCGTACGGAGCGCCGGTGTGGCATCTGGCCCGGCCGCGTCGCCGGTCGTCTCGGCCGTCCCGATCGAGCGGTCGATCGGGACCTCGCCCCGCAACCGAACCGTGACCTCGGTGGCGCCGGCCACGACGTGGGCCGCGGTCAGGATCCGGGTCGGGGCCAGGGCCACGCCGGAGCCTTCCCCACCGGGCGCAGACCCGCACCCGGTGGTGGCGACCACGACGGCCCGCCGGCCGGCGTCTCTCGGGTCCGGCGAGTCGTCGTCGATCTCGACGGCTGCGTCCGCCGGGCCGGTCGGGTCGGCCGAGGTGCAGCCGGCGGCGATCACCAGGCCAGCGATCAGCATCAACCCCCCGGCGACGGCCGAAAACGGGAAACGGGCCGCTGCTGCCAGCGACCCGTTCCCCGTCACGTTGTGTCTGCCGTCCGGCCGGTCAGACCTGGGTCTGCTGGGTCAGATACGAGCGCTCGGCCAGGCCGTGCCACTCCACGATCCCATCCCGGAACTCCCGCCACGGGCCGAGAATGGCGGCGAACTTCTCGTCCTCGGCTGCGATGTTGTCCAGGACGTTCTCGGTCTCGGCCTTGAACGCCGCCATCAGCTCCGGCGAGAACTCCCGGATCTCGGCGAAGCCCTTGATCGTCTGGAGGTCCCGCTGGTTGAGGACGTCGTAGGTGGCGATCGTCTGGATGTTTGCGTGGGCCGCGGCGTTACGGACCGCCGACTGGTAGGTCGGGGGCAGCTCATTCCACAGCTCGAGCGGCATCTGGACCTCGACCGCGGTGCCCGGCTCCCACCAGCCCGGGTGGTAGTAGAACAGGTCCGAGCCCAGCTCATCCAGGCCGAGGATGAGGTCGTCGGTCGGGCCGACGAACTCGGCGGCGTCGATGGCGCCGGTCTGGATCGAAGTCAGGATCTCGCCGCCGGCAACGGTGACCTGCTCGCCACCGAGGTTCTGCAGCACCTGACCGGCGATGCCCGGGATCCGCATCTTGAGGCCCTGGAGGTCGTCGACCGTGTTGATCTCCTTGGAGAACCAGCCACCCATCTGGCAGCCGGTGCCACCGGCCGGGAAGGCGATGATGCCGTGCTCCTCGGCGTAGAACTCGTTGAGCAGCTCCAGGCCGCCGCCCTGGTAGAGCCAGGCGTTCTGCTGGCGCTGGTTGAGACCGAACGGCACCGCGGTGCCGAACTGCTGCACCGGGGACAGGCCGATGTAGTAGTAGGACGCGGTGTGGCCCATCTCGGCGCCACCGTCACGGACGGCCGGCAGCACGTCGAGGCCGCCGACGATCTCGCCGGACGGGGCGACGTTGATCTTGAACTTGCCACCGGTCAGGTCGCTGACCTGCTGGGCGAAGATCTCGGCCGCGCCGAACAGGGTGACCAGCGCGGTCGGCCAGCTGGTGGCCATGTTCCACTCGATCTCGGGACCATCGGTCTGCACCGGGGTGACGGTCTCCTCCTCGGTGCCGCTGTCGCTGCTCCCGCTGTCGTCGCTGCTGCCACTGGCGTCGTCATCGCTGGTGTCGGCAGCCGAGCCGTCGTCCGCCACCTCGGTGGTCGAACAGGCGGCGAGAATCGCGGTGCTGGCCGCGAACCCGGCAACGCCGAGCCCGGCCTTGCCGAGGAACGACCGACGCCCGAGCGTCTCTTCCTCGTTGGTTTCGTTTTCGACAGTCATGTGGCCTCTCTCCTCTTCACTGGCACGGGTACTTGTCGATCTTCTGGTCTCGGCGCCGCTTCGGCGCTCAGACGGTTGTGGTCGCTGCTTCCTCGACCGCCGGCGGTCCCTGCCGCCGTTGGCGGAATCCCATGACGATAGTTGCCACCAGGGTCACCAGGGCGAGGATCGCCAGCACGGTGAACAGATTGCTGCCGGCGTTGGAATTGGGGTCGCAGAACCGTTCCGGGGCGTTCGGATTGAAGAAGCAGTACGAGAAGTTGGTGATCCCGGGGAAGACCGCGAGCACCACCAGGGCCACGATCTGCAGCCCCATGAACGGGAGCGCCCCCTTGTGGATGTCCGCGGTCTTGACGTCGTCCGGGGCCACCGACTGGAGGTAGAACAGCGAGAATCCGACCGGTGGGGAGATGAAGGCCATGTTGAGGTTGACCGCCATCAGCACGGCGAACCACACGATCTCCTGATCGGTGAACCCCAGGGCGGCCATGGCCGGGACGAAGATCGGGACCACGATGAAGGTGATCTCCAGGAACTCCAGATTGATGCCGAGCAGGAACACGGCGATCATGGCGATCACCACGAACCCGAACTTGCCGCCGGGGATCGAGGACAGCCAGCTGGCGACCTGGTCCGACCCACCGAGCTCCTGGAACATGAGCCGGAAGAACAGCGAGGCGAACAGCAGCGTCATCACCAGGATGGTGATGTTCGCTGTCGAGCGGGCGGCGTCGACTGCGGTCTGGCGGGTCAGCTTCCAGACCGGTGTGATGTGGCCGGCGCCGTCGTTGGCCAGGACGCGATCGAAGAGGTAGTTGAGGACCGCCAGGATCAGCGCCCCGAACACCCCGACCGCTCCGGATTCGGATGGCGTGGCGACGCCCTGGAAGATCGAGACGAGCACCCCGACGATCAACACCAGGATGGGGACGATCGAGACCAGCAGCTCGGCCATCAGCATCTTGGAGGTGGAGAGCGACGCCTGGGCCACCCCGAAGATCAGCAGGGCGGCGAAGACGGCGGTCCGCCAGTCGGTCACTGCCGCCCCGGCCAACAGGACGACGACGGCGGCGGCGATCGGGCCGAAGCGCCGGGCCTCGGCGCCGACGCTGAACGGGGCGACGATCAGTACGGACAGCACGGCGGTCAGCGCCGCCCCGACCAGGGCGACCTGGAGTCCGATCAGCAGCAGCACGAGGAAGACGATCAATCCCAGCGCGCCGCCGATGATCAGCGCGGTCCGCATGCTGGGGTTGCCTTCGAGCTTGCGCTGCTCGATCGGCATCGCCGGTCCGACCGCCGGCCGCAGCAGTGAGATCCCGAGGGTGTAGAGGATGTAGAGCCCGCTGAGCAGCAGGCCGGGCAACAGGGCCCCGGCGAACAGGCCGATGATGCCGACGCCGAGCTCCTGGGCCAGCAGGATCAGGACGATCGAGGGCGGCAGCAGCTGGGCCAGGGTGCCGGAGGCGACGATGGCACCGGTGGCCAGCTGGTGGTTGTAGTTCAGCCGGAGCATGGCCGGCAGCGACAGCAGGCCCATCACGATCACGGTGGCCGCCACCACGCCGGTGGCCGCGGCCAGCAGGGTGCCGACCACGATCACGGCCGCCGCTACGCCGCCCCTGAGCGAGCCCATCAGCAGGCCGAACGCGTTGAGCAGGCGTTCGGCCAGCCCGGATCGTTCGAGGATCGCCCCCATCAACACGAACAACGGCACGGCCAACAACTCGCTGGATTCCAACGATCTGGCCCAGTTGGTCGGCAGCTGCCCGGACAGGGTCTCCGGATCGAAGGTGTCGAACGAGAACGCATTCGACATGTCGCCGACGAAGGCGAAGAACAGCGCGGTCCCGGCGAAGCAGTAGGCCACGTTGTACCCGGTGAGGATCAACAACATGAACACCACGAACATCAGGAGGGCGAGGAAGACCCCGAAGTCGAGGCCGAAGATCTGAACCAGCTGTGCAGCGAACATCCCGGCCTCCTATTCGATCCGCAGCGGTGTCTCGTCGGTGTCGGACAGATCGCCGTAGTCGTCCCGGCCGGCGATCACGAACCCGGTCTTGATGGCCTCGGCAACCGCCTGGGCCAGCCAGAGGAAGAAGGCGATGAAGATGAAGGCCTGGATCGGGCCGACCGCCAGCTGGCCGGCGTCTCCGGACTGTTCCCAGGTCTCCCAGACCCGCCAACCCTCCGGCCACTCGCCCTCGCCGCCATTGGCGAACCGGTTGTAGCCGAGCGAGCGGGCGGCGAACGGCTTGAGGACCCGGATGCCCTGGATCAGGAACGGGATGAACAGGAAGGTGTGGAGCGTGAAGTCCAGCCACGCCTTCCGCATCTTTGAGAAATCGGCCCACCAGAAGTCGATCCGGGGGTTGATCCCGTTCTTCATGCCGTAGGCCACGCCGAGGAGGAACAGCATCCCGAAGCTCATCCAGGCCAGCGAGGTCGACTCGCCGAACAGGATGTCTGCCTCGAACCAGTCGTTGGTGTACCGGGTGATCACGTTGAACAGCTGGAGCAGGAAGATCACCCAGGCCAGGATCATGGCCAGTTTCCCGCCGAACTCCGACACCGCCTCGATGGCCAGCCGGATCCGGTGGAGCACGACCGGGACGGCACTGACCGCAATGGTCGCGATCGTGATCAGCCACAGCCACCACGGCATCCGGCCGAGCAGCAGATCCCAACCCGCCGCGGTGGCGATGAGGGCGAACACCGCAACGCCGACCGCCACCCAGCCGAGCGGATGCAACCTGGCGAACAGGCCCCGGTACGGCGGCGCATCGGACACCGCAGCCGTCGGCTCGGCCTCCGGCCGCTCCGTCGCCGTCACCGGCCACTCCGATCCGTCGACGTTTGCCGAACACAGACGGCTACCGCCACGTCACACTCCCCATGTATCTCCCGACGGTCCCCGAGCGTTTCGGAGGTCTTCCCCACTGTCGTTTGGTGGCCCCGAAGCGCCGACGCCAGTGAACTGCGTCACGCCGGTCCCGGTCAAGTGGCGGCGGCCGAATTCTCCTGGCTGGAACATGCCGGGACGCCCAACGCCCGGGCCGATCGTCGGTGATCGGCCCGGGTCGGGGTTCGACGGGGTCCTGCGCCGAGGAGAGGGGGAGACCCTCGGCGGTCAGAGGCCGGAGGAGACCCGGACCCCGTCGAGATCGTCGGAAGCGGTGCAGGTGATGTCCCCGATCCCGACCCGGAGGTCGAGGTCACCGAGGTCGATCGGCTTCGGATCGTGGAAGGTCGGTTCGCCGTCAATCGTCACGGTCACCAGGTCGGGGTCGACGCCCTGGTCGACGACCTGCTCCCGGTAGGCGTCGATCAGCAGACCCTCGGCCAGGGCGTAGGCGGTGGTCATGCACCGGCTGGAACCGATCACGTTCTGGGCGTAGGCATAGGCCAGCGGGGTCAGGCCGAGGTTGTCGTCGACCCAGGGGAACGCATCGATGATCTTGCCGACCGCGTCCTTGTCGACGTCGACGCTCGATGCGGTGCGGACCGTGTCGACCCTCGGCCGGACGAACACGATCGAGTCGGCGTCGATGACCACCTCGGTCGAGCCGTCGTCATGATGGGTGACGGAGGCGCCGTCACCGTCGACGCAGGTGTCGACGTCACCGTAGGCGTGGAGGGAGATCCGGTCGGTCCGGTAGACGAGCCCGAAGGCCTCATGCTCGCGCTCACCCTCGACCGGGACCTCGGCATGGACCCGGGCCCGGCAGTCGAGCGAGATGGGTTCCACCGAGGTGATCCGGGCCTCGTTCGGCACGGTCACCTCCATGTCGACCGACGAGAACGACGGGAAGCTCGGCCCCTGGATCGAGACGATGCCGAGGGCGAAGACGATGGCGACCACGAGGGCGGCGAAGCCGCCGAGCACGATGCTGGAGATGAGTTTTGACATGACGACAGAACCCCCTTGGTGGTGGGTGATCCGGGTTTCGGCGGTCCGGCGGGTTTCCACGCCGGGCCCGGGGTGTCGGGCATTGGTATGACGGGCGAGGGGTCGCTTTTGTCGCGAAGAAATCTCGATGGGGTACAACGGGGCCGTGACCGACACCGCACCGACCGCTGGAACCGATCCGTCCGCCCACGCCCTGGTGGCCCAGATGACGACCGAGGAGAAGGTGGCGCTGCTGTCCGGAAGCGACGTGTGGCGGACCGCGGCGGTCGAACGACTGGGCATCCCACCGATCAAGGTGTCCGACGGGCCGAACGGGGTTCGGGGCGACTCGACCACCGGGGTTCGGGCGCTGTGCCTGCCGGCCTCGATCGCCCTCGGCGCCTCGTTCGATCGGTCGCTGGTGACCGAGCTCGGGCGGTTGCTCGGCCGTGAGACGTTGCGTAAGGGGGCGCACGTCCTGTTGGCTCCGACCATCAACCTGGCTCGCCACCCGCTCGGTGGTCGCAACTTCGAGAGCTTCGGCGAGGAACCGACCCTGACCGCGGCGCTGGCGGTCGCCTACGTCCAGGGGGTCCAGGACGAGGGGGTCGGGGCCTGCGCAAAACACCTGGTGGCCAACGACGTGGAGGAAGCTCGCCTGACCGTGTCGTCCCAGGTCGACGACCGGACGCTTCGCGAGGTCTATCTCCGCCCGTTCGAGGCGGTGGCCGAGGCCGGGGTGTGGTCGATGATGGCCGCCTACCCGAGGCTGAACGGGACCCACTGCACCGAGCATCCGTGGCTGCTGACCGAGCTGCTGCGGCGCGAGTGGGGTTGGGACGGGCTGGTCATGTCCGACTGGGGGGCCACCCATCACCCGACCGCGTCGGTGTTGGCCGGCCTCGATCTTGAGATGCCAGGTCCGGCCCGGGCCCTCGGCCCAAAGCTGCTGGCCGCGGTCGAGGCCGGCGAGGTCCCGATGCCGGTCCTCGATGCCCGGGCGGCCCGGGTGGTGGAGCTCTCGGTCCGGTCCGGTCGGCTCGGTGTTGCCGAGGAGCCCGAGCGCTCGATCGACCTGCCGGAGGAACGGGCCCTCATCCGGCGGGCCGCGGCCGCCGGCACGGTGCTGCTGACGAACCGCTCGATCGGTGACACCGGGGATGCCGGTGATGCCGGGCCGGTCCTGCCGCTCCGCCCGGACATCGGGACGGTGGCCGTGATCGGACCGAACGCCGACCCCGGGGTGATCCAGGGCGGCGGCTCGGCCCAGCTCAGCCCACTGGAGGTCAGCAGTCCGGTGGCCGGGCTGCGTGCCACGCTCGGGGCGGAACGGATGGTCCATCGACCGGGTTGTCTCGGCGACCGCTACCTCCCGGCGGTGCCGGCCGAGCGGTGGGTCCCGGTCGACGGTGCGGACGGCCCCGGGCGGCCGCTCCGGCTCGAGGTGTTCCGTTCGACCGACCTCACCGGCGACCCGGCCGTCGTCGGCTCCGCCCGGCGGCCCGGCGCTTTCCACCAGGGCGGCCACCGGGACCTCGACCTGGCGACCGAGTGGTCCCAGCGGTGGACCGGCCGGTTGGCGATCACCGAGTCCGGCATCCACTCGTTCGGGGTGCTGGCGGTCGGACGGTCCCGGGTCGTGGTCGACGGGGCGCTGGTTGCGGACAACTGGAACCCGACCGAAAAAGGCCAGGCGTTCTTCGATCGGTCCTCGACCGAGGTGGTCGGCCAGGTCGAGCTGGCGGCCGGGGACGAGGTCGAGGTCGTCGTCGAATGGGCCGCGGTCGGTGACGACACCCTGACCGGCTGCCGGTTCGGGTACCGGGCCCCGTTCGACGAGGATGCGATGATGGCCGATGCGGTGGCGGCGGCCGCCGAGGCGGAGGTTGCCGTCGTCGTTGTCGGCCTCAACGCCGACTGGGAGACCGAGAGCTTCGACCGGGCAAGCTTCGGGCTCCCCGGGCGCCAGGACGAGCTGATCCGCCGGGTCGCAACGGCAAACCCGGCGACGGTCGTGGTCGTCAATGCTGGCGGGCCGGTCGACCTGCCATGGCTCGACGACGTGGCCGCCACCCTCATGGTCTGGTATCCGGGGCAGGCCTTCGGCGATGCCCTGGCCGATGTGCTGTGCGGCCTGGTCGATCCCGGCGGGCGGTTGCCGGTCACGTTCCCGACCTCCCTGGCCCGGACCCCGACCGCCGGTCTGGTGCCGGGCGACGGGCACCGGCTCGACTACGGCGAGGGGGTCTTCGTCGGGCACCGGTGGTACCACGAAAACGACGAGCGGCCGAGGCTCCCGTTCGGCCACGGCCTGTCCTACGCCTCCTTCCGGCTCGGCCAGCCGAGCCTCCGACCGGCCGGTGATGACCGTGGCCCGCTGGTCACGGTCCCGGTGACCAACACTGCGGACCGGGCAGGAACCTGTGTGATCCAGGTCTACCTGTCTCCGGATCCGGCGCTGGCCGACGCGCCCCGGGTCCTCGCCGGCTTCGTCTCCGCCCATCTCGATGCCGGCGCCGATGCCGACCTGACGATCACGGTCGACCCTCATGCGCTTCGCCGCTGGGACATCGGCGGCCAGGCCTGGCGTCCGCTGGCCGGCACCCACCGGCTCGAGATCGCCACGTCGGCGCTCGACGTCGTCCACGCCATCGAGCTGACCGTGTAGGGTCGGGGTCCCGCCGCCCCCGATCCCATCCGGCCAGGAGTGCATCGGTTCCGCCAACACCCCCGTATCCGGCCCGTCCGGCCCTACCGGTCCCGCAGCCGAGTGGTTCGGGTGCTGGCGGTCGGCGCCATCGTGCTGGTCCTGGTCGGCACCGCCGGGCTGCAACGCAGTGACGAACGGACGGTGGACATCGATCCCGGCGGCCCGATCCGGATCCGGTCGACCGCCGGACCGGTCGAGGTGCTCGACGAGCCGGGGCCTGCGGTCTCCTACCGAGCCAGCTGGTTGATTCGCGGTCCGACCGAGGTCACCGATGCCGGTGGGCTCGATCTCCGATGCGACACCCGCTGGCCGTGCCGGGCGCTCTCGACGGTCCGGGTCCCATCTGCTCGGTCGGCGACGGACCGAGGATCGGCCGTCGATCTCGACGTGCACACCGTCGACGAGGACGTGGTCGTCACCGGGTTCGTCGGCCGGCTGCTCGTCACCACCGAAGGGGTCGGTGCCGTGGTGCTCGGCCCGGTCCGGGGCGAGATCCGTGCGGTGACCGCAGCCGGAACCGTCGTCGGCCACGGCGTGCGGGCCGAGGTGGTCGAGGTGGTCACCGACGGGGGCGCGGTCGAGTTGCATTTCGCCGAGCCGCCCCGGTCGGCCGTGATCGAGGCCGGCACGGAACCGGTGACGATTTCGCTGCCACCGGGCAGCTATGCCGTTACCGTTAGTGGGACGCCGGTCGACATCGCCACCGATGTGGACGTCGTGCAGGCGGCGGACGCCGAGCACCGGCTGTCGGTCCGGGCCCGCGGACCGGTGCGCATCCAATCCTCTACCTGAGTTCCGGCAGCTGACGAACCACATGAGTACCGACACCACCGAACTGGGCTGCGACGAGCGGCGGGAGACGCTCAACGCGATCCTCCTGGAGCCGGACCCGACCGAGGGCCTGTGGCAGGCCTACGACTCCGGGCTTGCGGCCACGTTGGTGCCCGAGTTGCCGGCCCTCCGGCTCGAGCAGGACCCGGTCCACCGTCACAAGGACGTGCTGGCCCACACGATCGCGGTCACCGCCAAGACCAGCCCCGACCTCCGGCTTCGGCTGGCCGCCCTGTTCCACGACATCGGCAAGCCGGCCACCCGGTCGTTCGAGCACGGTGGCGTGACGTTCCGGCACCACGAGGCCGTCGGGGCCAAGATCACCCGGAAGCGGATGCGGGAGATGGCCTACGACAAGGAGATGGTGGCGGACGTGACCGAGCTGGTCCGGCTGTCCGGCCGGTTCAAGGGCTACGCCGACGGCTGGTCTGACGCTGCGGTTCGCCGCTACGCCCGAGACGCCGGCCACCTGCTCGGGGCGCTGAACGAGTTGGTCCGCAGCGACTGCACCACCAGGAACAAGAAGAAGGCCGAGCGGCTCCAGTCCCTGATGGACGAGCTCGAGGCCCGCATCCTGCGCCTGGCCAAGGAGGACCGGGAGGCGGCCGAGCGGCCCCAGCTCGATGGTCGGGCGGTCATGGCCCACCTCGGCATCGGCGGCGGTCCCGAGGTCGGTAAGGCCCTGGACCATCTGCTGACGGTGAAGCGGGCCGAGGGTGTGCTCCCGGAGGAAGAGATCCTGGCTCGCCTTGACGCCTGGTGGGCCGAGCACGGCCCGGACGACTGAGGCCGTGCCCGGCGATCCCCCGGTCGACGTCGAGGCGGTCGTCGCCGGACTGACCGACTTCGAGGCAGCGGTGGCCCGGGTCCTCCTGGCCACCGAGCCGGGAGATGTCGTCTCCTACGGCGAGGTCGCGGCCGAGGCCGGCTATCCCGGCGCGGCCCGGGCGGTCGGCAACGTGCTCCGGCGGGTCGACGAGCTCCCGTGGTGGCGGGTCGTCACCGCTGCCGGCCGGCTGATCCCCCACAATCCGGCCGAGCAGGCGCGCCGGTTGGCGACCGAGGGGGTGGCGACCGCCGATGGTCGGATCACGGTGACCGGCTGAGCGCCGCCGTCGGGGATCTGGGTCGTTCGGCTCAGGGATCGGCCGACCCGGCCGACGGGAGCCCAACGTTCCCTTCCCCTCCAGGTGTGCCGTGCTGACCGATCCCACCCATCGTGACCCCCTGCCGTGGCTGGCCGAGATCCTCTGGCCGGACGGCTCGACCGACATCGAGCTCGACGGGCCGGCCGAGCCTCGCTGGTGGGCGTCACCAAGCCCGAGCGACCCCCGCATCCTGGTCCCGGCCACCGCCCCGGCCGCGGCCCGCGCCGCGGTCCGTCGCTATCACGACGGCTTCGACACCAGGCTCCGGCTCCGGAGTCTGGCGGCGGAGGCGATCGTCGGCCTGGGGCCGTTGGCCGGAGCCACGCTCCGCCGGTACCAGGTGGCCGCTCACCACCGAAGCGAGGTCCGGAGCGGTCTGCTCGACGGCATCGCGAACCTCCTGGGGATCGATGACCTGGTCGTCGCCGCCAGCCTCTCGGTCCCGAAGTCGAACCGCAAGCCGGTCCTGCAGCTGCTCGACCGGTCCGGAACCTGTCACGGCTGGGCCAAGGTGGCCTGGAACGAACCGACCGAGCGGCTGGTGGCCAACGAGGCGGCCTGGTTGGCCGCCGAGCCGACCCCGCCGCTGTCGATTCCCCGGCTGCTCCACGACACCGAGATCGCCGGCCATCGGGTGTTCATCGCCTCCGCCGTCCCCCCGGCTCGGCTACCCCGTCGGCGTCGAACCCGGCCGCCGGGCCCCGATCTGTTCCTGTCGGTGGCCGCCATGGGCACACCGGAGCTGGTGTCGATCAAGGAGTCACTCTGGTGGCGTTCGGTCGAGTCCGTCATCGAGCACGCCACGCCCCGTGAGCGCCTGGCGATGCAGGCCGCGGTCGAGGCCTGCTACCGGCTCCGGATCCGGACCGGGGCGTGGCACGGAGACCTGACGCCGTGGAACCTCATGACCGCCGGCGGCCGCCACCACCTGATCGATTGGGAGTTCGCCGCAGACGGTGTGCCGCTCGGGTTCGACCTGTGCCACTTCCACACCCAGGTGGCGGCGGAACTACGAGGCCTCGATGCCGTGGCCGCCCTCGACCACTCGGCTCGCCTCAGCCCTCATGGCCTGGCCAGGATCGGCATCGAACCGCAGAACCGCACCGCGGTGTGGCAGCTGTATCTGGTCGAGTTGCTCCGTCGGCTCATCGTGCTCCGAGCCGAGGGGTACCCGGTCGACGGAGTCACGTTCGGGCCCGCAGCACTGGACCGGCTGGAACGGGCCCAGGGGGCCGGCCGCAGCGCCATCGCCCCGGCCTCCAGTGCCCCGTCGCCGGTGTCCGACACCGGACCGGTGGCCCCGCCCCCGCCGGCCCCGGTGCCGGCCGCTACCCCGGAACCGGCGCCGCCGGCCGGGATCGAGCCGATCGTTGTGGAGTTCGACGACCTCCTGCCGGTCGACCCCCTGGCCGGGGAAGTCACCCGAGCGGGTCGCCCCCCGAAAGTCGGCAACCCCAACCACGGGCGGTGACCCCACGCGACCCCCCACCCGACCAACCACCGAGC
>JBCCFN010000012.1:0-36742 GCA_039029715.1 Actinomycetota bacterium | reverse complement strand
GCCTTGGACGTCGAGGCATTTGTTGCCGTAGCCGCGGAGTTGGCCGGTGTTGGTGAGTTCCCAGCGTTGTTGGGGTGCGTTTCCGACGCAGTCCCAGAGTTGGATGGGTGTGCCGTTGTCGGTGTTCGGACCCCGGACGTCCAGACACTTACCGCCGAACCCAGCGAACTGTCCGTCGGCCACGACCACCACCACGGTCGTCGTGGTGGCTGGCACAGTCGTCGTTGGTGCTTCGGTCGTGGTTGGTAGTGCGATCGTGGTCGGTGTAGGCGTCGTCGTTGGTAGTGCGGTCGTTGGGTTGGTCACCTCTGGCGTTGTCGTCGGTGCGGCGACCGTGGTCGTTGTCGCCGTGGTCGTCGTTGTCGTCAGGGTGGTCGCCGTCGTCGTCGGCGGATCCGGTGTGTCGGTCGTCGGCGGGTTGACCGGTGGTGTTGGCTGATCCGGTGTGTTGGTCGTTGGCGGGTTGACCGGTGGCGATGTGGTCGTCGGTGGTGTGGTCGCCGCTTGCGTCGTCTCCGTTGCCGTCGTCGGCGATCTCGCGATCGTGGTCGTCGCCGTCGGTGGTGTCGTGGCCGTTGCGTTTCGTGCTGTTGTCACGGTCGTTGTCGTCGCGGTTGTCGTCGGCGGTTGGGCCGTTGTCGTGGTCGTCGCCGGACGCTCGCCGGTGGTGCTTCGTTGCTCGGCGGTCGTCGTGACGGTCGACGTCGTCGGATCGGCGGTCGGAGCGGCGGTGGTCTGTGGCGTCGTTGCCGTTGAGGCCTCGGTGCTCGTACCGGCCGCTCGGGTGGTCGATGGACCGGACGGCGCAGGCGACGCCGGCGCCGTCTGTGGTGTCTGGGGGCCGGTTTCGTCGGTCGGACGGTCCGAAGACGCGCGCTCGTCGACGTTCGACAGCGCCTGCTCCGCCGCCGGTGGGTCGTCGGACAGCGCAAGCATTCCGACGACCACGGCCACCACGACCGCCGCGGCCAGGCCGACGACCTGCCACAGGGAGCCGACGCGAAACGAGGAGCGCCCGCCAGACGTCCGGTCGCTCGGCGGGGGAAGGGTCGGCCGGAACGGGACACTATCGACTCCCAGGACGGCCGCATCGGCCGCTCCGGCCGCGTCGATGCCGCCGGTCTTCGACGCCGACGCATGGCCTGCCTCCGGGCGAGGTGGCGGCATGCTCCATCTACCTGGTTGGACCATAGGTATCTCGATCGTAATAGAACCGACGTGCTGTCGTCATGGTCGGGCTCGGCCGATTTCATGCCAATGAGCAACCGATTCGAACGGTGTGATTTTTTCCAAGACATCGGCCCGTTTTCCGTCCGGGTGGCTCATTGGTGGCGATGGGTGAGAATCTCGTGATCGTCCCCCCGTCCCGGGAAACCGGGCGGACCGTATTGGAGCGCAATACGGGTATTTCTACTCAGCCGAGATCTGCTCTAGGCTCGCCTGGAGGCTGGTGCACGGCGGGCGAATCAGGGGGCCGACGGATCGGGAAGGAAGGCGGATCTGTCGAGGAGCTGCGGCCCCTCTTCGAGTCGGCCCGGGCCGGCGCCGACGACGCGCTGTGGGAGCTGATCCATCTGTTCCAACCGCTGATCTTCAGCGTTGCCACCAGTCGGATAAAGCAGCACGGCGGCGACCTCCGCAGCGACGACGAATACCTGGCAGACATCCGCTATCGGGCCACCGTTGCGATTCACGACAAGTTTTGGACCTTCGAAGGAGACCTGTACCAGTTTCCCAGCTGGATACGAACGATCGTGTGGCGCACCGCCGGCCGGGTCCTCAGCGCCCGCACTCGCCGGGAATGGCATCACGTCCCGCTCGGCGACGAAGCCGGTGCCCTGCCGGCCGACAGCCGCCCGACAAACGACCCGTACCAGAAGGTGAATTCCAGGCTGGAGTCCGAGCTCCTGCACACCTGCCTCGGGGAACTGACGATGCATCATCCCGACCTGGTCGACCTGCTCCGGCTCTACTACTACGAGAACAAGACGAGCGAGCAGATCTCGGCCATACCTCGGCATCGCTACGATCCCAGCGCCATTCGCAAGAAGATCAAGCGGGCCAGACGACTCCTCAGGGCCTGTATGGAACGGGGGGATCGGTAGCGTGGCCGGCCGACGTCGATCGTTCACCGACGCCGACATCGAACGGCTGCTGAGGTCGGACGCCGAGCTGATCTGGCCCCGCGGCCTCCGGTGGGAGCTTGACCGGTACCGGGCGGGCCTCGACACCGGCGCCTGGCTCGAGATCGATGAGGACGTGGCGTCGGCCAACGATCTGATCGCCGCCTGGGAGGGCGTCGGGGACGGGCCGGCTGACGAGCTGGTTCCGTTGACTGCGCCGTCCCCGTCCGATCGGCTCGGAGGTTGGCCGGATCGCCGCTCGCTCCGCCCTGTGCTCGCGGTGGCGGCCGGCATCGCCGTCGTCGTCGCCGGCATCACCTATCTGGCTTCGGGCTCCGATGTCACCCTCTCAACCGATCCGGCCTCGCAGGGCGGCCCGCCCGCCGTCGATGGGGCGGAGCGGACCGCAGGGTTCACACCGTGCTTCATCGACTTCTTCCAGCCGACCGGCGGGGTCATCCACCAACTGGCCTACAGCCCGGACGGTTCGCTGCTCGGGGCCACGTCGATCAACGGGACCGCCTGGCTGTTCGACACCGGGACCGGCGCAGTGGCCCAGGTGCTCAGCGGTCACGCCGCGGGCGTGATCGGCATCGCCTTCCACCCGGACGGCACGTCGGTGGCGACGACGGCAAGCGACGGCACCGCTCGGCTGTGGGATGTCGCAACCGGGGCCGAGCGGGCCGTGCTCCGGCATCGGGACACCGCGTCTGCCGACGATCCGAACTTCCTGTTTCGAGTGGCCTTCAGCCCGGACGGTGCGCTGCTCGCCACCACCCATTCCGATGGCACGCTCCGGCTGTGGGACTCGGCGACCGGGGCCCCGATCCGGACGCTGACCGGCCACGCCGGTTGGGCGATCGGCGTTGCCTTCAGCCCGGACGGTTCGACGGTGGCCTCCGGCGGGACCGACGACGTCATCCAGCTGTGGGACGTCGCGACCGGAGAGAACCGGTCGACCCTCGTCGGCCATAGCGGCGACGTCGGTGGCCTGGCCTTCGACGGTGACGGGACCATGCTGGCCTCCGCCGGGACCGACGGAACGGTCAGACTCTGGGACCCCGCCACCGGCCAATCGATCCGGACCCTCGTCGATTCTGCGCCCGGCCCGGTATTCGCCGTCGCCTTCTCCTCGGCCGGCCTCCTGGCGTCGACGAGCATGGGCGACGTGCAGTTGTGGGACCCCGCCACCGGAGCCAACCTCCAGTCGCTGCCCGGCTATGGCGGCGATGCCTACGGCCTGGCCTTCAGCCCGGACGGGACGCGGCTGGCCGTCGTCGACTCCCTCGGTCGCATCGGCTGCTACTGCCAGGGCTGAACGCGAACGTTCCCGCATCGCGTGGAGCGATGCGGGAACGCCTTCGGGCGGGCCGCCCGCCAGCCCGGTCCGAGATCAGTTCAGGCCATCGAGGTAGGCGGTGCTCGGGGAACGCCAGAGCTGGGCGCCGATCGGCCGGTTGTTGCTCGTCCAGATCACGCACTCCCAGACCTGCACGAACGTCCGTTGGTCTGCGACGCCGTTCGGCACGTCAACGCATCGTCTCCCGTTGGAGTTGTTGATGATCTGGCCGCTCGGCTGGTACCGCCACTGCTGTGACGCCCATCCGCGGCAGTCCCAGAGCACCAGCGGGATGCCGTTGCCCGCCTGGGCCCGGTCGATCCGCAGGCAGAGCGTGTTGCCGTCGAGGCCTCCGGTGCGGATCGTGCCATCGGGCCGGATCTGCCACATCTGCGCCAGGTTGGCGGCACCGTGACAGCCATAGATCCAGACCCGCTGGCCTCGGCTGAAGTTGCGGAACGGCACATCGAGACAGAGCCCCCGGGCCGAGATCAACGAGGTGTAGCCCGGGCGGGAACACTGCAGGAAGTCGTCGCGTCCGGTATCGATGCTCGGCTGGGAACAGGCCCGGACGTTCGGGCGGCTCGGTGCGGTCAGCATGGTGGTCCACACCCATCCGTCCGAGAAGCCGGACACCAGGACGTTGTTCGACGTCTCGACCGGGTCGAGCTTGCTCGTCGTCTCTCGGAGGTACTCCCGGGTTTCGAGCGCCATCAGCCGTCCGCTGTTGCCGTCGATGAACCGTGCCCGGGACCAGATCGAGCCGCAGTCGCCAGAGAAACGGAGCTGGACCAGGAATCGGGTCTCCCGGACCGTCTCCACGTACTCCCGGATCGTGGCGCCATCGTCACATCCCTCTCGCACCGGATCCCGGCCCTCGCAGGTCGGGTGGCAGCGTTGGCCGGCCACGCGGCTGGTTGCCACTGCGCTCCTCGCCCCCGCTGGTGCGTGGAGCACCTCCGGCTGGTCCCGCATCGCTTCGACGAGGTCCATGTCGAGATCGTCGAACTGCTGGTCGCTCAGCGCCAGGCCGTCGTCGGCCGGGACCATTAACCCCTGGCCCTCGGTTGGGTCGGTGGCCTGGTCGCTGGCCTGGTCTGCGGCTGGGGTGCCGGCATCGGCGGCGGCATCGGCCACGCTGGCCGAGCCGAACACGCCAAGCAACATCACGAACGCCAGCAGGATCGGCCTGGCTCTACGGGTGGGGTTCATCTGGTTCTCCGTTCTCTGTCTACGCACTGCAGGTGGCGGCGGTCACCTCGTGGTTCAAGGAGCGCAGTGGGTCAGAGATGGGCAATTGTGGAGAAATGCGGCCCGCGATCGGGCGGAGCATGCTCTCTATCCGGATGGCCAGACGGCGCCAGTGGCCGATCCGTTACGCCGCGCTGCGGGACGACGCAACGATGGGCGTCAGTCGAGGCCGGCCCGCTGGCGAATCCACCGCCATTGCAGAAAGCGGCGGCCGACCAGGCCGAGGTAGATCACGCCGAGGCCGACAAGGAACCAGCCCGCCCAACCGAGCCAGACGACGATGGCGACGCCGATCAGCAGCACCGCGAGCCCGACCGAGGCATCGGTGGCGAGGACGGCCTTCCAGTTCGGAGCGAACGTCGCCGTCCTGGCGTACCGAGCCATGGGCCCCAGGTCCAACGACTCCAGATCGATGTAGCCGTCCGGAACGCCGTCGTCGGTCATGGCCCGGACCCTACCAAAGCCCCCGAATCCGCAGCTGCTCGTGAGGGCAGTCGCCGGCGGGGTGCGCGACGTGAGGTCGAGTCGACGGTCTCTGTGACAGCAGGACCTAGTTCGCCACCGAGATGGTGGCGAAGATGAAGTCCCTGGCCGGCACGTCGTCGATCATCGCCGTCCACGGGTCGGAGGGAGTGACAAGGTGCACGAGGGTGTTGCGGCACGTCGCCCACGCCGTGATCTCGTTTGCAGCGCTGTCGAGCCTGGTCGCCGGATCGGCGCAGCTCATGTGCTGGGCCCAGCGCTCCCGCTGTCGGGGCAGCAGCTCATCGTCGATCACCAGCGTTGGCCGGCGGATCGAGCACGTGCTCGGCGGCAGCTCGTGACCGACGAACACGAAACCGGAGAACGAGGTGGTGGCCCCGCTGAAACAGGCGACGTCTGCGCCCATGGCGTTGTCGATCGAGACCAGGTAGATCGGCCCCTGTTCGCAGAGGTTGGTTGCGAGGTGGTCCACCAGGTCACCGATGCTGGTGGTAGCGAACGATGCCGTCGCCGCGTACACGATCGCAGTGGCTCGAAGGTCGTCATGTAGTGACGCCCGGTCGGCGATCGTCCGCCAGTCAGATCCCGGGCCGATGACCAGAACGGTCCTGGTGTCCACCGGCGTGCCGCGATGTGCCCGCACCCCGACCTCCACCGGGCCTACGGCGGTGTCGAGAAGTCGTGCGCCCTCGGCATCGGTTCCGGTGCTCTGACACAGGTCGGCCTGCGTCAGCGGCGGCGGGGCCTGGATGCCCGGTTCGGGGTCGTCGTCTCGTGGTGTCCCGGCGGCTGGTCCGGTGTCGCTCTGTAGCATCGACCGGTTCAGGTCGATGATGGTCCAGGCACCTACGGCGAGGATTGCGATCGCCAGCGCTGCGATGACGCCGGTTCTGGTCCGAGACGACGGGGGTGTCAGTGCGGATGGAGCAAGGGTGGGGACGAGCTCATCGGCTTCGCCGAGTGCCAGTAGCGCTGCGGTTTCGATCTTCTTCGCCGTGTCGGTCTCGGCTCGGCCGGCGAGTTCTGCGAGGGCCTCTTCGAGGCGAGGGGCGTCTGGCCGGTCAGGCATGATCGGCGAGCTCCTTTCTGAGTCGCTTCAGGCCTCGGTGAATGAGGGACTTCGCAGTGCCCGGTCGACAGCCCATGACCTCTGCGATCTCGTTGGCCGGGAGTCCCAGGTAGTAGGCGAGGACGATCGCTGTTCGGTGCTGCTCGGGCAGGGCGTCCAGGATGTCGACCAGGTACTCGTTGGCCGGTTCGCCGTCGACGCGCTGAGGGGCCAACCGAGCTTGGATGATCTGTCGCCGGTTGGCCGACCGCGACATCCTTCGCCGGGCTCCGTTGACGACCGAGGTCCGCAGGTAGCCCGGAGGATTCAAGACCGTGCGCCAGCGGGCTTGCAGGTCGAGGAAGGCGTCCTGCACCGTCTCCTCGGCGTCGGCCTGGTTGCGCAGGAGCACGAACGCCAGCCGCACCATGTCGTCGTAGTGAGATTCGAACAGCGCCTGCACGCCGTCGCTGGCGGACTGCTGGCTACTGCAGTTCGTCTGCTCGTCCGGCGTCGGGTGCGGCGTCGCCATCATGTGCCATCGAGGAGTTTGGCGAACTCATCGGCCACGATCTGCAGCATCTGATCGAGCGCAACGGGGTCGAACACCCGGCTGTTGTCCGATGGGCCGGCGATGCCGATTGCCACCAGATCGGCGCGGCAACCCCGGTGGCTGAGGACGGTCGTCAACCGGTCGAGGGAGCCGGTCGGGTCAAGGATCTCGTCGGTGACCGGCGGGCCGTCGCACCCGTAGACCTCGGCCCACTCGGCGAAGTCATCGGGAGTCGCATCGAGCCCACCCGTCAGCTCGAGGTCGATGGGGTGCGGCATGTCCCATCGGCCGTCCCAGTGCGGCCCGATCGCCGGACCGAACTCGAAGCGGTCGATCGAGATGACGGGCACTGCATCGGCCGGCTCGCACCCGTCGATCGTCGTCATCCCGAGCAGTAGGACGATGGCGGTGAGTTCGACGTCGATGGCACCGGCGCAGTGGGCCTGAACCGCGGCAACCGTGCTCTGACCGAAGCCGTTGAGGAACACGGGGCTCGAGTCAAGACAGACGACGCTCTCGAGCCGATCGAAGAATGCTGCGAGGTAGGACGGGTTGAACTCACGAGTTCTCGTCCACCACGGCGTCTCGCCTTGCTCGGCCTGCGGAGCGAAGATCACCAGATTCTCTGCCGCCGGACCGAACTGTGGCCAGACCTGCTCCCATGCGTCGAGCGCATGTTGCCAGGGAAATCCGCCGGCATGGAGGCTCACGACCACGATGGGATCGGTCAGTGCGGCTGCACTGGCCACGTCAACCCCAATCGGGAGTTGCTGACCGTCGAACTCGAATGCGTACTCGGCCCGTCCGACCTCCAGGGCGTTCGCTGCCACTCATGGGTCATCCACCGCTGGAAGTGGCGCCGCTGATGGTGAACTGGTGGTCGGCGCCGCGGTGGACGATGTTGTTGTCGGCGCGGTCGTGACGGTCGTCGACACCTCCTCGGCGGCGGGAGTGCTTATGCTCTCCTCGCCTTGGTTTGAACACGACGACACCACGAGTACCGAGGTCGCCACCAGCGCCAGAACTCGAACAGCAGACCACCTCATAGTCACCCCTTCAACGCGGAACCTACCCCTATGGGTCCCGACACGCCGATTCGGTTGCAGTCGAGCACCAGAAAGGGGCTGCTCCGGTGGTCGGCGTCTGGGTTCTCGGGCGCTGTGCCGTCAGATCTCGAACTCGCCGCAGCTCGGGTTGGATTCGTCGAGCGTGCAGATTCGCCAGGTGCCGGGATCGAGATGGTTGGGGAGGACGACGAGGTCGGGCCCGGGACCACCGACGGCCATCAAGGTGATGAGGATCTCTTCGTCGACCGGCTTCGCTGACGGTTGGAGCTGACCCTGGTCAGAGATGAGGAAGTGGGTTTGCTGCCAGCTGCCGCCGACCTGTCGTTCGAGGGTGAAGAACACTCCTCGGGTGTCTGCACTCGGAAACCGGAGCTCGACCTGTTGGCCTGGGCGCGGTGTAGTCGGTCGGAGTTCGATCGCTGGGTTCGGGACGATCGGCGTGGTGAGGTCGTCCCGGACCATCGGTTCGGGCAGCGGGGCTGCTTCTTTCGCCTGCTGGCGCAACGCCGACGTCTCGCCCGGATCGTCAGCGGCGCACCCCGTCATTGTGATCCCGACCAGCAGGACCGACCACAACACAAGCGAACGCGCGGGCACACTTCCCCGTTCGGTTCGGGCCGCTCGATTCTGAGGACTGGGCGCCCTTGGCCCGATCTTGAGTGTGATCCTTCGGCAACCTGGATCAACCCTGGAACCAGCCGTCCGCATGTCCCTGGAGCATTCTGCAGCCCGGAACGTAGCTCCCGTCACTGAACTCGCAGGGGGAACTGGTGGGTGACTCGGCCACCGCTCCGACATCTGCGATCGTAAGAATGCCGAGAAATGCGAGCATCGACACTATGGTCGTCAAGCCAAATCGTGCCGTCCTTGGCGACCGACCGAGAGCAAGTGACCTCGCCAGTCGTTTGTCCGCTGCGCTAGCCAGACGCTCACCCTCTTCGAGTCGGTAGAGGGCGAAGGGTTCGGTGGTGTGGTACATGATTCCTCCTTGGTGCTGCGGGTGCCGCTTGTTGGAGGTGACACTGTTCGGGCGACGGCTCAGAGCTGTTGCAATACTCGGCCTCGTTGTCTATTGGCCACGACCAGCCGCGTGAAGTGGTGCGCCAGTTGGGTCTCCTGACCTGGGAGAACAGCCGGTGTTGCGATTGCTACCGAAGTGCAACCGCCCCGGGCCATTGTCGTTCGCAGCGATCCTTGGGAAGCTGTTCCTGGAGGGGCATCTGTGGAAGTCAAAGCGGAAGTTCTCGGCCAAGTGAGGCTCGTCCTCGACGGCCAAGAGGTCGACATTGGTGGCCCGCGGCAACGTCGACTACTCGCTGCGTTGCTCGTTCACGCCGGTCTCGTCGTGTCAACGGATCGACTGATCGAGGCGGTGTTCGATGGCGATGTACCTGGCGGTTCTCGTCGGACCTTTCGGACGTATGTGGCCCGTCTACGCCGCGCCATGGACGGGGTCGGGCTCGATGGCCGCCGTCTCGTTGCGACAACGTCGGCCGGGTATCGGTTCGTCGTCGATGAGGTGGACTGCGACTGGACCGTGTTTGAGACCGAGCTGCGTGACGGCGCGGATCAGCTCGATGCCGGCAACGTCGATACGGCGCTGATCGTGCTCGACCGGGCGCTTGGTCGCTGGCGGGGCGCAGCGTACGGCGAGCTTGGTTCGGAGCACTGGTTCCAGGCTGAGGCTCAGCGCCTCGAGGAGTTGCGGACGGTTGCCAGTGAGCTGTTGATCAGGGCGCTCTCGGAGGCAGGTCGACACGGCGTGGCATTGGCCTCGGCTGAGGCGCTTATTGCGGGACATCCACTACGTGAGGAGCCTCGCCGGCTCCAGATCGTGACGCTGTACCGGCAGGGCCGCCATGCTGAGGCCCTGCGGGCGTATCGCAACTTCGCCGAGCGTTTGGGTGATGAGAGCGGACTCGAGCCTTCTGATGCGCTGGCAGAGCTCGAGCGGATGATCATCGATCGAGACCCACGGCTCGAGGCCCGCCCGGCCGGGCGAAAACTGAGAGGCTACGTCCTGGGTGAGCCGATGTACCAGGGACGGTCTGGCCTTACCTATCGAGCAACGCAGCCCTCAATCGGCAGGGATGTTGCGATAACGGTGATCCCGCCCGAGGCCGCCGATGATCCCTCGTTCGTTCGCGATTTCGAGATGCGGGCGCAACAGCTGGCCGGGATCGAGCAGGCCAACGTGGTGCCACTCTACGACTACTGGCGCGAGCCGGGTGCGGCGTACCTGGTGACGCGACTGCTGCGAGGAGGGTCGCTCGCCCAGAGGTTGGAGTCGGAGCCCGGACTCGCCGTGGACTCCGTGGTCAGGATGGTCGAACAGGTGGGGGCCGCACTGAACGCTGCCCACGAGCGAGGGGTCGTTCACGGTGCGCTCCTCGCCACGCATGTCTTTTTCGATGAGCGGGGCAACGCTTACCTGGCTGACTTCGCACTCGATACCGATGAGCACACGCGTTCGGAAGACGTTGCAGCCTTCGTTCGCTTGGCCGAGTCTCTCTGGGCTCGGACTGGGGTTGCGCCGAGCGCGGCGAACTCTGAGTCGCCGGAGCTGTTTTCGCATGGGTTGGTCGGCAGTCCGGGCGAGGTGTTCAGATCCGTCAAGGAAGTACTGGCGGCGTTCGACCAGGTCGTTGGGCGGCCAGGGATGGCATCGAGTACACCAATCGACGAGCATCTCGGAGGCTCGACGCTGATCGAGGGTCCGAATCCGTACCGAGGCCTGCTTCCCTTCGCCGAGACCGATGCCGGCGTCTTCTTTGGGCGCGAAGGCCTGGCTGACACGCTGGTCGGCCGGCTTGCCGATGACCGGTTGCTCTGCATCGCCGGACCGTCGGGGGCTGGCAAATCATCATTGGTACGAGCTGGGATGTTGCCGAGGTTGCGCCGGGCCGACGCATTCGTGACCACTATGAAGCCGGGCTCGAGCCCCATCGCCGAACTGGGCGTCGCCATCAGCCGGATTGCGTCGAGCCCGGTCGTTGATCTCGAACGCTCGCTGACCGATGCGGGAAGGGGCCTGGCGAAGGCCCTTGATGAGGCGGTTCCTGCCAGCGCAGGAACCATCGTGTTGCTCGTCGACCAGATGGAAGAGGCCTTCACACTGTCAGGCCCCCGCGAGCGCGATCTGTTCCTCCACGCGGTAGCTACTGAGGCACAGCGGGCCGAGAGTCGCCTGAGAGTTGTGTTGACCGTGCGGGCCGACTTCATCGGACAGGTGCTGAACCATGGATCGATCGGGCCCTTGATCCGAGATCATGTCGAGCTCCTCACACCACTGGAGCCGCGAGAGATATCGGAGGCCATCGTCGGACCTGCAGAGCTGGCGGGGGTCGCGGTCGAGCCAGCGTTGGCCAGCGAGCTGGTCGCTGAAGCGGCCAGTGCGTTCGGGCCGCTCCCGCTTCTCGAGTACGCCCTGACCGAACTCTATGAACGTCGAGTCGATGGGACGATGACCCTCGAGGCCTACCGCCAACTCGGCGGCCTCGCTGGGGTCCTGACGCAGCGGGCAGAGGAGATCTACACCGAGCTGTCGAGCGAGGACCAGGAGGCGGCCCGAAGTCTGTTCTCTCGCTTGGTCGTCCCCGGAGAAGGGACTGGCGACTCGAGGCGACGCGCTCCTCGCAGCGAACTCGACGGTGTCTCGGACGAGCTCCTCGAGACATTCGCTGGAGCGCGGCTGCTCTTCTTCGATCGTGATCCGTCGACGAGAGAACCAACGGTGGAGGTTGCTCACGAGTCTCTCATCACCGAGTGGCCGAGACTGCGATCCTGGGTGGACGAGAACCGCGCCGATCTCACCGAGCTCAGGGATCTATCGAGTGCGGCCGCAAGGTGGGATGGGGTAGGCCGCGGCCAAGCAGAGCTCTATCGAGGGGCGCGACTCGAAGCTGCTGAGCGACTCAGCAGAAGAGGGACGGTCACGCTCAACTCGGTCGAGCGTGCCTTCATCGATGCGAGCCGAGCCGACCGGGACGCAACCGAAGCCCGAGAACGACGTAACTCAAGACGTCTGCGAATACTGACCGGTCTGGTTGCAGCAGTAGCCGTCGTGGCCGTCGTCGCAAGTGTGCTGGCAGTCCAGCGTCAGCGCGAAGCCGAGCGGAGGGCGGTCGAGAATCGTGTGGCGACGCTGGTCGGTCAGTCCCAGCTTGCCATCGGGGAGGCAGACCCCGACCTGTCGATCCTCCTCGCCCTTGCGGCCAGTGAACAGGCGGCCGGGCTTTCGGATACACCCCCGGTCGACGTAGTCTCGTCCCTCCACACCGCAGTGCAAGCCTCCCGATTGGAACGTGTGCTGCCGGTCGGGCGTGAGCAGTTGGCGACTCACCCATCCGAGGACGTTTTCGCCGTTGCCGACGGTGACGAGGTGCTCGTCCTGGACCTCGACGGCAACCAGATCGCGGCCCGGAGGTTCGGAGAGCCGCTCGGCGGCTTGTCGTTCAGCCCGGACGGCTCTCGGCTGGCCGTGACCTTCGGCGATCCGACCAACGACTACACAGAGGAGTATCGCTCATCGGCTCTTGATGCTGGCCTGATTGTTGACGGTTCGTCCCTGAGGACGATCGTGGCGTTGGAGGGAGGCCTCGCAACGTTGCGGCCATCGTGGCATCCCGACGGATCGACGGTGCTCGCCTCCGGTGCCTTTGCCGCCACGAGGCTGTGGAACGCCGAGACGGGAGCGCTCATTCGAACGATTCCCGGGCGTGGCGCTCGCTACGCCCCAGACCTCGAAGGCATTGTCATCTACCAGGACGGCACCAACGTCGTCCTTTCGGTGGAAGGTGATCGCATCGTTCACACTTTCGCACAGGTGCCCGTTCAGTCCGACGTCAGCGGCTCCCCGAACGGGACGACAGCTGCCATTGCCGACTGGAACGGGCGTGCCGTCCTACTCATCGACCTCGAATCTGGGCAGGTCGCCGACGTACTCGAGCACCCGGCGCCGCAGGCGGTCCAGTTCTCTCCGGACGGTCGGTTCCTCGCCATCAGCGGCATCGATGACGCAGTGCAGATCGTGGACCTCGTGCAGGGCGGAGGGTTCCACCTGGCTGGGCATGGCGCTGGGGTACTGGCGCTTCGGTTCGCGAACGGTGGTCGTCGTCTCGTCACCGCCAGCTTCGACGGTTCGACCCGGATCTGGAACATGGACGATGTCGGACCCGAGGCACTCGGGAACCTCAAGGCCGAAGGGCCCATCGTGGCCGCGTCCACTGCCCCGGAGACATCCACGGTGATCGTTGCCAGAACCGGGTCGGATGTGGTGACCGTTGAAGTTCTGGAAGACGACCCGGCTTCGTCGCGACCGCTCACCGAGCTCTTTGGCGTACCTTGGCACTTCCCCGTCGTGTCGGCTGACGGCTCACTCGTCGCTGGGCTCGACTCCGACCGGGTCGGAGTGGTCATCGATGTTGCGACCGGGCAGACCGTCCTAACCCTGCGGCCGTGTGAGGTTCCCCGAGCCGTCAGCAACCGACTGGATCGCGTCTTCGTCGAGGTGACCAGCTGCGCCGACCTCGGTATCGAGCCATCACCGAGGCAACCACCCCGCCGTGGACTCGTAGCGCTCGGGTCGAACGAACTCGTCGCACCGGTCGAGGGGGGTGAATGGATCGGTCAGGGCGCCTTTGGCCCCGTGGGCGGGGCGGCTCAAGAGCTGCTCCTCCACCATGATTTCTTCACGGTTACGTTTCTCAATGCATCGACGAACGAGGTCTTGACTACTTGGGAGGTCGGTGAGGGCTTCACCCCGCTGGTTGCACAGTTCTCTGCCGACGGCAGCACGGTCGGGCTGTCTGCCCAGACCGGGCAGGCGGTGACGTTCGACGTCCCCGCGATTCTGGCAGGAACACCAGCGGATCAGGCCGTCCAGGTCATCCGTGACGTGGCGCCGGGACCAAATCACCGGACCTTGCCAGTTGGCGACCGTATCTACACATCCAGTGCCGGCGCCCAGATTCGATCATGGGATGGCTCGACTGGCGAGCTGCTCGTCGACGTGGCCACAGCCTCTGGGCAGTTCGCGCACCTCTTCTCGGATGTCGAGGAGACGTCGGTCTTCTACCAGGATGCCAAGGGCGTGATCCGCCGTTTGCCGGTCGACCCCGACGAGCTCGTCAACCTGGCCCTGAGCCGGGTGCAGCGAGGCTTCAGTCCGGAGGAGTGCACCCGATACTTCCCATCCCAACCGTGTCCAGACTTCTGGGCCGAGGCCGACGTCGGTGGCTGAGCACGTTCGACGGGTCTAGGTGAGCGCTGTGGGATCTGGCGGCGAGTCGAACAGCTCGCGCACGGCGTCGAAGGTCTGGTTGAGGGCCTCGGTGGTTCGGTCGGAGCGGAAGTGGGGGTGCCAGGTGTCGCCGTGGAGGAGGTCGGAGATGCAGACGACGGTGGCGGCCGCCATCCCGAGCCGCTCGGCGACCGCATACATCGCTGCTGCCTCCATCTCGACCACGAGGATGCCGTCACGGCGGTAGCTCTCGATCTCGTGAAGCGTCTCCCGATAGGGGGCGTCCGTCGTCCAGGTCGGCCCCAGCGAGGCATCCGGCAATGCGGCACCGAGGCGGCGGACGAGGTCGTCGTCCGGGTGGGCGAAGCGGGCCGGAGGCGCATAGTGATAGGAGGTCCCCTCGTCCCGAACCGCAGCCGAACACACCACGACGTCTCCGATGTCCAGCTCGGCCGACAGCGCGCCCGCCGTCCCGATGCCGACGATCGTCTGGACCCCCAGGGCCGCCAACTCCTCCATGATCACCGCCACCACCGGCGCCCCGATCGGTAGCCGGATGAGCCCGAGGCTCGGCGAGAGCTGGTGAGCCACGCCGCCCCAACCGTCGAGCGCGGTCGCACCGTTGTCACGGGCGTGGTCGAGGAGGCTCCGCTGCCACGTCACGATCACCGTCTCCGGTGGCGGTGCCTGGCTTTCGCCGCTGGCCGCTCGCTCCGATAGCGAGCGGTCGGCGGTCACGTAGGAGGGGTGGCCGTGCTTGTCGCCGTGCTGGGGAAACTGCATGTCAGGCAGTCTCGTCCAGCCGCTGGATCGGCGTCGGCGCGTTTGGCGCCGGCGTTGTCGGCCATGAACCGCAGTGTTGCAGCGACAAGGTCCCGCTGACCGCCGTTTGAATCGCTGTACAGCCACGATAAGATAGTTTGTAAAGCAACCCTAAGTCAAACGAATCGAAGAAGGCGGTACCAACCGCAGAACCAGACGAAAGGAGAACTCAACATGAGCGACTCGCTGACCTGTGTGGTGTACGGAACGGACACCGGGAACACAGAGGACGTAGGAAGAAGGATCGCGGAGCGGCTGGACAATCTCGGCCTCGGCGTGGATGTCCACGACATCGAGAAGATCGACGTCACCAAGCTCATGGAGTACGAGTTCCTGATCCTGGGCATCCCGACTTGGGACTACGGCGGCATCCAGGACGACTGGTCGGAGCTGGAGCAGAGCCTCTCGCAGCTCGACCTCAGCAACAAGGTCGTCGCCCTCTACGGCCTTGGTGATCAGAACGGCTACTCGGAGTGGTTCGTCGACGCCATGGGCTGGCTGCACGAGAAGCTGCAGACCAGCCAGGCCAGCTTCATCGGCCAGTGGCCGACCGACGGCTACGACTTCGACGCATCTCGGGCCGCGAACGCGGACAAGACGTTCTTCGTCGGCCTAGCCCTTGACGAAGATGGTCAGTCTGACAAGACCGATGAGCGCATCGACCGCTGGATCGACCAGATCATGGGCGAGTACATCGCACTGATCACCTGACGCTACGGCCCGGGCAACGGCTCGAACGGCGCCAGTTTGTGGAGCCGACGCACGGCCGATCGCATCCAGCGCTCCTCCCGCTTGTTGCCGAGCTCACGGTGGGCCTCGGCAGCAAGCCGCCCCAGCAGGTGGGCGATCTGGATGATCTCGGCCCGTTGCGCGGCCGTGGGATGAAGCGCCAGGAGCTGGTCGATCCGTACCAGTAGGCGCTTGGCGTCCTCGGCCACGTGGCGAGCGTCGGCCGGTCGGTCTCGAAGATCGGTGACGGTCTCTCGTAGCTCGGCGATCGCGGTCGGCTGGAGGCCGGTCATCGATCGCGACCATGGGGCGGGAGGAAGCTCCACGTCTAGTCGCCCGATGCCGTGGCGTTGGCGCCGAGAGTCATGCCAATCACGATAGGTCAAGGTGCCGGCGGCTCGAACGGCGCCAGCCGGCGCGTCGTCAGCGATCGTCGTACCCTCGGTTGGCATGGCGACGCCGGAGGTGATCATCGAGCGTGACGCACTGCCGGCCGATCTGGTCGCAGAGCGCCAGGTGGCGGTCGCCTACTCGGTCCTGCAGCGTGAGGACGCAGGCGACCAGGTGCCGCGCATCGAGTTCGTCGCCCGCTACAGCGACGGGCCCGGGCTGGGTCGCCACGTCATGATCAGCCGAATCGACGCCGACGATGGGCCGGCAACGCTGGCCGGGATGACCGGCAGCGACCTGTGGTCACCGTGGCCCTCTGTACATCCCGGCTCCGCTGCTGCGGCAACGGAAGGATTTTGGCAGGTCGCCTGGAGCGAGGCTGGGGTGGTCGTCTGGGTGACCTCCCACGGCCTGGAGGAAGCCGAACTGCGTCACCTCGTCGACCGAATACGGGTCAGGCCCGATCGGACCTGAGTCATCGTCCAACTCCTAGTCGAGCGGGGCCATGAAGGCGTCGTCGACGTCGACGTCCTCGCCGGCCCGGGGGCCCATGAGTTTGGCCATCAGGTGTTCGCCCGAGGTGGTCTCGGGATAGCGGGGCGGGTTGTCGGCATCGCAGCAGACGTCGAGCACCCGAATGACGGCGTCGTGGTTCGGTTGCTGGAACCAGGCCACCGATCGCCGCCTGGCCTCACCGGGTTCGCTCGTCGATGGGGGGACCACCCGGTGGACCGTCGACCGCCATCGGTCGTTCGTCCACTCCGCAAGCAGGTCGCCCAGGTTCACCAGGAAGGCCCCAGGCTGAGGGATGACGTCATGGAACCTGCCGTCGCGGTCCCGGATCTGGAGGCCTGGCACCGGGTCGGCGAGCAGGATGGTCAGGCTGCCGTAGTCGCTGTGGGCCCCCATCCGTAGCTGGGTGGCCGTCGGCTGGTGTCCGCTCCGCCGCTGGTAGTTGTTGGCCCGCATCACGCTCGGCGTCCGGTCGAGGTATGGCTCGAAGAAGCCAGCGGGCAGGCCGAGCGCTCTTGCGAAGACCTCGCACAGCAGATGGCCCAGACCTTCGCAGGCATCCCAGTACCGGAGGTAGACCTCCCGCATGTCCGCCGGCTCGGCCGGCCAGACGTTGGGTGAGAAGTAGGTGCGGGTCGCGTCCTGGTCGACGCCGTCCGGTACGACCTCCCGCCCGACGTTGAACGCCTCGAACAGGTCCGGCTCGGACTCCAGGCCAAGGCTGTAGCTCAGCGCCTCCGACTCGAACGGTGCATAGCCCCGGTTGGCCGCCACGTCCTCGAGCCGGTACCGCAGCTTGTCCTCCAGCGGCAGGTCGAAGAACGCCTGGCTGACCGCGAGCATCCGATCCATGAGTTCCTCGGGGACCCGGTGGCCGGTGATCGACAGGAACCCCGAGGTCGAGCAGGCATGATCGACCTCCCGGGCGATCCGGTCCATTTCCTCCGGTCGGCCGGTGAACCAGCCGGAGAGGTCGATGGGAACGGCGAAGTGGTCGGTCGTATCGGATGGCGTTCCCATCGAAGCAAAGTAGCTTGGCGTCGACATGGAACGTGACCTCGGGCCGTCCTCGTACTTCAGCACCTACATCGGCGACCGGATTCGCACCGTTCCCGACTGGCCGATCGACGGGGTGCAGTTTCGTGACATCACGCCGCTGCTGCAGGACCCGGCGACGTTCCGCCGCCTGATCGACTGCTTCGTCCACCGGTATCAGGAGCACGACCTCGACGTGGTGGCCTGCATCGATGCCCGGGGGTTCCTCCTCGGGGGCCCGCTGGCCTATGAGCTCGGGGTCGGGCTGGCCCCGGTTCGCAAGCGGGGCAAGCTGCCGTTCGACACGATCACCGAGTCCTACGAACTGGAGTACGGCACGGCCGAGGTCGAGCTCCACACCGACGCGGTCCAGGCCGGCCAACGGGTGCTCCTGCTCGACGATCTCATCGCGACGGGCGGCACCATGCTGGCCGGCGCGGCGCTGATCCGTCGGCTCGGTGGGGAGGTGGTCGAGGCGGCCGCCATCGTCGATCTGCCAGACCTCGGCGGGTCCGACCGGCTCCGGACCGCCGGCATCGACGTGTTCCGGGTCTGCGAATTCGAGGGCGACTAGGGCCTGGTCGAGTTGCTACCCGTTTGGGCCCTACTCCTCGCCCTCTCCGATGGGCTCCCGGCCGGTGTGGAGGAAGGCGCTGCCCGAGGCGTAGTAGACGCTGATGGGGCTCTCGTTGCGGAGTTGGTCGACGACCGTCAGGATCATCGACTCCGGCAGGTACATCTTGATCCACGGGCCACCGTCGGTGTCCGGCGGGATCGGCTGGCCGTCCGGAACGAAGTAGATGTAGGCCACCGAGGAGCTCCCGTTCCTCAGCCGGATGATGCATCGGCTGTTGGCATACCCGGTCGGTCCGCCGGTGAATTGGTAGTTGTATTCGGTGACGTTAGCCATCGTTCGCTCCTCAACAGGGTGTCGGGTCGGTCTGATCGAGTCCTCACGACTAGGAGCCTCGGTCGGCGGCGCTGATACGAGGTATGTCTGACCAGGCCTGGACACGGTCGGGGGCGTTCGACTGGTTGAACCGCCGGTCGGGTATACCGGGAGGCGATGTCGCTGGCGCTCCCACCATCGAGCGGCCCCCAACGGGGACCGTGCCCGTGCGGCTCGGGCCGGCCGTTCGCTGCGTGCTGTGGACCGATCATCGCCCGGACCGCCCCGGCACCGACCGCCGAGGCGTTGATGCGGAGCCGCTACACCGCCTTCTCCCGCCGCAACGTCGATCATCTCCAGTGGAGCTGGCACTCGACGACCCGGCCGCCCGAGGTCGAGCTGAACCCCACCACGACCTGGACCGGACTGGTCATTGCCCGGACGGTGCATGGCGGTCCGGGCGATGACTCGGGCATCGTGGAGTTCGAGGCGGCGTACCAGGATCTCGGCGGGCCGGGCACGCTGCGGGAGGTCAGCCGGTTCGTCAAGGAAGACGGCCGCTGGGTCTACCTCGGCGGTGTCCACGGGTAGGCCCCAGGGCGCCCTACTTGTGGTGGGTGGCCAGGAACGGCTCGATCGTCCGCATCACCCCGGCCGGGACCTGATGGGCCACCGACGGCATGGTGAGCAGCTTGACCTCGGTTCCCCCGTCGCCACCGCTCCAGGTCCGCATCAGCCCCAGCGGATGGGAGTCGATGGTCGGTCTCGATCCGCAGTTGTTGTGGGCGACCCAGACGTCGACGCCGTCCATGACCGGCAGATCGGATCGAGGGTTCCGGCCGCTTCGGATGAAACCGTCTGTCAGCGACAGGCCGGGGTCGAGGAGCCCGTGGAGCTGCAGGATGGCGACCGGCTCGGCGCGGTGGTCTCCCGGATGGTTGACATGGACCGGGAGGGTCGGGTCGCCGGGGTCTGGATCGCCGCCGATGCCGGCCTGCATGATGACCGCCGCCGCGAACTCGGAAGACCGCTCGGCGGCAAGTCGGTACGCCATCATGCCGCCGTTCGAGAATCCGATGACCGAGGTCCTGGACTGGTCGACCCGCCACCCGGCGATGGCCGTTCGCCTGGTCACCTCTAGCAGCAGTGCATCGATGAAGTTCACGTCGTCCTGCAAGGGGCCGGTCCAACTCTGGTAGGCGCTCCACGACTGGCCGGAGTTCCAGATACCGGCCGGGTCAGGCGAGGCTGGGTCGTGTGACGGCCCGAACCCCTGGGGGATGACGGTCAGATACGGTCTCGGGCCGGGAGCCGCATCGAAACCGAGGGCGTTGTACATCTTGCGCATGTTGCCGCCGCCGCCGTGGAGGCCGATGACCAGCGGGACCGGATCCGGGGTGGCCGGGTCTGGTTCGACGTAGGTGTAGTACCGGGTGACCGTTGCACCGGTGGACGGGTCGGTCACCTCGATCGAGCTGTGGTCCGGGTACGGCCCGCCGAGCCGGACCGTCCCGGAGGCCGGTCCGGCTGCCAGGCCACGCGCCGGACTGCGACGTTCGGCGGTCGTCGGTTCGGTGGTGGACGTGGATGATTCGGTGGTGGTCATGCCGGAGAGACGGCCGGCCCGGTCGCGGTCGTACATGACCTCCGACACAGCCCGAACCCTGTCCGCCTACAGGCCGCCGCCGATTTCGACGATGGCGATCAGCTCCCATTGGCCCGGTGCGGTCTCGCGCATGTGGAGGGCGATATGCCAGCCCTGGGCGTTGGTAATGACCGTCGAGTCGTCCGGGGTCGGAGGATCGAAGGCGCTTCCCTGGCGGCACTCCAGGCGTTCGAGGGAGAACGGGCCGTAGCTGCCCCTGATGCTGGACAGTGTCTGGTCGAACTCGGTCCGGACCGAGTTGGTGCTGGTTCCGTCGTTCGCCTCTTCCAGCAACCGCCGGGCTGCGTCCGCACAGGCCGCCGCCGGCTTAGCCCCCTCGTCCGCGCCAGAGCGGGCCCGTTCCAGGAGCGCGGTGGCGACGTACGGTTCGCTGGTCCAGTCCCAGGCCAGTCGCCCATCGGTCAGTGCGGCCAAGGTGAAGGTGCCGTCGATACAGCGGTCCCCGTAGGTGATGGTCTCGGCGAACTGGAACGTCGCCCCGTCTCGCCCGAGCAGTGTCGAGAACCCACCGCAGGCCAGCTCCGGGTAGTCGACGGTCCCGCGGTAGCCGTCGCCGTCCGGGGACAACGTGAGGGTCATCGTGTAGGGCTGCGCCCCTGGCTGATCCACTGGGCCGACCCACACCCCGGCCAGCTCGCCAGGTGCCACCGCAACACCGGCTGGCGGGGCGTCGGCCCGGTAGCGGATCGTCAGCGAGTTCTCGACCTGACCGCTGCCGCCGACGTCCTTGATCGTCGACAGCAGCGCCGGTACGGCGGCAACGCTTGACTTGACCACGTCGAACGTGCCGAGCGCGGCGTCGCCGAGGAACGTCGAGAGGCATTGACGAACCGCGTCGGCGTAGCGGAACAGCTCGCCCGGGTCGAAGTTGTTGACGATGTCGGACAGTGACGACCCGCCGGCAAGCAGGCAGTTGATGCCGTCGACAGGAAGCTCGACGCCGGTGCCATAGATGTAGAAGAGCCACTCGATACCGAGATCGAGTCCGACATAGATGGTCGACGAGGTGGCCTCGATTCGGGTCCACTCTGGCGGCTGGTCGATGAAGTCGACGGCCAGGGTCGCCCCTGGGGGCAGGTAGGCCTCGTCGATGCCGAAGCCGCTGTCCAGCACCTCGTAGAACGCATAGAGCGCGGCGTCGCCGGAGGTCAGCTGCAGCCCCGGCCAGTTCTCGATGGTGACGCGAGACCCCGGCGGCCGGCTGACGATCATGCCGTACGGACGATTGTTGGCGATCTTCACCCGGAGGGTGTCGCCCAGCCACTCGTGACAGGCGAAGAACGGTGGCTGGTTGCCGTCTGCCGAGTTGGTCAGCTCCACGTCGGTCCGGTCGCTGGCCGCACAGGTCGGCGGCGATGCGCCACGGATGCCGAGCCAACCGGCCACGTTCGTCCCGAACAGCTCGAGGTCGTCCTTGATCGCCTGCACGGTCGATCCGATGGCGCCGGTGACGCTGTCGTACGCGTTCTGCAGCTGCTGACCGGTCCACTCCAACCCGTCGGCGATGACACCACCGATCCACTCCACCGGCGCCAGGATGGTGAAATGGTCGATCGTGGCGGTGATGACGCCGGTGGCTGGATCGTAGGTGGTCCGGTACGGCACCCAGGCGGTGGCCTCGTCATCCCAGCGGGCGAAGAAGACGAGGGATGGGTCGGTCGGGTCCAGGTCGGCGGCCGGGATGCGGAGGGTCAGCGGGACTCGGGGCTGCTGGCCGCCGGCCGTCAGCTCCATCGCCGCGCCAAGGAACACCGCACCGGGCGGCGCCGGCGGGCGTCGTAGGTCATCGATCGGGACTGCGGCCAGCTCCTCGCTCAACGAGTCCGGGGGAACGACGATCGTCGCCTCGCCGGTGCCGAGGTCGACGACCCGCTGCTCCTCACCTGCGACGCCGTCCGTCAGGTCTTTCGATGCGGTGCCGACCGCCGGTCCGACGCCCTCCGTCGACCGGTCGCTCGACGACGAACATCCTGCGATCGCCACCATCCAAGCGATGGCGACCACCAGCAGGATCACAGGACGGCAAGAGGATGACCGACGATCCGACCACATGATCACCCCTCCTCCGATGCTCCTCCCGTTATACCGCCGCCCGGCCGCTGGCCGATATGGGCAATGACCCGGGCGGTTGGCTCCGGGAGTAGCGCGTCGGAGGGGCGGGCGTTGGGTCGACGTGGGCTGCCGTCCCGGCGCAGGTTGAGACAGGGTCCAACGGCCCTACCCCGTTGTCTGTACCGCCTCCATGCTGCAGCTATGACCATAAACAGCGTCGAGCCCACGTTCGGACTGGTCGACGCCGTCGAGACCCACCTGTCGATGCTGTTCCTGACCCCGGACCGGGTCTACAAGCAGCTCAAGCCGGTCGATGCCGGCTTCGTCAGCTTCGTCGACCGGCCGGCTCGGCTGGCTCAGACCAGCCGGGAGTTCGAGTTGAACCGGCGGATCTCGCCTGAGGTCTACCTCGCCCTGACCGACGTCGTGGGGCACGGTCGCACCGTCGAGCGGCTCATCGTGATGCGGCGCCTCCCCGAGGACCGGCAACTCGACCGATGCATCGACCGGCCGGATCTGCCGGACCGACTCCGCGCCGTGGCGAGGTTCATTGCCGCCTTCCATGCACGGCAACAACCGATCATCGGCGCGGCTGCGGCCGGCGCCACCGCGGCGCGGCTTCGTGCCCGGTGGGAGGAGAACCTCGATGTCCTGCGACCGCTCGCCGGCACCATCATTCCTGCCGACCAGTACGCCGAGGTCTGGCGGCTGGCCGATCGCTTCATCGCCGGGCGGGACCCCCTGCTTACCGAGCGGATCTCAGGCGGTCGAGTGGTCGATGGCCACGGCGATCTCCGGGCCGAGCACGTCTTCGTCCTGGACGATGGCCCCCAGGTCATCGACTGTGTGGCCTTTCGGGACGACTTCCGCATCGGCGACGTGCTGAACGATGTGGCGTTCCTGGTCATGGACCTGCACCGCCTCGCCGGCTCGGCCGTCGCCGCTCGTTTCATTCGGGACTACGACGAGTTCTCGAACGAGCACCACCCGTCGACCCTGGCCCACCACTATGTGGCCTATCGGGCCCATGTCCGGGCCAAGATCGCCGCCATCCGGTTCGCCCAGGGGGATCGGGGCGCGGCCGCCGAGGTCGGCCGCTACCACGACCTCGCACTCCACCACCTCCGGCTCGGGCAGGTTCGGTTGATCGTGGTCGGTGGCGGTCCGGGTACCGGCAAGAGCACGGTGGCCGATGGCTTGGCCCGGCGGATCGGAGCCGTCTGGTTACGGACCGACGAGATCCGAAAAGGGCTGGCCGGGGTCGGCGCCGACGATCACCTTCCGGCGGATGCGGGGGAGGGAATCTACCGGGACGAGTTCTCTGGCCGGGTCTACGACGAGTTGCTTCACCAGGCCGACTCGCTGTTGACCAGAGGCGAGAGCGTGGTGCTCGATGCCACCTGGGCCGATGCCGCCCGCCGGGCCGATCTCCGACTCCTGGCCGAGCGCACCGCAGCCACGCTGACCGAGCTCCGTTGCGTCGCTCCCGTCGACATTGCAAAGGCCAGGATCCTCCAACGATCTTCGGCGACCCACAACCCGTCGGACGCAACGCCGGACATCGCAGACCACATTGCGGCCCGCTTCGACGACTGGCCGGAGGCGATCACGGTCGACACCACCGAGCCGCCGCCGGCCACGGTCGTCGCCGCTCAGGAGGCGGTGGTCGCCCCGACGATCTCATCGTCCGACCCGTCCGACCCGCTCAGACCACGGCGGTCCGGCCAGCGACAGGTGGCCGATCCCCTGGCCATCGACCACGAGGCGATCTGGTTTCTGCTGGTGCAACGTCGCTGACGCGACGCGAAGGTGCGAGAATCATTCTCACCCCAGATAGGGTGAATCGGTGCCGTGGCCGTCGCTCTCCCCCTCGCCGGACCTGCCTGTCCGGGCTGGCCGTTGAGCGCGCCGGTCGACACCAGCCGGCAGCCACTGACCATCGACGAGCTGCGGGTCGACATCGGATCGCAGACCCTGGTCCGGGACGTGTCGCTGACCCTGCAGGCCGGGTCCGTCCACTGCCTGGTCGGCGAGTCCGGTAGCGGCAAGACCCTCACCTCCCTGGCCGCGGTCGGGCTGCTTCCGCCGGGCGCCGTCCCTTCCGGGTCGATCCGCCTCGCCGGCCTCGACGACGATCTGCTCGGGCTGGATCAACCGCACTGGAGCTCGATCCGGGGTCGTCAGATCGGCTACGTCGGCCAGAACGCCCTCGGGTGCCTGCATCCGGCCTTCCGGATCGAGGCCCAACTGATCGAGGCCGTCCGGCGGCATCGATCGATGTCGAAGGCGGCGGCCCGAGCCATCGCCATCGAGGAGTTGGCCGCCGTCGACCTCCCAGACCCCGAGCGGATCGCCCGGTCCCGCCCGGCCGAGCTGTCCGGCGGCATGTGCCAGCGGGTGGCCCTGGCCATCGCCCTGTGCAACCGCCCGGCCATCCTCATCGCCGACGAGCCGACGACTGCGCTCGACGACGACACCCAGGGCCACGTGCTCGACCTCATCCGGGCCAGGGTCGACAGCGACGGGCTGAGTGTTCTGCTGATCACCCACGACCGGCGGGTGGTCGAGCGGATGGCAGACCAGGTCACGTCGATCGCCGAGGGGGCGACGTCGCCAACCGAGTCCCGAGAGCCGACGCCGTCGATCCCGGTGACATCGCCGGCGCCGGCGTCGGTTGCCGGGGACGAGCGGGCGAACGAACCGACGGGGTATGGGGACCGGCCAGACGTCGACCCGACGCTTGAGATCATCGGGGTCGGCAAGACCTATGGTCGGGGTGGGTGGCGCCGCCAACGGGGAGCCCCGGTACTCAGCGATGTCACCATCACGGCGACCCCGGGCACCACCCTCGGGCTGGTCGGCCGGTCAGGGGCGGGCAAGACGACGCTGGCCCAGATCGTGGCCGGGGTGTTGGCCCCCAGCGAGGGCTCGGTTCGGATCGGCGGCCGGCCGATCACCGGCGACGACCGGGTCGGTCGGGTCGAGAAGGCCGGGCTGGTCCAGTACGTGTTCCAGAACCCGTTCGGCTCGCTCAACCCTCGCCGCTCGGCGCTGGCCCAGGTGGCCGAACCGTTGGTGGCAAACGGCCGGTCGGCGGACGAGGCCCGGGACCAGGCCCGCAGCCTGCTCGCCGACGTCGGGCTGACATCGACCCAGGCCGAGCGGCTTCCAACCGCCCTGTCCGGCGGCCAGTGCCAGCGGGTCGGCATCGCCCGGGCGCTCATCCGGCGACCTCTGGTGGTGGTCCTCGACGAGCCGGTTTCCGCTCTCGACTGGTCGATCCGGGACGAGATCCTCTCGATCCTCAACGAGCTGCAGGCATCGACCGGCGCCCTCTACCTGCTGATCTCCCACGAACGACCGCTGATCGACCGGGAGTGCGACCGGGTCTTCGAGGTCGCAGACGGCAAGGTCCTCGCCCGCTGATACCGGGACCAACCAGCCACTCCAGATCCCAACCCCACGGCAATACCAAGTGCAAGGCAATACCGAATACCGAACACCGAATACCGAATACCGAATACCGAATACACCGCAATACCAAGACATCACGCACCACGGAGGAGCGCTGAACATGTACAAGAAATTCCTGCCACTACGGCTGTTGGCCGTCCTGATCGGACTGGTCCTCATCGCAGCCGCCTGTGGCGGCTCCGACGATGATGCATCCGACGATGATGCGAGCGATTCGGCCAGTTCGGCCGAGACCGAGGAGACCGAACCCGAGGAAGCGGCCGATGATGACGGCGCCGCAGAGGAAGAGGCGACCGAGGCCGAGGACGAGGCGATGGAGGACGAGGCCGGTTCCATCCTCCGGGTCGCCCTGCAGTTCGGTCCCGATGCCGGTCTGGCCATCGAGTCCGATGACTCGTCGATCCTGGTGAAGGCCGCCATCATCGAGGGCCTGGTCAAGGCCAGCGCCACCGGCGAGCCGGAGCCGTCCCTGGCCGAGTCCTGGGAGCGGGTCGACGACACGACGTGGGAGTTCGCACTGCGGCCGGGCGTGGTGTTCCACGACGGCTCGGCGTTCGACGCCGCCGCGGTCGAGACCGCCATCGCCTACATCACCGGCGTGGCCTCCCCACCACGGAGCCTCGGTGGCCTGGAGCTCAGCACCGAGATTGTCGATGACCTGACCGTCCGGATCATCACCTCCGACCCGGATCCCATCCTGCCGCTGCGGCTGTCGAGCCGGTCGATGTCGATCCTGGCCCCGGCCGCCTACGACAGCGAGCCGACCGCCCCGATCGGTACCGGGCCGTTCGCCCTCACCGACTTCACCCCGCCGGACTCCCTGACCGTCGAGCGGTTCGACGGCTACTGGGGTGATGCAGCGCTGCTCGACGGTGCCGTGTTCCGGTTCGTGCCAGACGCCGGTGCCCGGGCCGCGGCCATCCGGGCCGATGAGGTCGACATCGCCGGCGGCATCGACATCCCGGACCTCGCCGCCATCGACGAGGACCCGGACGTCGACTTGATCCAGTTCAGCCTGCCCCGCACCGCGTCGTTGTACGCCAACACCACCAGCGGTCCGATGGCCAACCCGACGGTCCGCCAAGCGGTCAGCCTGGCACTGGACAACGTCGCCATCGCCGACGGTCTGCTGGAAGGCCAGTTCGCGGCCGCCCGTGGCTACTTCGGCCCGGAGAACACCTGGGCCCCTCAGGCCGAGGTGCCGGCCGACGCGGTCGACCAGGCCGCCTCGCTGCTCGAGGGTGTCGACGCCGAGGATCGTTCGCTGATGATCTGGACCTACGCCAGTCGGCCGGAGTTGGCAGACATCGCAACCGTGGCCCAGGCCCAGCTCCAGGAGGTCGGGTTCGACGTCGAGATCGAGGTCGGCGAGTACACCCCGCTCGAGGAGCGGGTGTTCGCCGGTGAGCACGACATGTTCCTCGGTTCCCGGGGCTACTACTTCGACATCGCCGATGCCGGTGCGCTGTTCACCAGCGACTTCACCTGTGAGGGTGGCTACAACCTGAACCGGTTCTGCGACGAGGAGTTCGACGCGCTGGTTGCCTCGATGAGTGCGGCCGATGCGGTCGAGGACCGACAGGCCCTCTTCGCCGAGGCGGCCGAGTTCCTGGCCGAGCGCTTCGTCGGGTTCCCCCTGGTCCACGACCAGGCCCGGTACGCCGCCCGGTCTGACGTGCAGGGCCTGGACATCGACCCGTTCGAGATCAACCTGCTCACCAACCAGGTCAGCCTGGGTGGCTGAGGTCCCGGTCCGTTGAGATCGTCGAGGCTCCAGCGGGTCCTGAGTGCTCCGGTCGTCCTCCTCGCCTTTTCGTTCTTCGCCTTCATGCTCCCCGAGCTGCAGGGTGTCGATCAGGCACGGGCCACGCTGCTGGCGCGGTCCGAGGAGGCCGAACCGGATCCGGAGACCTTGGCCGCCATCTCAGAGGAGCTGGGCCTCGACGATCCTCTTCACGTCCGGTACTGGAACTACCTGACAGACGTGGCCGCCGGGGACTTCGGGAACTCGAACGTGTCCCGAACCCCGGTTGGTCCACAGGTCTGGCGGGCCACGATCGTGTCCGGCACGGTCGTGGCTCTGGCCATCGGTTCGGCGGTGGTCATTGCCTCGATCCTCGGGGTCGTGGCGGCGGCCAACCGCGACCGATGGCCCGATCGGGCGATCACCGCGGCGTCCCGGGTCCTGGTCGCCATCCCGATCCACGTGTTGACCCCGCTCCTGGTCTACGCCGTCGCCCTCCGGCTCGATCTGGTCCCGACCGGCGGTTGGGGCGGGCCGGAGCACCTCGTCCTGCCGGTACTTGCGCTTGCCATCGGGCCGATCGCCCTGTTCTCCCAGGTCGTCAGATCGGAGATGATCGACACCCTGGAGCAGCCGTACATTCGTACCGCACTGGCCAAGGGCCTCCGATGGCGGCGGGTGGTGTGGCTGCACGCCGCCCGGGTGTCGCTCGTCGGGGTGCTCACCCTCGGCTCGCTGTTCATCGCCGGTCTGCTCGGCGGTGCCGTCATCGCCGAGGTGATCCTCGGCGTTCCCGGCCTCGGTCGGCTGCTGCACACCGCCCTGACCACCTCGGACGTGCCGATGTTACAGGGTGGGTTGCTGGTCGCGGTCGCGGTCGGTCTGGCCATCGGGCTGCTCGGCGACGGACTGTCCGCCATCCTCAGTCCACCGGAGCGTGAGGGATGAGCGGCTGGAGCGTTCGCCGGTGGATCACGATCGGGATCGCCGTGGTCGTGGTCGGGTTCCTGGCGTGGTGGACGCTGACCCACGATCGCAACGCCATCGACCTGACCAACCGGTTCGCCGGTCCGTCGCTCGACGCCCCGCTCGGCACAGACGAGTTGGGCCGGGACATGCTCAGCCGGCTGGTCGCCGGCGGCTTCATAACGATCGGCGCGGCCACGGTGGCGCTGCTGATCACCGCCCTGATCGGGACGACCCTCGGGACCTTCGCCGCCTGGCGTGGTGGATCGTTCGGGTCGGCCCTGTTGCTCGTCACCGACTCGCTTGTCGCCGTCCCCGAGGTGGTGGTCGCCCTGGTGGCGGTGTCGATCCTCGGCACCAATCTGGTCACGCTGCTGATCGCCGTGATCATCGCCGGCTGGTTGCCGTTCGCCAGATTGTCGTTCGAGATCGTCGGGCGGCTGCTCGGCTCGGACTACGCCATGGCGGCCCAGATGACCGGGGTCGGCCCGGTCGGCTTCATCGGCAAGACGCTCCTGCCGAATGCAGCCCGCCCGCTGATCGCCCACGCCTTCCTTCGGTTCCCCGGCAAGCTGCTGTTGCTTTCCGGCCTGTCGTTCCTCGGGCTCGGCCCCCAACCGCCAACGCCGGAGTGGGGGGCCATGTTGGCCCGGGGGGTCGACGAGTTGGAGCGCCACCCGCTGGTGACCCTGGTTCCCGGGGTGGCGATCGTCGTGACCGGCTACGTCGCCGCCAGTATCGGCCGGGCGTTGGAGCGACCGATCGCCGGCGACACCCGCCTAGAGGTCAGCTGAGCAGGGCGTCAGCGAAGCGCCCGGCCGAGCCGGGGGACAGGTGCAGGCCGAGGGCCGGTTCGTTGACCTCGACCTCCATCACCACGTGGTCGACCCCGTCGCTCACCACGTCGATACGGACGTAGGTGGCGACCTCGGCCAGGGATTCATCCACCTTGTGGCCGAGTTCGATCAGTGCCGGGTCGACGTGGTCGAGCGCCGTCATCGTGCCCCCGTACTGGCTGTTGACCCGGAAGTCTCCGGCGGCCGGCCGCCGGAGCAGCGCATGGGAGTACTCGCCCTTGAAATACACGAGCGCGATCTCGCCGTTGCTGACGGAGGGAATGAACTCCTGGACCAGCAGCGCTCGCCGGTCGGCATCCCGGGACCGGGACGCGGCAAGCTCGGCCAGCCCGGCGACATCGACGATCGACACGCCGTGGCCGCTCGCTCCCCACACCGGCTTGGTCACCACCCGGTCGAACTGGTGGTCGTTCATCCAGTCGGTGACCACGTCGACGTCGAGGTCGTCGATGATGAGGGTCTGGGGGGTCCGGAACCCGGCAGCGGCCAGGGGCTCGAGGTAGGTCTTGTCGAGGAAGCCCCGAACCAGGCCGGCCGAGTTGCGCATCGGCACCCCGCTGGCCTCGATGTCGTCCAGCCAGGTGGCGAACGCCGGGAGATGGTTGTGGAAGTCCCAGTTCGACCGCAACACGATGAGGTCTGCGGACGTGAAGGCCTCCAACGGCGCCACGTTCCACGGCAGGCCACGGACGCGGTGTCCACGGGTTCGGAGTTCGTCCGCGAGCACCGAGTCGCCGGTGCTCAGATCCGGCCACCGCTCGCAGGTGACCAGGATGATGTCCTTCGTTGGCTCGCTCATCGGTAGGCAACCTTAACGCCCTGGCCGGCATTGCCAACCAGGTCCACGAATCGGCCCAATACCGTCAGGCTGCCGCAGCCTCCCGAGCCAGGCGTGCGGCCCGGAACGACTGGATGGCAATCACGAGGAACGCACCGGTGACGGCAATCGTCGCCAGCTGGGAGAACAGCGCCCAACCGGTGCTTCCCCGTCCGATGACCGAGCCGAGGCTGCCGAGGATGGCGATCAGGGACAGCGCGGCCGCCGCGTGCATCGCATGATGGTTGAGCGCTGGCCGGAGCCGTCCGACCAGACCGATGAGCACGAACACGATCCCGATGAAGGCCGGAATCAATGAGGTCACGCTCTCGGAGTCGGAGAGGATCGAGACGACCACGCCGATCACGATCAGTACGCCCCCGGTGATGATTGCCTTGTTCGCCATGCTGTTCGTCTCCCATCAAGCCGACCACACGGGGTCGGTGCCGTGTTCGATGATAGGAGGGCCGACCCGCAGTTGGCCGACCCGGAAGGTCGGACGCACCGATGGCCAGACCGGTCCCGGTCAAAGAAATGCGGGTTCAACTGGCAAAAGATGTCCGCGCCGCATAGCTTGGCCGCCGTGGAGATCATCCTCACCGGCACCGGCTCGCCGCTGCCAGACCCGAACCGAGCCGGCCCGTCGACCCTGGTCAAGGCCGGCGAGACCCAGGTCCTGATCGACGCCGGGCGAGCCACCGTGATGCGCCTGGCCGGCGCAGGGTCGGTGCCGGCGCTATTGACCGGCGTCCTGATCACCCACCTCCACAGCGACCACGTCTGTGCGTTCAACGATGTGATGACCACCCATTGGGTGATGACCCAGGGCAACGCCACCCTCCAGGTCGCCGGGCCGCCCGGCACCGCCACGTTCGTCGAGCGGCAGCTCCACGCACTCGAGGCCGATGTCGGCTACCGGATCGCCCATCACGAGGTCCTGACGAACGGGCCAAGGGTCGACGTGACGGAGCTGGAGCCGGGAGACACTCTGACCCTCGGTGCCGGCGAGGATGAGATCGAGATCACCACCGCCGCCACCGTCCATGCTCCCGTCGAGCCGACGATCGGCTACCGGCTGACCAACCGGGGTCGATCGGCTGCCATCGTCGGCGACACGATCCCCTGCGAAGGGGTCGACGGGTTGGCGGCCGGGGCCGACGCCTACGTCCAGACGGTGATTCGCCGGGACATCGTTGAGGCGATCCCCCACCCGATGCTCCAGGACATCCTGGACTACCACTCCGGTGTGGTCGAGGCGGCCCAGACCGCGGCCCGAGTCGGCGCCCGACGGCTGGTGTTCACCCACATGGTCCCGGCCCCAACCCCGGACCAGTACCCGGAATGGGTGGCACGGGCGGCCGAGCACTTCGACGGCGAGATCGTCATCGGCAACGACCTGACGACGGTCACCATCTGACGCGCCACCATCGCACCATGAGGAGTATGTCCACATGACCGATCGCACCATCCCCATCCCCGGCTTCGAAGGCCGGATCGGCCGAACCCTCGCCGACTCCGAGCCGGCGTTCGAGACGCCGGCCCATCCCGGCGAAGACGCCCCAAACGTCGTGATCGTGCTGCTCGACGACACCGGGTTCGCCCAGTTCGGCTGCTTCGGGTCAGACATCGAGACCCCGAATGTCGACGCACTGGCCGCCGGTGGACTGCAGTTCACCAACTTCCACGTCACCCCGCTGTGTTCGCCGACCAGGGCGTCGCTGCTGACCGGTCGGTCCCAGCACGCGGTCGGGATGCGCTCGGTGTCCAACCACAACACCGGCTTCCCCCACCAACGGGGCCACATCTCCGACCACGCGGCGACGGTTGCCGAGATACTGGGCGCCCAGGGCTATGCCACCTTCTGCGCCGGCAAGTGGCACCTGGCCCCGACCGAGGACATCTCGGCCGCCGGGCCGTTCGACCAGTGGCCGCTCGGCCGGGGGTTCGACCGGTTCTACGGGTTCCTCGAGGGCGAGACCGACCAGTTCCACCCCGAACTGGTGATCGACAACCACCACGTCGACCCGCCGGCCACCCCCGAGGATGGCTACCACCTGAGCGAGGACCTGGTCGACCAGCTGCTGCGGATGATCAGCGACTCCAAGGGGATCCGGCCGGACCGACCGTTCTTCGCCTACCTCCCGTTCGGGGCGACCCACGCCCCCCATCAGGCCCCCGAGTCCTACCTGGCCAAGTACCGGGGCCGGTTCGACGAGGGATGGGACGTGGTCCGGGAGCGGTGGTACCGCCGCCAGCTGGAACTCGGGGTCATTCCCGCCGGCACCGCCCTGGCGCCCCGAAACCCCGGGGTCGAGCCGTGGGACGAGTTGCCGGAGAACCATCGCCGGCTCGCGTGCCGGCTCCAGGAGGCGTTTGCGGCGTTCCTCGACCACACCGACGATCAGATCGGCCGCCTGGTCGACGGGCTGGCGGCGCTCGGCCAGTTGGACAACACCATCGTCATGGTCCTGGCAGACAACGGTGCGTCGCAGGAGGGTGGGCCGTTCGGTGTGATGCACGAGATGAAGTACTTCAACGGCATCCTTGAGACCCCGGACGAGGCGGTGGCCCGCATCGACGACATCGGTGGACCGAACAGCCACACCAACTATCCCTGGGGTTGGGCCCAATGCGGCAACAGCCCGTTCCGTTGGTACAAGCAGAACACCCACGAGGGTGGCGTCCACGTCCCGCTGGTGATGCACTGGCCGGCCGGCATCGACGCCGAGCAGCATGGCACCCTCCGGTCCCAGTTCGTCAACGTGTCCGACATCGTCCCGACCGTGTACGAGCTGCTCGGTGTCACCCCGCCCGAGGTGTTCAATGGGCGGGAACAGCTGCCGGTGACCGGCCACTCGTTCGCCTCGGTGCTCGGTGACCCGGCGGCCCCGGCGACCAACCGGCTCCAGTACTTCGAGCAGTTCGGCTCCCGGGCGCTGGTGGTCGAGCAGGACGGCCGCTGGTGGAAGGCGGTGGCCAAGCACGATCCTGGCGTCCCCTTCGACGACGACACCTGGGAGCTCTACGACCTCTCCGCAGACCACTCCGAGTGCAACGATCTGGCCGAGGCCGAGCCGGCGAAGCTGGCCGAGCTGATCGACCTGTGGTTCGCCGAGGCGGATCGGCACGGGGTCCTGCCGCTCGACGATCGGACGATCCAGCTGTTCCGATCTCGGCCGGACGACCGCTCGCCCCACCGGACCGATCGGCGCTACCGGTACCGCCCGCCGATCACCCCGATTCCGGCCCAGGCCAGCCCCTCGCCCGGTGGTCGTCACTGGGCACTCACCGCTTCGGTGACCAGGGGTGAGGGCGGCGAGGGAGTGATCTGGGCCATCGGCAACGCCAACTCCGGACTGTCGGTGTTCGTTCAGAACGGTCGCCTGGTACTCGACTACAACGCCTTCGACGCCCACACGGTCGTCGAGTCGTCGATCCCGGTCCCGGCCGACCCGGCCACCGTCGGCGTCCGCCTGGTCCGGACCGATCGGACCGTCGGGTTCGCCGAGCTGTCGATCGACGGCGAAGTCTGTGGGACCGCCGACCTGCCATTCATGATGCGGATGATCAGCTCCATCGGCTCCAGCGTCGGACAGGACCATGGTCAGGCGGTCTCCAGCCGGTACGGGGCCCCGTTCCCGTTCAACGGCATCCTTCACGAGGTGATGATCGACATGGCCCATCCGACCGGGGCGGACACCGAGACCACGGCCCGCTCCGAGATGTCTCGCCAATGAGCCCGCCGCCGACGATCGACGACATCCCCGTCGCCTTCACCCCCGCCGGCGGCTGGACGTCGTGGCCGGATCCGATCCTGACCGGCTGCACGGAGGCATCTCCGGCGATGGCTCCCGACCTCGACGGCTACTGGCGAACCGTCGAGGTGCTGGTCGGCGGGGAACCGGTCGCTGATCACCCGGCCCTCGGGCACGTGCAGCGGATCGAGCAGCGGGGCGATCGTGTCGTTGTCACCGGTGGCGGCATCATCCACGACATGCGCTGTGACGGCACCCTGGCCGGCGGGGTCCACGATGTGGCCGAGTTCGACAAGGCCACGCCGATCCACGTCGTTGCCAGCTATGAGGACGGGGTCCACGTCCTCCGCCCGGATGGTCTAGACATCGAGGTCCGGCGCTGGCGGGACGGCGAGCACCTGATCTGGGACTACCTCGGGTTCACCGCTCGCCTCATCCGGCTTGCCCCGTCCGCCACCGCCCCCGCAGAACTGGGTGACGTCCGTGACGTCGCCTCCCTCAACCGAACCCAGGAGTGACCAATGGAGACACTGAGGACCCCGGACGATCGATTCACCGACCTGCCGGACTTCCCGTTCGAACCGCACTACGCCGAGATCGACGACCAGGATGGCGGCACCCTTCGGGTCCACTACCTGGACGAGGGTGATCCGTCGGCCGCTCCGGTCCTGCTGCTCCACGGCGAGCCGTCCTGGAGCTATCTCTACCGGTTCATGATCCCGCCCCTGGTGGCGGCCGGCCACCGGGTGGTGGTCCCGGACCAGGTCGGGTTCGGGCGGAGCGACAAGCCGACCGAGCAGGACGACTACAGCTACGCCCGGCACGTGGCGTGGATGTCCAGCCTGGTCTTCGATGTGTTGGATCTGCGGGACGCCACCTTCTTCGGTCAAGACTGGGGTGGTCTGATCGGGCTCCGGTTGATGGCCGACCAGGCTGGCCGCTTCACCCGGATCGCGGTCGGCAACACCGGCCTACCGACCGGTGACGGTAGGCCGTCCGAGGCCTTCCTCCAGTGGCAGGCGTTCTCCCAGACCGCCCCGGTGTTCCCGATCGGGGACATCATCAACGGCGGCACCACCACCGAATTGTCTGCCGAGGTGAAGGCGGCCTACGACGCCCCGTTCCCGGATGATTCCTACAAGGCCGGGGCCCGGATCTGGCCGAGCCACGTGCCGACCTCGCCGGACGACCCGGCGGCGCCGGCCAACCGGGCGGCTTGGGAGGTCCTCAAGACGTACGATCGCCCCTTCCTGTGCTGCTTCAGCGACCAGGACCCGGTCACCGCCGGCGGCGAGAAGCCGTTCCGGGAGCTGGTCCCAGGGGCGCAGGGCCAACCCCACGTGACGATCGAGGGCGGGGGCCACTTCCTTCAGGAGGACCGCGGTCCTCGGTTGGCCGAGGTGCTGATCGACTTCATCGCCGGCTGAGCACCTCGTTCACCCGATCTCGGAGTGCGGGGACGGTCTCCGCCTCGAACCACGGATTCTTGGTCAGCCAGTGCCGGTTGCGGGGTGACGGATGGGGCAGCGGGATCTGGTTTGGTAGATAGTCGGCCCACCGAGCCACGGTCGCGGTCAGCGTGTCCGCCCGTTCGGGGAGATAGCGGGCCTGGGCGTAGATGCCGATCACGATCTCCAGCCGGTCGGCTGGGAGCTCGGCCAGCAGCGGCTCGTGCCACAGCGGCGCGCACTCCTTCCGGGGCGGTTTGTCGCCGGACGCCGCCTTGCCCGGGTAGCAGAACCCCATCGGGACCAGGGCAACCACGTTCGGGTCGTAGAACTGCTCGGTGGTGATGTCCAGCCACTGCCGGAGGGTGCGGCCGCTCGGGTCATCCCATGGGATGCCTGACTCGTGGACCCGCCGGCCCGGCGCCTGACCGACGATGACGATCGACGCCCCCGCCCCGGCCTGGACGACCGGGCGAGGTTCGTGGCCGAGGGCGTCCGCACACACGGTGCAGGCCCGGATCCTGGTCAGAAGGCCGTCGAGCGCTGTCACCGAAGGCGATTCTCAGTCGGCGGCCGTGGCCTGGCGGCCACCGGGCGGCCCGGACCGCTGCTCGTGTTCGGCGCCGACGTGCTTGCCGATGTCCCAGCCGACGCCTGCCAGGTTGGCGGCCGCCCAGTCGGACGACTCGGCATCGGTGACCGTGGCCAGCGAGTCGTTGTACCGGTTCATGAAGCCGCCGAGCGCCACTACGGCCAGCAGCGTCCGGGCCTCCTCATCGGTGAAGTGTCGGCGGATCTCGGCGTGGTGGCCGGCGGTGACTGCGTTCGGCGTGCTGCCGGCCGCCAACCCGAAGCGGAGCGCGGCCCGCTCCCGATCGTCGAACAGGTCCGAGGTCTCGAAGCTCCAGAGGGCCTGGATCTTCTCGACCGGGACGCCGAGCCGGTCCGCCCCGTAGGCGCCGTGGGCCTGACAGTGGCGACAGCCGGCGGCCAGGCTGGACACGGTGAACACCATCAAGTTCAGCTCCAAGCCGGGTGGGGCGAAGAACACCATCCCCTGGAGCTGCTGGACCACGCCGTACATCTCGGGCCAGGCACCGAGGTCCCAGCTCTGTCGATTCTCGTAGTCGGTCATGGTCGATCCTTCCGGCCGTTGGTTCGCAACCGCATCGTGCCCCGCCGAGCCGATGCCGTCGAGTCCTGGCGACCAAACCCCCGGAGTTCGAGCGACATTCCCCGCCCGCCGCCCGCCCCGCCCCAGACCCCACCCGGGGCAACGAAGCTCGTCCGCGTTGGAGCGACAGCTCGTTTGGGGGCGGTGGGGGTGTGTTGGGTTGTTCGCGTTGGAGCGACAGCTCGTTTGGGGGCGGTGGGGGTGTGTTGGGTTGTTCGCGTTGGAGCGACAGCTCGTTTGGGGGCGGTGGGCGGGTTGTCGCTGTGACGCTGCGCTGGCTGGGGGTTGTCGCTGTGATGCGAGCGG
>JBCCFN010000011.1:0-37446 GCA_039029715.1 Actinomycetota bacterium | reverse complement strand
TATCGCCCAGCGTGTAACCGAAGGCGTCGGCCAGCTTCATGAACTCGTCCGACAGCTTGACGTCGCTCATCAACCGGTTGTCTGTGTTGACCGTGACCCGGAACCGGAGCCGCCGCAGCAACCCGATCGGGTGCTCGGCGATCGACGGCGCCACCCCGGTGTTGATGTTGGACGTCGGGCACATCTCCAGCGGCACCCGCCGGTCCCGGACCCAGGCCGCCAGCCGACCCATGACCGGCCGACCCTCCTCGTCGACCTGGATGTCGTCGACGATGCGGACCCCATGGCCCAGCCGCTGGGCCCCGCAGTAGTTGAGGGCCTCGGCGATCGAGGGGAGCCCGAACGCCTCGCCGGCGTGGATCGTGATGGGGAAGCTCTCCCGCATGCACAACTGGAACGCGTCGAGGTGGCGGCTCGGGGGATGGCCGGCCTCGGCCCCGGCGATGTCGAAGCCGACCACACCGGCGTCCCGGTGCCGCAGTGCCAGCTCGGCAATCTCGTAGGACCGGGCTGCGGTCCGCATGGCGGTGACCAGGGTCCCGATCGTGATCGGCTTGCCGGCCGATCCCTGCCGGAACCCCTCGGTGACGGCGCCGACCACCTCGTCGAGGGTGAGGCCGGCTTCGGTGTGGAGTTCGGGTGCGAAACGGATCTCGGCGTAGACGATGCCGTCGGCGGCCATGTCCTCGGCCGACTCGGCCGCCGCCCGCAGCAGCCCGTCCCGGCTCTGGGTCACGCCGACGGTGTGGGCGAACGTCTCCAGGTAGAGCTCGAGATTCCGACGATCCGCACCCCGGGTGAACCACTTTGCCAACTCGTCGACATCCTCGGTCGGGAGGGCGGTGTAGCCCTGCTCCCTGGCCAACTCGATGACGGTTGCCGGGCGCATGCTGCCGTCCAGATGGTCATGGAGGAGGACCTTGGGGGCGCTACGGATCTGCTCGACGAACTGGGTGGTGAGTGAGTCTCCAGAAGCCATAACTAATCGTAGAGCAGAACCGATGGTGGATGACGTTGATGCCCCCAAAGGATCTAGCCTTTGCCTCCCATGACCATTTCGACCGTCGGGTTCGATGCAGACGACACGCTCTGGCACTCCGAGACCCACTTCGCCGTGACCGAGGAGCGGTTCGCCAGCCTGGTCAGCCCCTGGCTGTCCGAGGACGAGGCGGCGTCCCGGCTGCTCGACCGGGAGCGGGCGAACCTGGCGACCTTCGGCTACGGGGTGAAGGGGTTCACGCTGTCGATGATCGAGACCGCGGTCGAGGCCAGCGAGGGGACGATCCCGTCGGCGGCGATCCAGAACATCATCGACTGGGGCAAGGAGATGCTCCGTCACCCCGTGGAACTCCTGCCGGGGGTGACCGAGACGATCGATGCGCTGACCGGCCGGTATCGGCTGGCCCTGATCACCAAGGGTGACCTGTTCCACCAGGAGTCCAAGATCGCCGAGTCGGGGTTGGCCGATCGGTTCGACCACATCGAGATCCTCAGCGAGAAGTCGCCGGCCCAGTACCGGGCGGTCCTCGGGAGGCTTGGGGTCGAGCCGGCGGGGTTCGTGATGGTCGGCAACTCGGTGCGATCGGACGTGTTGCCGGTGATCGAGATCGGGGCCCAGGCCGTCCACATCCCCTACGGCATCACCTGGGGCCACGAGACGGTTGACCGGGATGCGGTCGAGCAGTGTTGGCATCACCTGGACCGGGTCGACGAGCTGCCGGCGTTGCTCGGCGAGCTGGCGGCCGGGGCCGACGGGCCCTGACGGTCAGCCCTCGGCCAGCCGATCGGGGCCGAACCCGTCTGGGAGCAGTTCGGCGACGGTGACGATCGTGTCGCCGCCCTCGACCAGGCAGTCCGGTCCGCCATGTTCGAACAGGAGCTGGCGGCACCGGCCGCACGGCGAGCACGGCTTGCCGGAGCCGGAGACAACCGCAATGGCGACCAGGCGACCGCCGCCCGAGCGGTGGAGATCGGAGACCAGGCCGCACTCGGCGCACAGGGCGAGGCCGTAGGAGATGTTCTCGACGTTGCAGCCGGTCACGATCCGGCCGTCATCGGTCAGCCCGGCCGCCCCAACCCGAAAGTTCGAGTAGGGGGCGTAGGCCTGCTCGGCGACCCGGCGGGCCTCGGCCCGGAGCAGGTCCCAGTCGATGACGGGGTCGGGGCTGGTGTCTGCCATGACCTACTTGGTGCCGTAGATCCGGTCGCCGGCGTCGCCGAGTCCGGGGACGATGTAGGCGTGATCGTTGAGCCGCTCGTCCATGGCGGCCAGGGTGATCCGGGTGTCTGGGTAGCGGTCGTGGACCGCCGCCACCCCTTCCGGGCAGCCGATGATCGACAGCAGATCGACGTTGCCGGCCCCGGCGTCGGCCAGGACGTCGAGGGCGTGGACCGCGCTCCCTCCGGTGGCGAGCATCGGGTCGACCAGCAGGACCTCGCGGGTCTCGATCGCCTCCGGCAGCTTCTTGTAGTACTCGACCGGTTGGTGGGTGTCCGGATCCCGGTAGAGGCCGAGATGGCCGACCCGGCCGTGGGGAATCAGCGTCAGGATGGCCTCGACCATGACCAGGCCGGCCCGGAGGATGCCGACGATCGCCGGCGCCGGCCCCGAGAGCATGGGGGAGTGGGTGGTCGTGATCGGGGTGGTGACCTCGACCGGCTCGGTGGCCAGGCCCCGGAGCGCCTCGTAGGCGGTCAGGAGCGTCACCTCCTGACACAGCGAACGGAACCGGGACGAGTCGGTCTCCTGGTTCCGCAGCATGGTGATCTTGTGGGCGACCAGCGGGTGGTCGACGACGGTGAGGTTGGGGCTCATGGCGTCGACACTAGTAGGCCGGGCCGGTACGGCTTCACGCAGCGGTGCCGGCGGCCGCCTCCGGCCCTCGGTCTGCGAGTTGTTGCGGAATGGTTTACCTTGTCGATCGGACCGACTCGGGGTTGGTAGGCATACTTACCGCCTGATAGACAGTTCACTGCTCTATCTGGCCTGACGATTGCGAAGTCCCCCATGGTTGCTCACCCCCGTTTCCTGTTTCGGCTGCTCCTGCCGATCCTCGCCCTGACCCTGCTGGCGGCCGCCTGCGGTAGCGATGACGATGATGCCGCCGACGCATCCGACTCGGCCTCGGCCAGCGCCAGTGCGAGCGCGAGCGCCTCCGAACCGGCCGAAGAGGACACGACGACCACCACCGAAGCGATGGAGGAGTCGGCCTATCCGCTGACCCTGCCCCAGCAGCTCGGCGAGCTGACCCTGGAGGAGGCGCCGGAGACCCTGGTCGCGCTCGACCTGTGGAGCCTGGACTTCCTGACCGAGCTGGGGATCGTCCCGGCCGAGAGCTTCACGTTCAGCCCGGCGCCGGGTTGGCTGAGCGGCGGGGCCATGGACGGGGTCGAGCCGACCACCTTGGAAGGCGACCTCAGCATCGAGGCGGTGGCTGCGGCCCAGCCGGACCTGATCCTCGACGTCTCCGGCTTCTTCACCGCCTTCGCCCCCGAGACTGGCCAGACCCTCCAGGGGGTCGCCCCAACCCTCTCGCCCCCGAGCGACGGCCTGGCAGACACCTGGAAGGCCCGGTTCCGCCACATCGGTGAGGCCCTGGACCGGTCCGAGGACGTCGAAGGGATCATCGCCGAGACCGAGGCCGCCATCGCCGCCGTCGGCGACACCTTCCCGAACATCCCCGGTGCCGCCGTCACCTTCGCCCGGTTCAACGAGGCCCAGGGCACCATCGACATCATCATCGACGACTCGGACTTCACCCGGGCGTTCATGAACGACGAGCTCGGTATGGTCACCCCGCCGGCCCAGATCGCCGCCTTCGATGACGGGTCGATCGGCGAGCCCTTCGGCGGGGCCCTCAACCTCTCCCTGGAGCAGCTCGCCCTGGTCGGTGAGGACGCCGAGGCGGTCCTGATGTTCGTCGCCGGCAACCCGGAGACGCTGACCGAGAACTCGCTGTGGCAGTCGCTGGACGTCGTCCAGGACGACAAGGTCATCTTCCTCGATCTCGACACCACCTTGGCGGTCCGGACCCCGTCTCCCCGGGCCATCAACTTCCTGATCGAGGAGGTCTTCCCCCAGCTCGACGCGGCCATCGGTGGCGACGGGGCATCGGCCGGGGCCGGTGAGGCGGCAAACGTCCTCGAGGCCGGAGCGGCCGGTGGCTCCACCCTGATCGGCAACTTCTCGTCGTTCTCGCCGGACTTCCAGGCTGCGGTGACCGGGCCCGGTCCGGTCACGGCGTTCCTGCCGAGTGACGCCGGGCTTACCACGGCCGACCCCGCCGTTGTCGGTGCGCTCCAGTCGGACTTCGCCCTCCTCGACATCGTCCTGCAGTACCACGCTGTCCCGGAGGCGCTGACCGCCGAGGAGATCATTGCCGCCGGCTCGATCCCGACCCTGCTCGGCGAGGACATCACCGTCACCGTCGACGGCGACGTCGTGATCCTGAACGACGGCCAGGCCACCGTGTCGGCCGCCGACCTGATGGCCCCGAACGGCATCGCCCACGTGATCGAGGGTGTGCTGCTTCCGTCGGCCGCCCTCGAACAGCTCGGCCTCGGCTGATCCGCCGACCCTTGACCTGATTCCTGACCCTGCAATCGCCCGGGCGACGGGCGGCAATCGAGACGAGAGGTGACATACGATGAGGACCTTCTGGCGGCGCCGCATGTTGGCGGTCGTGGTCGCGGCGGCCCTGGTCGCTGCGGCGTGCGGAGACAGCGACGACGGTTCGGACACCGCGGCCGAGGACGCATCGGCCAGCGAGTCGGCGGACAACACCGGCAGTGAACCGGTCGAAGAGGCTGGTGACTCGGCGGCCGAGGACGAGACCACCGAGGCCGAGGACGCCGGCGGTGCCGAGGACGCGGCGGACTACTACCCGCTGACGATCAGCGACTCCTTCGGCACCGAGTACACCTTCGAGGAGGAGCCACGGATCGGCTGCGCCTGGTACGGCTGTGTCGAGGCGGCGGCCGAGCTCGGCGTCAGCTTCGCCGCATCGATCATCTCCGAGGAGGAGACGACGTCTGCGTTCTACGGCCGGACCGCACCGGAGTTCCTGGTGACCGACATGACCAACCCGGAGGAGTGGGCGGCCGCCGACGTCGACATCGTCCTGTTCAGCCCGGCAAGCAACAGCCCGGACTTCGACCCGGTGTCCCAGGTCGTCGACACGTTCTTCCTCCACTACGACAACTTCCTGGCCCCGCAATGGGATGGCGTGATCGGCGGCTACGAGGGTTACATCGAGAACCTCCGGCTCATCGGCACGATGATGAACCGGGAGGCGGAGGCCGAGGCGGCGATCGCGCGGTTCAACACCATGGTCGAGAACCTGGCCGTCTACGCCACGGACGAGACGGCGGAGCAGACGATTGCCATCATCGGCCTCCTCGGATACGCCAGCCTCGGTCCGGGTAGCGCCATGTGCCAGGTCCTCAACGAGGCCGGCCACGGGACCTGCATCGGCAGCGGTGTGGCGGAGGTCTTGAACGCCGAGGCGTTCCTGGCCATCGACCCGTCGCTCATCATCGACGTCGACCCGGCGGCCAGGGAGGGCGACCCGATCTGGCCGAACCTGTCAGCGGTCCAGAACGACAACGTCTACAACTTCCTGACCAACCGGTACTACTGCTGCTCGACGGCCGGCCTGATCGTGGCCCTCCAGGAGTACGTGCACCGGGTGTTCCCCGACTCCGGCGTCCCGGCCCCTGGCCCTGACGCCGACTTCGATCCCACCACCAGTCCACTCGTCCAGGGATGACGACGACCGGCCTCCGGGCCGAGTCGGGGACCGGGCCGGTCGTCCGGAGCGTGGCGGTCGCCGCTGCGGCGATCGTGGTGATCGCCGTGCTCGGTCTCTACAGCCTGACTCAGGGGGAGCCGGACTCCACCCTCGGGGCGGTGCTTGACAACCTGTTCCGCACCGGCCCGATCGAGGGTGACATCGACAGCCTGTTGATCCGGGAGGTCCGCCTCCCCAGGGTCCTGATGGCCCTGATCGCCGGCGCGGCGCTCGGGATCGCCGGCGTGTTGCTCCAGGACTCGATGCGGAACCCGCTGGCCGACCCGACCCTGTTGGGTGTGGCCCAGGGCGCAGGGTTCATCATCGCCCTGTCTGCCCTCTATCCCGAGGTGGTCCCGCCGCTGCCGACGACGATCCTGTGCTTCATCGGCGGCACCCTGGCCGGGATCCTGGTGCTCGGGCTCAGTCGGGATGCCCGCAACCCGGTCAAGGTCGTGTTGGCCGGGGCCATGCTGTCGATCCTGCTCGGCACCGCCTCCACCGTCGTCATCCTGATCGCCCCCCGGGCCAGGGCCGCCGGGGTACTCGAGTACTTCCGGTTCGTCATCGGGTCGTTCTTCGACGTCCGCTGGGAGAGCATCGGCCTGGTGCTGCCGTGGTTCGTGATCGCCATCCCCATCGCCCTGCTCAGTGCCCGTGTCGTCAACCTCCTCCAGCTCGGTGACGAGACGGCATCCGGGCTGGGGCTCAACCCCGGTCGGGCCAGGATCGGGCTGCTGTTGCTGGCCATGGTCTTGGTCACGCCGTACGTGGCCGCCATCGGGCCGATCGGGTTCGTGTCACTGTTCGCACCGCATGTCTCGCGGAGCCTGATCGCCAGTACAGACGCCCGGTTGGTGATGGCGATCTCGGCCCTGATCGGGGCCGCCATCCTGCTGATCGCAGACACCGCGGCCCGGCTGCTGTTCTTCCCGTTCGAGATCCCGGCCGGTGTGTTCACCTGGATCATCGTCGGTCCGCTGGCGTTGGTCCTCGTCGGGCGGCTCGGTGGGCGGGGGGCGACGGCATGAGCGCCCTCGCCAGCCTGCCGCCAGACCCCCGGGTCCGGACGTCCATCCGGACGATCGCCGTGGTGGTCGCAGTGACCCTCTTCATGATGGCCATGTCACTGTGGTGGGGCACGGGAAGCGTCCGCCTCGGTCCGGTCACCGCCTGGAACGCCCTGTTCGACAGCGAGAACGCAGAGCGGCTCGAAGTGGTGGCGGCCGAGGCCCGGGTGGTCCGGATCCTGATGTCGGTCCTGGTCGGCGCCGCCCTGGCCAGCGCTGGGGCCCTCCTGCAGACGCTGTACCGGAACCCGCTGGCCAGCCCCGAGATCACCGGCGTCACCCAGGGCTCTGTGGTGGCGGTCGTGGTGTGGCTGGTCTACGGCCCTCGGGAGTCTGCCGATCCGGACTGGCTGTTCCCGGTGATCGGGTGCATCGGCGGTATCGCAGCCGGCTTGTTGACCTATGCGGTGTCCCGCCTCGGTGGCCGGGTCGACCCGCTCCGTCTGATCCTGGTCGGGGTGCTCCTCGGCGGCCTGCTCGGCTCACTGCTCGGCTTGGCCCTGATCGCTTCGGACGGTCTCGGACTGGACCTGATCTCCTGGACCGTCGGCACGGTCCAATCGGCCACGTGGGGTCGGGTCGGCCTCCTGGCCGCTGCCCTGGCCGTCTGCCTGCCCCTGGTCGTCATCGCCATCCCCTACGGCAACGCCCTGGCCCTCGGCGAGGACGTCGCCCAGGGAACCGGCCTCACCGTGAACCGGGCCCGCGGCGTGGTGCTGTTCGCCGCCGCTGCCGTCACCGCCGCCGCGGTCTCGCTGGTCGGTGGGATCGGGTTCGTCGGCCTCGTTGCCCCCCACCTGGTTCGGCGACGGACCGGCTCCGACCTGCGCCGGCTCCTGCCGACCGCGGCGGTCGTCGGTGCGCTGCTCGTCCTGGTTGCCGACTTCGCATCCCGCAACATCCGTCCCCGTGATCTGGCCACCCCGTTCGGCGCAGCCGAGATGGTCGGGGCCTTCGCCCTACCGACCGGCGTCTACCTGGCCCTCATCGGCGCCCCATTCTTCATCCATCTGCTCCGGAGGCAGCCATGACCGACACCGATGCGGCGGAGGTGGCCGGGACGGTCGCCGACCTGCGGGCCACCGGGATCGACGCCGGCTACGGGAGCCCGGTGCTCCACGGGGTCGACCTGACCGCCCTCGACGGCAAGGTCACCGCCCTGGTCGGTCCGAACGGATCCGGCAAGTCGACCCTGCTCAAGGTGTGCGCAAACCTGCTCGACCCCGAGGCCGGGTCGGTGGTGGTGTGCGGCGAGGACATCGACGGGCTGTCGACCCGCCAGGTGGCGACCCGGCTGGCCCTCCTGCCCCAGGGGCCGACGACGCCGCCGTACCTGACGGTCCGGGACCTGGTCGAGCAGGGGCGGTTCGCCCACGTCGGCCCGCTCGGCATGCTCCGGCGGGGTGACCATGAGGCGGTGACCAGGGCGATCCAGCTGGTCGGGCTCGAGCACATGGTCAACCGGGACGTCGACTCGCTGTCCGGCGGTGAGCGGCAGCGGGCGTGGCTCGCCCTCAGCCTGGCCCAGGAGACCCCGGTGCTGGCGCTCGACGAGCCGACAACGTTCCTCGACATCGGGCACCAGTGGGAGGTCCTGGAGCTGGTCCGGTCGCTGAATGCCGACCGGGGCCTTACCGTGCTCATGGTGCTCCACGATCTCAACCATGCGGCGTCGTTCTCCGACCACCTGATCGTTCTCGAGCACGGCCGGGCCATCGCCGCCGGGGAGCCGTGGGACACCTTGACCGATGAGCTGTTGCGGGACGTCTTCGGGATCGAGGCGTCGATCATCGCCGACCCCCGGACCAAGCGTCCCCTCATCGTCCCCCACGCCGCCGCCAAGCGTCGGAGCGGCTCGACCGAGAGCTGATGGCCACTCGCCGGTCGACTGCGGCGCCGTGACCGGGGTCGCCCGGGCGGCGGGAGAGGCGCCGCCGAGTCCGGGCTATGCGACCGGGCCGGGCCAACTGATCCGCTGGACCCTGCGCCGGCAATGGCGCTGGATCGCTCTCGGCGCCTCGATGGGTGTCCTCTGGATGGCCGGGTTCGCCGCCGCCCCGGTGGCGGTCGGGTGGGCCATCGACGACATCATCGAGGGGAGCGGGTTCTCCCGGATGGTGCTGTGGGCGGTGGCGATCTGCCTGATCATCGCCGTCAGCGCCATTGCCGGCGCGGTCCGCCACATCTGCGCCGCCGGGTTGTGGGTCCGGACCGGGCTCTTGACCGAGGGGCACCTCAGCCGCCGGGTCCTCGATCGCCGGGGTGGGGTCGATCGATCGGCCGGCGAGCTGCTCTCGCTGGGGGTCGGCGACGGGGACAAGATCGCCCTCATCGCCGATCTGACCAACCGCGGTGGGGGCGCCATCGTGATGCTGTTCGTCACCGCGGTCTGGTTGCTTGCGACGTCGGTTCCACTCGGGCTGATCGTGCTGATCGCGGTGCCGGTGTCTGCCGCGGCCCTCGCCCCGTTCCTGTCCCGCTACGACATCCGGGCCACCGCCGAACGGCGGGCGTTGGCCCGGGCCTCGGCCGCCGCCGCCGACGGGATCCATGGCCTGCGGACCGTAAAGGGGCTGGGCGGGGAGACGGTGGTTCGGGGCTGGTTCCGGGAACGATCGGCCGCCATGCGGGCCTCGGCCATGTCCCTGGTCCGGCTGGAAGCCTCGCTGTTCGCGACGATCGGGTTCGTCCCGTGGCTGACCCTGGTCCCGGTGTTCTGGTTCGGCGGGATCCAGGCCATAGACGGCGAGATCAGTCCCGGCACCTTCGTCACCGTGGTTGGGCTGGCCCAGTTCCTCCGGGTGCCGGTGTCGACGCTCGGCGAGGCGGCGCAGGTCGTCATCGCCGGGCTGGCGTCGTCAAGACGGATCACCACCGTCACCACCGAGCCGTTGACCCTGACCACACCGGCCGGGCTGCGCAGCGACGGTCTTGGGGGCCCGGCGTTGCAGCTGCGGGGTGTGGTGGTGGCAGACGTCGGCCCGATCGAGGCCGAGGTCGCGCTCGGAGAAACCGTGGGCCTGGTCGTGGCCGATGACGGCGCCGCCGCTGCCCTGGTGGCTGCGCTGGCCAGGCATCGGATGCTCGACCGGGGGTCGATCGTGGTCGGGGGCCACGACCTGGCGGACATCCCCCATGCCGACCTGCCTCGTCACCTGACCGTGGTCGACACGGAGCGCCCGTGGCTGCTCGCCGGTTCGCTCCTCGACAATCTCCGTCTGGCCCGGCCGGACCTCGAACCGGCGGAGGCGACCGAGGCCCTCCTTGCCGCGGCCTGCGACGAGATCGTTGCTCGGCCGGACGCACTGGACCGGGTCGTTGGGGAGCGGGGTCTCCGGCTGAGCGGCGGGCAGCGACAACGGGTCGCGGTGGCCCAGGCGTTGTGTGCCCGGCCGTCGGTCCTGGTGGTGATCGAGCCGACCAGCGCCCTGGACGCAGTGACCGAGGCGACCCTGGTCGACCGGTTCTTCGCCGCCGACCGTCCGACGACGGTCATCGTCACCCGGGCTCCCGAGGTCCTGGCCCGGTGCGATCGGGTGCTGTTCATCGATGGGGGAACCGTGGCCGCCGTCGGGACCCATGACCAGCTGTGCCGGCCCGGGACCGCCTATGCGGCCCTGGTCCTGGGGCACCCATGACGGCCACGCCGGCCATGCCGCCGGGCACCGGGACCCTCCCGGTCGCCGACCGGGCGGCGACCCGTCGGTGGCTCCGGGATCTGGTTGGACGGCGCCGCCGCCGGGCTGCACTGGTGATGGCGATCATGCTGATCATCACCGGGGTGCTGTCTGCCGTGCCCCGCCATCATCGGGGCCATCGTCAACCTGGCCACCGACGGCGGGAGCCGGGCAACCCTCGGTCTGCTCGTCCTGGCGATGGTTGCGCTCACCGGGATCGGCATGCTCGGGATCTACCACGGCCGGATCCAGGCCGCCCTGTTCGGTGAGTCGATCCTCGACGAGCTCCGGTCCACCCTGTTCGACGCCATCGTCGCCCTCCCCAGTCTCACGGTGGAGTCGGTCGGCACCGGCGAGCTGGTTGCCAGGGCGACCGGAGACGTCGACAAGCTGTCGCGTGCGGCCCGCAATGCCGGTCCGGCGGTGGTCCTGTCGATCTTCGAGGCGTTCGGGATCGTGGTGGCACTGTTGATCGCCGACGCGCCCATCGGCCTGGCCGGGATCGCCGCTTCGGTCGCGGTGGCCGCCCCCGGCGTGCGGTGGTATCTGGTCCGGGCGCCGGTCCGCTATCACCGGGAACGCCAGGCCGAGGCCGATCGCTCGGCCTCGCTGCTCGAGCACTACAACGGTCGAGCCACCCTCTGGGCGTTCGGGGCGACCGGCCTGAGCCACGACGTGCTGGCCGCACGGGGCGACTCCCGGGTGGCGGCCAACTTGTCGTCTGCCGGGGCCCGCAACGTGCTCCGGTTGTCGCTACGGATCGGCCAGGGCGTCGGCCTGGCCGTCGTGCTGGCCATGGGGGCCGTCCGGTTCGAGGACGGGCTGGTCTCGGCCGGGGTCATGACGGCGGTCATCCTCTACATGCTCCGGCTGATGGATCCGGTGGCGGTGCTGCTCGAACAGCTCGACGCGCTCCAGGACGCCCAGGTCGCCTTCCAGCGGATCATCGGCGTGATCGAACGGAGCGCGGCGGAGGCCAACGATCGGGACTGGCCGGACGACGATCGGCCGGGAACCGGGTTGGAGGTCCGGCTCGATGCCGTGGTGTTCGGGTACGAGCCGGGGAACCCGGTGCTCGATGGGATCGACCTCGTCATCCCGGCCGGGCAGCGGATCATGATCGTCGGCCCGAGCGGGGCCGGCAAGAGCACCCTGGCCGGTCTGATCGGCGGGACCTACCGGCCCTGGCACGGGGTGGTCCGCGTCGGCGGGGTCGATCTGGCCGGCATCCGGGCCGAGCAACGCCGCAGCCGGGTCTCCACGATCACCCAGGAGACCCATGTGTTCGAGCGTTCGATCCGGGACAATGTGGCGCTCGGCCGACCGGGGGCGTCAGACGACGACATCGCCGCCAGCCTCCGGACCGCGGACGCCTGGGGGTGGGTCTCGGCCCTCGACAACGGCCTCGACACCGTCGTGTCGGCCAGCCATCAGGCGATCACGCCGGCCCGGGCCCAGCAGCTCAACCTGGCACGGCTGCTCTGCCTCGATCCCGCCGTCGTTGTGCTAGACGAATCGACCGCAGACATCGGTCTGGGGGCGGCCAATCGAGTCGAGCGTCGGCTGGCCGAAGCCCTCGATGGTCGGACCGTGCTGTCGATCGCCCATCGACTGGACCTCGCCCCGGCCATGGACCGGATCGTGATGATCGACGGTGGGGTGGTTGTCGATGACGGGCCCCACGACGACCTGGTCGTCGCTGACGGGCCGTACGCCCGGTTGTGGACGACCTGGCAGCGGGTCCGCACCGGTCGGGACGATGCGGCGTCGTCCCGGTAGGTCGTCCCGATAGGTCGTCCCGTCCCGACGGGTCGTCCGGCCTGGCTCAGCCCTCCTCGTCCTCGGCGGCCAGGGCCGAGGTGATCTCGTCGTCGCCTGCCAGGTCGTTCATGGCGTCGGTTGTCTCGTCGGACAGCGTGGTGTGGAACAGGGTTCCGTCGTGGTCGCCGAGGGCCTGGTCGATGTCGGCCGGGGTGGTGTCCGCCGCAAGCAGGAACAGCGCCGACTGGCCGGGCTCGAGCGAGTTGGACACGTCTGCGATGAAGTCGTTGTCGATGCCGAAGTCGATGTTGCGGTTCGAGAAGGCCCGAATCCCGGCCCCGATCACGGCCCCGAGCAGCGGGCCGCCGAACAGGAGACCGATCAGCAGACCCCAGAACCCGCCGCCGGCGACCCGGGAGCCCTTGATGGCGGACTCGAGCGTCTGGCGGACCTTGACCTTGCCCCGGTCGTTCTTGATCGCAACCGCCGCGTCGTTGACGGCGATCAGGGGAACGTGGGTGTTCTCCTGCTTGGCGGTGACGATCCGCTGGAGGGCGGTCGTCGATCCGTCCTCATCGGGGAAGGTGAAGACGACGAGATCGGTACCGGCCATGATGATCCTCCTTGGTGCCTACTGCCTCGCATCGTAGCGAGACGGCGGCGGGGTCAGAGTGGGCGGCGGGTCAGAGCCGGCGCCCGAACAGGGCCGCTTCGGCCCGGCGTGCCAGCTCCCGGGTCTGCTCGATGTCGTCGCCGACCGCCGTGACATGGCCGAGCTTGCGGCCAGGCCGGGGCAGCTTGCCGTAGAGGTGGATCTGGGCCCCCTCGACCGCCAGGGCATCCGGCAGGTGCTGGGCCGGGTCCACCCCGTCGATCGTACCGATGACGTTGATCGTCACCGCGGCCGGGGACGCCGGCCAGGTCGGCCCGAGCGGGAGGTCGAGGACGGCCCGGACGTGGTTCTCGAACTGCGAGGTCGGGCAGCTCTCAATCGTCAGGTGACCGGCGTTGTGGGGCCGGGCCGCCAGCTCGTTGACCACCAGTCCCTCGGTGGTCAGGAACAGCTCGACCGCGAGCACCCCGACCGCGTCGAACTCGTTCGCCAGGTCGATGGCCAGCTGCCTGGCTTCGGCGGCAAGACGATGGCCGATGGCGGCCGGGGCCCGGATCTCCCGGACCGCCCCGTCCTGGTTTGTGAGCTCGGCGATCGGGTAGCTCCGGGTGTGGCCGCCGGGCCGGCGGACCACGATGACCACCATCTCCTTGACGATCGACTGGTACTCCTCGGCCATCAGCTCCAGGTTGGACCGCTCGGCCAGGACCTTCATCGCCTCGTCCCGGTTCTCGACCACCCAGGCCCCCAGCTCGCCCGGCGGGGCGGCCCGGACCGTCTTGATCACCACCGGGAAGCCGTGGCGTTCCGCGAAGTCCAACACGTCGTCCGGGCCCCGGACCTCGGCGAAGGCCGGGACCTGGAATCCCCGGTTGCCCAGCACCCGCCGTTGGTGCATCTTGTCGAACGCCACCCGGATGGTCTTGGTCCCGGGCCGCAGCAGGGCGCCGTTGTCCTCGAGCGCCTGGAGCAGCCCGATGTCTATTCGTTCGTGCTCGAAGGTCAGTACCTCGCAATCGGCGGCGAACCCGGCGAGCGCATCCGGGTGGCTGAACACCGCGCCGGGGGCGGCCTGGGCCGCCGAGTCGTCGAACCGCTCGGCGAAGACCCGGGGCGTGATCCCGAGCTTGACCGCCGACTGGTGTGTCATCCGGGCGATCTGGCCCGACCCGACGATGCCGAGCCGGTAGAGGGCGGGAAGATCTGCGGCCACGCCTCAACAGTACCCGCCGCCGCCGGTTCGGCCGTCGACCTCGGGCCGGCCGATGGGCCCGGGGTCGCGGCCCTCCGGCGACCGTCTGGCATGGGTCACCGGCCGGTCCGGTGCGGCCGACTACGGTCGGTCCCCGCATGGGCACCGACGCCGCCAGCCCAGGCACCCCGCCAGGCCGCCGCGCCCGGCCGGATGCTGCCGACCCCGACATCGAACCTGACCCCCACGTCGAGGCCGACCCCGAACCGGAGGCCGGCCAAGCGTCGCGCCCGAGGGCCGGGGCTGCGCCGGCCGATCTGGCCGCCCCGGCCGAGGAACTGTCACGGCAGCGGCGGAACCTGTTGCTCGGGCTTGGCCTCGGCGTCTTCAACGTGGCGGCCATTCGCCGCCTCGGCCCGAGCCAGGCCGGGACCGGGACCCGGGCCACCGAGGCGGTCCCGGCAGGAGGCGCCGGCATCGAGCAGGCACCGGCACCGTCGCCGTCCGGTCCGGTCACGGTCCCGTTCGACCCGGCGGAGGCCGAGGTCCGCCTGACGTCCGGATCCGGCCTGCCGCCGGCGCTGGCCGGCGCCGCGGATCAGCCACCGGCCGACCATCGCTACGATCTGGCCATCGTCGGGGGGCGGGTGATCGACCCTGACTCCCGGTTCGACGGCCTGGCCAACATCGGGATCGACGGCGGGACGATCACCGCCGTCACCACCGAGGCGCTGTCGGCCGACCGGGTGATCGACGCCTCGGGCCGGATCGTTGCTCCCGGTTTCGTCGACCTGCTGTCGTACGAGCCGAACCCGTTCGGGGTCTGGCTGAAGCTCGCGGACGGCGTCACGACCAATCTGGCCATGCACGGGGTCAACAACTATGCCGAGGCCTTCTTCCGGCGATACGAGAACGTCACGCCGATCCACTTCGGTGGCGCCTTCCACCACCACTTCCTTCGGGGCTTCGACCTGGAGGCCGGTATCGAGGACGCCCTGACCGGGGGTCAGCAGCGCTCACTGGAGGCGCTGGTCCGGACCAACCTGGCCCAGGGGTTCGCCGGGATCTCGTTCAGCCCGGAGTACTCGCCGGGGACCACGACCGAGGAGATGATCCGCCTGGCCCGGTTGGCCGAAGCCCGAGGTCATGTGTGCTTCTTCCACGTCCGCCACAGCGACCCCGATCCGCCGGGCACCAGCCTGGAGGCGATCGGTGAGGTGTTGACGATCGCCAGGGCCACCGGCGCTGCGGTCCACATCGAGCACCTGTCGAGCACCGGTGGCACGTTCGTGATGGGGCGGGCCCTCGACCTGCTGAACCAGGCGCGGGCCGATGGGATCGACGCGACCGCCTGCCTCTACCCCTACGACTTCTGGGGCACCTTCCTCGGCAGCTCCCGGTTCGCCCTCGGGTGGCAGGAGCGGTACCGGCTGTCGGAGTCCGATCTGCAGGTCGCCGGCACCGCCGACCGCCTGACCGAGGACACCTTCGGGGCGGCGTTGCGGGACAACAAGCTGGTTGCCGCCCTGGGGTCGATCCCCGAGGACGACATCCGGCTGGCGCTTGCCGAGCCGTGGGTGATGGTGGCCAGCGACGCCATCATCACCGAGGCCAGGAACAACCACCCTCGGGGGGCCGGCACCTTTGCCAGGACGATCGGCCACTACGTCCGGGACCTGGGGGTGCTCGACCTGATGGACGGCTTGGCCAAGTTGACGATCCTGCCGACCCGCCGGGTCGAGGCGATGATCCCGGCCATGGCGGCCAAGGGCCGGGTGCAGCGGGGCGCAGACGCCGACCTGGTGGTCTTCGACCCCCGCACGATCGGTGACCGGGCAACGGTCGAAGAGCCGGCGGCCCCCTCGGTCGGTATAGATCACGTCCTGGTCGCCGGCCAGTTGGCACTCCACGATGGCCAGGTCGACCGGACGATCAGCGCCGGTACCGCCCTCCGGAGCGACTACTAGCGCAGCGCCAGGTGTCCGAGGTGGCGGCCGAGGACTATTCGGTCAGCAGTGTGCCGAGCGACGTCATGACCTGGTCGGCGTACTGCTGGCAGCTGCTGCACTCGGCGAGGAGGCCGTCGACGAAGGCCCGGACCACCAGCATGGTGAACGCCCGTTGTTCGATGGCCTCGGACGGGGTGATCAGCCGCATCACGGTTGGGGAGTGGAGGCAGCGGTCGAGCCCGTGGAGCAGGTACTCGACGACCTCGGGCTCGAGCTCGGAGGTCAACCGGAACGGACGATTCTCGGCCAGTGCGGCGTGGGCTTCGGTGCTCCAGCGGTCGATCGTCCGGGACCAGAGGTCGAGGACATCTGCCGGCGCAACGGCGTCATCGGTCGGTGACGTTCGGAGTTCACAGACGATTCGCCTGGCGAACTTCGACCAACGGACCGCGTCATCGGTAGGCCAGGGACCCAGCTCGAGCACCACATCCCGTAGCGTACTCACCCCTCACGAGGTGGCAAACACCGATGCGTGCAAACGTCGAGCGGACGCCTCAGCGCCTCAGCATCGTGCCACTGGAGGGGTGGCGGGCCTTTGCCGACGCCGGGATCCTCGTCACCGTCGGGCCGTCCTCGGCGTCGAGGGCCAGGCTGGTCCAGGTGTAGCGGTCGAGCTCGGCCTGGGGCGGGATCCGATCGAGGTGGCGTCTGGCCCTGGCCCATCGCCGTTCGGCAAGCGACCGGGCCAGGTGGGCGCCCCGGCGGGGGTCCATGCCGAGCAGCTCATCCGCGGCGGTCGGATCACCGTAGACCCACCGCAGGTCGAGGTGGCGCTGTCGGTGCCAGGCGCCGGAGACCGGCGGTGCGGTTCGATCCCGCTGATCACCGACCCGGACGCTCGGCGCCGGCCGACGATCCCGGGGGCGCCGGTGGTGGCGCCGACGGTCGTTTCGTAGCCGGAGGCCCAGACCGAGCCGCAGCGCCCGGGCTCGGGCCCGGAGGAACGGCAGGTCGAGCAGTGAGCCGTTCCAGGTGGTGATGATGCCGGGATCGAGGACGGCGAACCGTTGGTCGAGCACGGCCAGGATTCGCCGCTCGTCACCGTCGTAGTACTCGTCACCGTCGATCGTGCTGATCCCGGCGGCGACGACGGAACTGGCCGTCGGGTCGAGCAGGTAGACGTTGTCGGCGTCCGGTTCGTCCGGCAGCGCGCTCGTATCGACAACGATGTCCAGGCCGTAGATCGGTGGTCTGACCAGCACGGTGAACCCATACCTCCAAGAAGTCGCGCAGGCGGATGCTGTCCGGCCGGTCCTCCGGTGGCGGGGTTCGCCAGGCGTCGGATCGGACAGATGTGGCCGGGGCTCGGCGGCAACCGAGGCCCGTGACTCCGCTGCCAGGGAATGTAGTTTGGCCACCACTGGGAGTGGTGGACGGTAGCGAAATCCCCTGAATTCAGGGCTGGATGGCCGCCTCGATGCGGTCGCAGAGCGGGATCTGCCCCTTGTGGAGTCGATCCCGGGCCGCCGTCAGGTCGAACCACGCCGCCCGGTCGACCTCGGGAAAGGACGCCATCCGGCCCGAGCGGGGCGGCCACTCCATCTCGAAGTGGTTGCTGGTCATTGTCGCCGGGTCGAGGTCCCCTTCGACGACGAAGGCATGGATCGTCTTGCGGCCGGCCCGGAGCGGAGCGAGCGGGATCGGGTCCTCGGCCGGTGCCGGGTGACCGAGCTCCTCGGCGAACTCCCGGCGGGCGGCGACCAGGGGATCCTCGGCCGCCGGGTCGAACTCGCCCTTCGGGATCGACCAGCCATGACGGTTCTTGTTGGCCCAGTACGGCCCGCCGGGGTGCACCAGCAGGATCTGGACGACACCGTCGACGGTCCGGTGCAGCACTAGACCGGCGCTGTGGGTTCCAGCCATCGATGGGTGTCCGATCTGCGCCGGTTCCGACCGACCGGCCTCAGCCGGTCAGGTCGATGGTGAACTCCGGCCGGCCGATCCGGTCGAGCACCACGTTGACGACCCGGGCATCGTCGTCGAAACCGAGGGCGTCCTCGATGTCACCGGAGGCGTCCTCGGTCAACAGGAAGTACTCGACCGCGCCCCGGATCTGGGCCCGATCCCCGTCGTCGAAGGCGTGGCCGCTGCCGATCAGCCCGGTCAGCGAGGTGGCGATCAGCTCGGCGGTCTCCACGTCGGTCGACGGTCCGGCCACGGTCCGGATGTGGTCCAGATGCATCCCGACGACGTCGCCGAGCTGGGCCAGTTCCTCCTCGCTGGTCTCCAGGCACAACCGGCGGAACCGCCGTTGCTCATCCGGGTGCAGGAGGTCGTGCAGATCGAGGGAGGGTTCGCCGCCAGAGCTCATGGCCCCCAGTATGGAACAGCCCATCGGGGCGGTCGAGCGCCTCGGAGCAGCCTCGGACCGGGGCCGGACCGCGGCCGGCCGATCACAGGACGATCTCGGCCCGTAGCCCACGGCGGTCCCGCTCCGTCCCGGCGGCCGGACCGAGCCGGCGCTCGACACCGGCCGCCACCCGGCCTGCGGTGACGGTCAGGACCGCGGCGTCGATCAGGTCGAGGAGTGGTAGCCCACCCCGGTCGTCGGTGACGAGCGCAGCCATCGCCCGGTCGGCACCGGCCAGCAGATCGATCCGCTCCGCCCGGCCTTCCGGGGTTCGCTTCGGAAACCGGCACGGCCCGCCCCCGAGGCGGGCGAACGCACACTCCGGGTGGGCCTCGACCAGCCGGTCCTGGTCCGATGGCACGACCAGGCGATCGACCGCAGCGATCTTCGGGACGAGGTTGAACGCCTGCTTGGACAACGCCTTGCCGGACACCGCCCGGGACCGGCGGCAGGCCTCGTCGTAGTCTTCGGCGTCGAGGACGTCTCGAACCGGGGCCGGGAAGACCGAGGACCGCCGCGGCCCGAGCAGTCGCCTGGCTGCCACGTCGCAGGCCCGGGGCTGGTGGTCGAGGAGCCCGATCGGCATGTCGATGGCCACCGCCGCCAGCTCACCGGCCCGCAGCGCAGCGACGGTTGGGCCAAGATCGTCGACCACGGCAGCCAGGTAGCCACCAGCGGTTGCGGTTGCCGTGACGATGACCCAGCCGTCGCGGCATCCGTCGATGCCGACCACGGGCGGGACGGCCAGCGGTCGGATCCGGCCGTTCACAGGTCGTCGATGAGCTTGAACACCTCGGCGTGGGTCATCCCGGCGGCCTCGCCGGCGGCGGTCAGCTTGGCCTCGACCCTGGCCCGGAACCGGGTCAGCTCCGGGTCGTCGCCGCTGTGCATCGTCGACTCGAACTGGCCCCGATGGGCGAGCAGCGCCCGGTACTTGGTCTCGAGGTGGCCGGTGACGTCCTCGGCGTGATCGGGCTGGTCCGCCTCCCACAGCAGCAACCGGTCCGGTCGATGGTGGGGATCGGGCTGGTCCGGGAAGAACTTCGGATCCCGGGCCGCCACCACGCCGTCGGTGACCAGCCAGCCGGCGTGGCGGTGATCGGGATGGAGCCGGTACCGCTTCCACGGGTCGTGGCCGAGCACCACGTCCGGCCTGGTCCGGCGGATGAAGGCGGCGACCTGGGCCCGCTGCTCCATCCCGGAGGCCAACTCCCCATCGGGCCAGCCGAGGAAGCCGACCTCGCCGGTGGCCCCGAGTGCGACGGCCGCCGCCCGCTGCTCCTCCTGTCTGGTGGCGATCAGGGCGGCCTCGTCCGCGGCCGGGTCCCACGTCCCCTTCGACCCATCGGTGCAGACCAGCACGTGGACCTCGCAGCCGGCGGCCGCCCACTTGGCGAGCGTGCCACCGCAGCCGAAGTCGACGTCGTCGGGGTGGGCGCCGATGGCCAGTGCCCGAGCCGGAACCGGCAGGTCGATCGTGAACCGGTCGAGTACGACCGGGGCGACGGTCAGGGGGTTCTGGGCCTCGGTCATCGGCGGTCCTTCCGCAGGGTCATGGCCGCTGCTCGGCCGGGAGCTCGGTCAGATCGGCCGGGACGTCGACGTCCCAACCGAGGGCGGGGTCTGGAGCGATCCGGACCTCGAGGCCCAGCCGCTCGGCCTCGGCCCGGTGGGCGGCCGCCGAACCGGGTCCGTACCGGAACCGGAACCCGACCCCGAGCGGCACCGACAGCACGTTGGTGCCGTCGTCCCGCCGGTCCGGCACGATCGTCACTCCGTCGGCTTCGCCGACCCAGCCCAACGACCGGGCCAGTGGCAGGTCGCCGTGGGCCACGATCACCCGGCCGACCCCGTCTGCGGCCAGCACGGCGGCCGCATGGTGGACCGCCCGGTTCAGGCCCGGCGCGCTCAGGTGGATGACCCCGGCCCTGACGCCGACCGCCCAGGCCGCGACGTCTGGCGCGCCGCAGACCACGAAGGTCGGGAGCGGACGGGCGGCGGCAACGACGCCTTCGGCCATCCGGCGGGCCAGTTCGGCCCGTCGCTCGGGCTCGACCGATGGCGCCAGCCGTTCCTTGGCCAGGTCGAACGACTTGACCGGGATCACGACGGCCACGTCCGGCCGGCGGTCGGTTGCTGCTTCGGAACGATCCATACGGCCCCTGTTGACGGCACCGATCGTATCCATGCCAAGATGCAATCCGAGACGAGACCAGCTGCCAGGGGGAGGACGAATGGTCGACAGCGGTGACCGGCCGGGGGCCGACATCCGAGTACTGGTGTTGGGCGGCGGATCGTGGGGGACGACCGTGGCCCACCTGGCGGCCCACAACGGCCCGACCACCCTGTGGGCCCGTGACGCAGAGACGGTGACCGCCATCAACCAGGACCACCGCAACCGCCGGTACCTGCCGGACTTTCCGCTCCATCCCGAGCTGACCGCAACCTCCGATCTGGCCGCTGCGGTGGCAGACACCGATCTCCTGGTGATGGGGGTGCCGACCGGCGCGGTCCGGGCGACGTGTGAGACCGTGGCCCCGCTGCTTCGCCCCTGGGTCCCGGTCCTCAGCCTGGCAAAGGGGTTCGAGCCGGAGAGCCGGCTGCGGATGACCGAGATCATCGAGGAGGTCCTCCCGGACCGTCCGGTCGGCGTGCTCACCGGTCCGAACCTGGCCAAGGAGATCATGGCCGGGCAGCCGACCGCGGCCGTGGTCGCCATTTCGGACCAGAACATCGCAACCAAGCTCCAGCAGGTGTTCAGCACCCCGGCGTTCCGGGTCTTCATCCACCACGACGTGGTCGGCTGCGAGCTCGGCGGGGCGCTGAAGAATATCTACGCCATCGCCGCCGGCTCCTGCGAGGGTCGGGGTCTGGGGGACAACGCCCGTTCTGCCGTCATCACCCGGGGCCTGGCCGAGCTGATCGAGCTGGGGACCAAGATGGGAGGCGAGGCGCTGACCCTGGCCGGACTGGCCGGTATGGGTGATCTGCTCGCCACCTGCATCAGCCCCCAGAGCCGGAATTCGACCGTCGGGCGGCTGATCGGTGAGGGCAAGTCGATCGAGGAGATCCTGGAGGAGATGGATCAGGTGGCCGAGGGGGTCAAGGCGGCCCGGGTCGTCCGCCAGCTGGCCCAGGAGCACGAGGTGCTGATGCCAATTGCCGATCTGGTCTACGCCATCTGCTGGGAGGGCAAGAGCGCGGATTTCGCCCAGGAGGAACTGCTGCGGGGCCGGCTCGGTCACGAGCAGACCCGCCGGATCCGCCGAACCGCCGGCTGACCCGGCGGGCGCAGTCGGTGCGCTCGGTGCGGTTCGGCGCCGCTATCTTTGGCGTCGGTGGACCGAACAACCGAGGGCACCCTTCCGCCGACGCTCGGGCCACGAGCGGTCGAACGTCCGACCGATGCCGGGACCACGCTGGTCGCCGGCCTAGACGGGCGTGCCCCGGCCCGGGTCGACGGTGGCGGGCTGGTGACGCCGTTCGGGTCTGGGTGGTCGATCGACTGGTGGGTCGGTGCCGACGACCGGTGGCACTTCGCAGCCCGGGAGCCGTCGGTCCGTCAGCGTCGGGTCGGCTACGGCCCGATCATCGAGACCTCGGTCCGGGTGCCATCCGGCGACGTCGTCCAGACGGTGTACCCGGTGCAGGTCGGCGGCAACCCGGTCACGGTGATCGAGGTCCGGAACGACTCGCCGGTCCCGGTGGCCCTCGCCATCGCCGTCCGACCCTACGGCCCGGACGGGCCCACCGCCGCCGCCGCCGCCGAACCCGGTGCCGGACGGACGATCGAACTCGATGACACCACGGTGCGGGTCGACGGCCGCCCCGCCCTGTGTCTGCCCCGGACCCCGAACCAGGTCGGAGCCGACGCCGAGGTCGACCTGGTCACGGCGGTCGAGGCCGGCGACGAGCTGCGGTGGGACACACCGGTGGCGGGGCCAGACGCCAATGCCATCTGCCTGTACCCGCTGCCGCACCACACCACGCTGCGGTTCGCGCTCCCCGCGCCGTCGACCGTCGAGACCGTCGATCCCGCCGCCCTGCCCGACCCGGACGCCTCGTCCCGGGGGTGGACCGCCGTGGTCGAGAAGGCGTCACGGTTCGATTTCCCGGACCCCGGAACGACCGCCGCAGCCGGCGCGGCTCGGGCCCGGCTGGTGCTTGCCGCCCCCGACCTGCCGATCGATGTGGTCCAGGCCGCCCCCGGCGCCGGTGCCTGCCTCGCCGGCCTCGCTGCGGGCGGTCATCGGGTCGAGTGCCGCTGGTCGCTCGAGGCGCTGGCCCAGGACTTCCCGACGACCCTCGGCGGTTCGTCGGTCGACGGGGCCGAGATCGTCGTCGGGGCGGCGATGGCGGCGGCCCTGACCGATGACGAGGCCCTCACCGCTAGGACGATCGAGGCCGCCATACAGCTGACCCACCTGGTCGAGCAGACCGGGGACCATCGGGCCGTCACCGTGGCCCGGCGGGGCCTGGCCCAGCTGGTGGCGGCGGCCGGGCAGTACGAGACGGCGATCGCCCTGCTGGCAGACAACCCCGGTCTGGCTCCGGATCAGGCCGACACGATCGCGTTCGGCGACCCGGTCACACTCGAGCAGGTCGAGGCGCTCGCCGACGGGCTGGCGCCGGCCGGCCGGTTCGGCCCGGACGACGATCCGGTGGCCGCCGCCCGCTACTGGCTGGCCGCTCGATCGTTGCTGGTCCGCCGGGTCCCGCCGACGGAGGTGGGCGGGGCCGGCGACGGTCCTCGTTGGCGCCGCTGGCGCCGGGAGCGACCGGGTTCCGGCTCGGCCGAGGACCATCCGCTGCGGATCGACCTGCTGCCGGTGTTCCCGACCGCGTGGCGGGGCGGTGCGGTCGAGGTCCACGACGCCGCGGTGGGTGGCGGGCGGGTCTCCTTCGCCATCCGGTGGCACGGGTTCCGCCCCGCGCTGTTGTGGGATGTGCAGCCGCCCGATGGCCGATCGGTCCGGCTCCGGTGCCCTGGACTCGACCCGACGTGGAAGACCGGCGACGCCAAGGGCGAAACGTTGCTGACCGGCGCGGCCGAGGAGTTGCCGGCCGCCCCGGCGCCGGGTGACAGCTTCTCGTGACGGTCGACCGGTCGGCCGGGTCGAAGCGCCGGGTCTGCTAGGTTCGACAGCCATGGCGACGGCCACCGTGCCAAAACTCCGCAAGGCGCTGAAGGTCAAGCCGCCCGGTCTGTCTGTCGAGCGCGAACTCTGGGATCGGGGGCTGCCGACCGTGGTCGGCGTCGACGAGGTCGGTCGCGGCTCGTGGGCCGGGCCGCTCACGATCGGCGCCGTCGTCGTGCCGAAGGACCGGCGGCTCTACAAGTTGCGGGACTCGAAGCAGCTGACCGAACCGGAGCGGGAGGCCCTGTTCGATCGCATCGTCGACTGGAGCGAGGCCTGGGCGGTCGGCCATGCCGACCATGACGAGTGTGATCGGCTCGGGATGTCTGCGGCCCAGAAGCTGGCGGCCCGGCGGGCCATCGAGGGGCTCGGCCGCCCGGTCGATGCGGTCCTACTGGATGGCAACTGGGACTTCGTCGGCCACCCGGTGACCAGGAAGCTGGTCAAGGGCGACGCAACGAGTCTGTCGATCGCCGCCGCGTCGATCTTGGCCAAGGTGACCCGGGATCGCCTCATGCGGTCGGTGGCCGATCGGTACCCCGGGTTCGACTTCGAACACAACAAGGGGTACCCCTGCCCCCGCCACAAGACGGCGCTCCAGGGCTACGGCCCGACCGCCATCCACCGCCGGTCGTGGGTGTTCATGGACACCCTGCCCTGGACCGGCGTCCCGAGGCTCCGGCCCGGCGGCCAGACCACCCTGTTCGACTGAATCACCGGGGCGCCGGCTCGGCCGGCACTACCCGGCGTAGACTTTTGCTCTCTGGATGGGTGTTGAGCGGGGAGTTTGCGCTTGCGCAAACTCGTGGAGGTGATCCTCTGGATCACCGGCGTTGGCGTTCGCTCTCTGGATGGGTGTTGAGCGGGGAGTTTGCGCTTGCGCTAACTCGTGGAGGTGGTCCTCTGGATCACCGGCGCTGGCGTTCGCTTTCCGGCTGGGTGTTGAGCGGGGAGTTTGCGCTTGCGCAAACTCGTGGAGGTGATCCTCTGGATCACCGGCGACTACCCGGCGTAGACGGTCTCGTCGAAGACGATGCCCTTCTCGAGCGTCTTGTGGACCGGGCATCGCTGGGCGATGTCGATCAGCCGATCCCTGGTCGCCTCGTCGAAGTTGCCGTCGATGAAGATCCGTGACGTGACGTGGTCGATCATCCCGCTGTGTTCGTCCTCGCAGACCTCGCAGTCGTCGACGTGGATCTTCTGGTAGCTGTACTCGACCGACAGCGAGGTCATCTCGATGCCCTTGCGCTTGGTGTACATCGACAACGTGATCGAGGTGCACGCGGCCAGGGACCCGAGCAGCAGGTCGTAGGGGTTGGGGCCGGTGTTGTCCCCGCCCAGTTCGACCGGCTCGTCCGCCCGCCAGGTGTGGATGCCGTTGGTGATGTCCACCCGGTAGCCGTCGATCAGTTCCGCAGTGATGGAAGCCATGCCGACCACAACCACAGCCGGCCGGCCGCCATTCCAGCGCTTGGTTCAGCCGGCCCCGTCAGGCCCGAGCGACGGTGCCGGTGCCGCCGGTCCCGGACCGTCGACCCGGACCCGGCCGAGGTCGACGTCCGCTGCGGCCGAGATCCCGGAGCCGTAGGCCACGGCGTCGACCAGACTCCTGCGCTCGGTCTTCAACCGGTGGGCGGCCCGGAGCGCCTCATCGGCCCTGGCGTTGGTCGGGACCAGGGCGTTGGACGCCGCAGCGGCCGAGGCGCTGGCCTCCGACAGCCGGGCCAGCACCTCATGGGACCACCCGATGGCATAGCTCATCCTGGACCGGGGCCGGTCGGCCAGGATGGCCAGCCGGAGCTGGGGGAGGAGGTGGTCGACCAGGGCACACGTCAGGGTGGCGTCGGTCTCGGTCCCGAACAGGACCAGCCTGGCCCGCCCCCGACTGGTCCGGTGCCCGACCGAGCACCGGTTCAGCTCGGCGATGCCGGAGTACAGGTACACGACGCCCCGGGTCGCATTGCCCCACCCCTCGATCTCGACCGTCCGCTCCTGCACCGCGCCCGGCGTGGTTGCCAGTTCCTCCTCGGCGATCTGGTGCCTGGTGATCATGGCCTGGGCCTTGGCCAGGAATGCCTCCCGCTCCGGGATGTGCTCGGTCCGGTCCGCCTTGGCCAGGAGGGCCGCGACCTTGGTGATGACGGCATCCCGGGGCACGGCTCCAGTATCGCGCCCGGGGGTGACATCCGACCCGATACCGGCTGCGGTTCCCGTGTCGTCCCGGCGGGGTGGGCCCTCTATCGTTGCCGGATGGCCAACAACCGCGGGACCGCAGACCTCAACTTCGGCCGGGACATGGTCGCCATCCCGGGCCCGTCGATCGTTCCGGATCGGGTGCTGGCAGCCATGCACCGGGCGATGCCGGACATCTATGCCGGTGACCTGGTCGACATCTCGGATCGGATCTTCGCCAGGCTCCCGGCGATCGCCAGAACCGCCGGCGAGCCGTTCGTGGTGATCGCCAACGGCCACGGGGCGTGGCAGATGGCCATCTCAAACACCCTGGCCCGAGGCGACAAGGTCCTGGTGCTGGAGTCCGGTCGGTTCGCCATCGTCTGGGGCGAGATGGCCGAGGTCTCCGGGGTCAAGATGGAGGTGTTGGCCGGCTCCGACGACCGACCGGTCGATCCCGAGGCCCTCCGGGCACGGCTGGCGGACGACCCCGGCCACGAGATCCGGGCCGTGCTGTGTGTCCAGACCGACACCGCCACGTCGGTCCGCAACGACATCCCCGCCCTCCGGGCCGCCATCGACGCCGCCGGCCACCCGGCGCTGTTCATGGTCGACTGCATCGCCTCGATGGGGTGCGAGCCGTTCGAGATGGACGACTGGGGCGTCGACCTGACCGTCGCCGCCTCCCAGAAGGGACTGATGGTGCCTCCCGGGCTGGCCTTCCTGTGGGCCGGCGAGCGGGCCCTTGACGCCCACGCCCGCTCCGACCTCCACGTCGGCTACCTGGACTGGGACAGCCGGCGGGACGCCGAGCACCACTACCAGCTCTACAACGGCACCCCGCCCGTCACCCACCTGTACGGTCTCGACGAGGCGCTGACCATGATCGAGGAGGAGGGGCTCGAGGCCCGGTGGGCCCGCCACGAGGCCCTGGCCGGTGCGGTGTGGGCTGCGGTCGAGGCGTGGTCATGCCCGGGCGGGTTGGGGTTCAACATCGCAGATCCTGCGGCTCGGTCGACCGCCGTCACCACGATCACCACCGGCGACGTCGATGCCGACGAGCTCCGCCGAATCTGTGCCGAGCGGGCCGGGTTGACGCTCGGGCTCGGCATCGGCGGGCTGTCCGGTCGGGCGTTTCGGATCGGCCACATGGGGCACCTGAACCCACCGATGCTGCTCGGCACGATCGCCACCGTCGAGGCCGCGCTCGGCTCGATGGGGGCACCGATGGGCGCGTCAGGCGCCGCCGCGGCGGCCGCCGCCCTCGCCCCTCACCTGTAGCGCCGCGCTACGGCGCAGTTACTCGGCCCGCTGGGTGCCGACCGCCAGGTCCTTGAACGGGCTGGTGGTGTCGATCCCCGGCTCCTTCGGGAGGCCGAGCACTCGCTCACCGATGATGTTGCGCAGCACCTGGTCCGACCCGCCAGCGATGGCCATGCCCGGCATGCCAAGCACATAGCCGGCCCAGGAGAACGTACCCCATTCGCCGTTGTCGGCCGCCAGCTTCGGCCCGAGGACCCGGGACACGAACGCCGAGGTCCGCCGCATGTTCTCGGTCAGGTTGAGTTTGGCCCCGGACATCTCCGGGCCCGGGAGCTCGCCCCGCTTCATGGCGGCGACGGCCCGCTGGTTGTTGAACCGCAGGACCTGGCCCCGGACGTAGATGTCCATCAGCTCCTGGCGGATCAACGGATCCTGGTCGAGCTCGAAGTGGCGCACCATCTCCTTCAGGCGGGTGAAGCCGCCGCCGGCGTTGCTGCCGCCGCCGATCGAGGCCCGCTCGTTCATCAGGGTGGTCAGCGCAACCCGCCAGCCGTCGTTGACGTCGCCGAGCCGGTACGAGTCCGGGACCCGGACCTCGTTGAAGAACACCTCGTTGAAGTTGGCCCCGCCGGTCATCTGGCGAAGCGGCCGGACCTCGACCCCTGGGGCGTTCATGTCGACGATGAACCCGGTCAGACCCTTGTGCTTCGGCAGGTCGGGGTCGGTCCGGCAGATCACCTCACCGACGTCTGAGTAGTGGGCGCCGGAGGTCCACACCTTCTGCCCGGTGATGATCCACTCTTCGCCGTCCCGGTCGGCCTTCATCTGGAGGCTCGCCAGATCGGAGCCGGCGCCCGGCTCGGAGAACAGCTGGCACCCGACGACATCGCCCCGGTACATCTTCGGCAACAGGTCGGCGGCGACCTCCGGATCGCCATGATCGGCGATCGTTGGGGCAACCATGCCGAGCCCGATCCCGAAGAACCCCTGGTTCGGCACATCGAACTGGTTCTCCAGCTGGGTGTAGACCTGCTCGTGGCGGCGGGTCAGTCCCCGGCCGCCCATCTCCTCGTCGCCGGTGATCCAGCCGAGCCCGGCGTCGTAGCGCTTGGCTCGCCACTCCTGGGCCTCGGCCAGCTCCTGGCGTTCCTTCTCCCGGTCGATGGTCTCGAACAGCGAGGGGTCGTCCGGGCCCTCACCCCAGATGAAGTCCTGGGCCTCGGCCTTGCGCTTGGCGTTGGCCTCGAGGAAGTCGAGGCACTCCTGCTGGAAGTCGTCCAGTGTGATCTCAGCCATCGAATGACCCTAACGCGCCGCTGGTTCGCGCTGGTAACCGAGAACCGACCCGCCGGCTCCGGCTCGGGTCGCCGACCGGCGTAGCGGTACCATCGAGCCGTGCGCGCCACCACGACCTCACCGGAACGCTCAGACGGTGCCGACCGGCCGGCCCGGTGGCGGCGCCTGGCGGTGCCGGCCCTCGCGGTGTGGACCCTGTTCGTCTGGGGTGGTCGACTTCGGAACCTGGCCGCCGACCCGGACGGCCTCGTCGGAGCCGACCGCTCGACGCTCGCTCTGTCGGCGCTGTTCTGCCTGCTGGCGGTGATGGTCACGGTCGGCTTCGTGGTCCGCCAGGCCGCGCCGGTCACTGTCGTCCTGGCCACGGTGACCGTGGTCGTCTGGCTGATCCGAGGGGCCGACATCGCCCTGGGTGACCACTCGGCTGGCTTCATCGCCGTCCACCTGGCGCTGGCTGCGGTGTCGATCGGGCTGGCGGCGCTTGCGGTGCGGTCGATCCGGTACCCTGTCGTCGATGGGTGAGCCAGTAACCGTCATCGAGAAGGCGTCGAACCGGCCGGGATACGTTCGGTTCGAGACCAACCGATCCTTCACCGGCATGGGCCACGAGCGTTACGCCGCCGGTGAGGTCATCTACGGGGAGCGTCCGCCGGATCAGGTGGCGAAGGCCCTGTTCGAGACCGGCAAGGTCGACGAGGTCCACGTCTACGCTCAGACGATCACGGTCAAGCTGTTCGACCGGGCTTCCTCGGAGGGCATCAAGGAGGTCATCGAGGACCTCTACACCTATTACCGGCCCGGGGTCGAGGTCCCGACGCCGGAGTCGTTCTCCTCGGACGGTTGATCTCCGCAACCGCCCCCGCCCGGGTCGGTCTCCTCGGCAATCCGTCCGACGGCTACGGCGGTCGGACCCTGGCCCTCGCGGTGCCCCGGTTCCGGGCCACCGTGTCGGTTGAGGCGGCGGACGAGCTGGAGATCGTGCCGAACCAGGACGATCATCCCCGGTGGCCGAACGTCGGCGACCTGGTGGCTCGGGTCGACCATCACGGCTACGGCACCGGGCCCCAGCTGCTTGCGGCCACGGTCCGGACCTTCGCTGACGTCGCCCGCTCCCTGGAGCGGACCGAGGTCGACCGCATGGCGTTCCGGGTCCGCTACCGGACCTCGATTCCTCGCCAGGTCGGGCTCGGTGGGTCCTCGGCCCTGGTCGTCGCCGCCCTGAAGGCGCTGTCCGAGCTGACCGGGATCGAGCTGCCAGACCACGTGCTGCCGTCGGTGGCACTGCGGGTCGAGACCGAGCAGCTCGGTATCGCGGCCGGGCTCCAGGATCGGGTGGTCCAGACCCTGGGTGGTCTGGTTGCCATGAACTTCGGCGAGATGACGACCGACGCTCGTCTCGGCGTGGCCTACGGCGAGTACCGCCCGCTCGATGCGGCGGCCCTGCCGCCCCTGTTCGTTGCCTACCGGCCCGGCGCCGCCGAGCCGAGCGGGACCTACCACGGGGTGTTGCGGCGGCGCTTCGATGCCGGCGACGGCGAGGTCCGGGAGGGACTGAAGGCGCTGGCCGGGCTGGTGGTCGAGGGCGAGGCGGCCCTTCGCTGGTCGAACCCTGACCGGTTGGCCGAGCTGATCGCCGAGAACATGCGCCTCCGCCGGGCCCTGGCCCCGATTCCCGACGCCCAGCTGGAGTTGGTCGAGATCGCCGAGTCGCTGGACGTGGCCACCACCTTCGCCGGTTCGGGTGGGGCCGTGGTCGGGGTCCATGACGGGCCAGACCAGCTCGACCGCCTGACCGGGGCCATGGCCGCCGTCGACGCCGACGTGGTCGGGCTCAACCAGACCGACTAGTGGGGCACTAGGACTCAGCCACCGGGGGGAGGCGGTGGGTCGCTCGGCCCGTCCTGTGGCTGGCCATCGCCCGGTCGCCTGGTTCGGACGTCCGCGCCGACCGAGTCGAGGGTCTCCATTACCGCATCCTTGAGCAGGGCGCCGAGCTCCTTGGCATCGGCTTTGACCGCCGGGTCCTTCGACGAGGCGGTCAGGCCGTTGAACACATCCTGCAGCTTCTCGCCGAGGTCCTCGACCGCGGCCCGGGTCTGGGCCGCGGTCCCGAGGTCGTCCTCCTCCTCGACGGTGTCGGCAACGGCACCGCGCTCCTGGTCGATGTGGAGCTTCAACTTCAGGCCCAGTCCCTCGATCTTCGATCGGACCTCGCCCCAGGTGTCTTCGCTCATCGCTACCTCCTGTTCCGCGCCGAGTGTATCCGCTCACTTGCTTTCAGTCACCTGACTGAATAACCTCAGTCAGGTGACTGATGGTACGGCCGAGGCCCTGATCGATGCGGCGGAATCCCGGTTTGCGGCCGAGGGGTTCGAGCGGGCATCGCTCCGGGCCGTCATGCGGGATGCCGGGACCGATCCCGGTGCCGTCCACTATCACTTCGGCGGTCGGGAAGCGCTGGCCGAGGCGGTGCTTGACCGGGTCCTGGTGCCCCTGAACGACCGGCGGCTGGCGCTACTTGCCCAACTGGAGGCCGCCGATCGCCCGATCGGGGTCGCGGCCCTGGTCGAGGTCCTGATTCGCCCCGATCTCGAGGCTGCGGTGGCCCTCGCCGGACGAGGCGCCGGCCGGGCCCGGCTGCTCGGTGCGATCTATCTCCACCCCGCGGCGTTCGTCACCAGCCGGGTCGAGCAGCGGTTCGCTCCCGTCGCCGCTCGGTTCCAGCCCCACCTTGTGGCCGCGCTGCCGGGCGTGCCGTCCGAGCTGATCGGTTGGCGGATCCGGTGGCTCGTGTTCGGTTCGCTCGGGGCGCTGCTCGCCGATCCGGTCGAGCCGTTCGCCGCTCCGATCGATGTGGTGGTGGCCCGGCTGGTCTCGGCCGCGTCCGCCGCCGTTGCCGCGCCGGACCCGGCCCCGGAATTCGAACCCAGGAGGACCCCGTGACCGAGGTGCACGTCAGTATCCACATCGATCGACCGGCCGAGGAGGTGTTCGCCGTCCTGGCCGACATGGAGCAGAATCCCCGTTGGCAGGCCGGCCAGAAGCGGTGCACGTGGACCAGTGAGCCGCCGCTGCGGCTCGGCTCGACCTACGACCAGGAGGCGGAGTTCCTGTTCCGGGACATCGTCTCCTCGTTCGAGGTCGTCGAGTTCGAGCCCGGTCGCCGGATCCGCATCGTGTCCACCGGTGGCACGATGCCGATCGACGTGACCCGTGAGGTCGTGTCGGTGGCCGGCGGCGGATGCGAGGTATCTGCGGTGGTCAAGGGGGAGCCGCCGGGGGCGTTCCGGCTGCTCGGTCCGTTGGTCGACCGGATGGTCCGATCCCGGGTCACCGCCGACTACCGAACGCTGAAGCAGCTGATGGAGAGCTGAGGCTCCGGCGGTCGCCCGGTTCTGGAAGATCGAACGACTGTTCGATACACTGGGTCGATGACGACGCTGCAGCAGCGTATCGCCCCGGTGAACCTGGCCGAGGAGGAGCGGCTCCCGGTGCCGGACGCGCTGGTCGATCTGTTCCCGCTGGCAGGGCTACAGCGGGGCTGGTCCGTCGGATTCTCCGGTCACGGCGGTTGGTCGGTGGCGCTGGCCATGCTCGGTGCCGCGGTCGGCTCCGACGGCTGGGCGGCCGGTGTCGGCCTGGAGGAGCTGAGCCTGGTCGCGGGGGAGGAGCTCGGCCTCCAACTGGATCGGGTACTGATGGTCGAGTCGCCGGAACGGGGAGCCGACGGATCGGTGCCGTCGGTGATCGCCTCGCTGATCGAGGTCGTCGACGTGGTCTGTCTCGGTCGGGTCGGACCCATCGGGATCCGGGATGCGCGTCGCCTGATGGCCCGGGCCCGGGAGCAGGACGCGGTCCTGTTCCACCTGTCGCCGGGGACCGGGCCCGGGGATCGGACGGGCTGGCCCCACCCGATGGACGTGACCCTCCACGCCGAGGTCGGTGAATGGTCCGGGATCGGGGGCGGCCATGGGCACCTGACCACCCGGACCCTGACGGTGACCACGTCTGGGCGGCGGTCGATGGCAAAGCCCCGTCGGGTCGAGGTCCTGCTCCCCGGGCCGGACGGTGTCCCGATCCCGGCCCCGGACGCCTCGGTCGCCGACCCGAGGCAGGAGAAGGTCGAGGTGGGGGTGTGGCCGGTCTCCGCATGACGGTGGTGTGGTGCCCGGACTGGCCGGTCGTGTCCTGGGGGGTGCCGCTGGATGAACCGGCCGCGGTGCTGGTGGCCAATCGGGTTGTCGCCTGCTCTCCAGCGGCCCGATACGAGGGAGTGGCGGTCGGCCAGCGGCGTCGGGATGCCCAGGGCCGGTGCCCGGAGCTGGCCGTCCTCGATCGCGACCTTGACCGGGAGGCCCGCCTGTTCGAACCGGTGGCCGCCGCCCTCGATGCCCTGACCCCCCGGGTCGAGGTGACCGGGCCCGGCCTGGTCGGGTTCCCGACCCGGGGCCCGTCCCGGTTCTTCGGCGGGGACCGGGCGCTGGCGGAACGGACCCTCGATCATGTTCGGCCGGCGGTGGCCCGTCGGGTACCGGTCCGGGTCGGTATCGCCGACGGGGTGTTCGCCGCCCGGCTGGCGGCCAGGGCCACGGACCCCGACACCGGGATCCGGCTGGTCGAGCCGGGGGAGAGCCCGGCGTTCCTGGCCGACCTGCCGATCGGGACTCTCGAGATGCCGGAGCTGGTCGACGTCCTGGTCCGCCTCGGGCTCACCACCCTGGGGGACCTGGCCGGGCTGTCCGCCGCCGACGTCGTCGGACGGTTCGGCAGGGAGGGGCGGCTTGCTCACCGGTTGGCCCTCGGGGAGGACGACCATCCGCCGGATCTTCGCCGCCCGGCCCCCGATCTGGCCGTCACCTGGAACTTCGAGCCACCGGCGGAGCGGATCGAGCGCTGCGCTTTTGCGGCAAAGGCCCTGGCGGATGAACTCCACCACGACCTGCTGTCCCAGGGGTTGTCCTGTACCCGGGTCGCCATCGAGGCCGAGACCGAGGACGGGGAGCATCAGCTCCGGTTGTGGCGGCACCAGGGGGCGTTGTCCGCCGCCGCCCTGGCCGATCGGGCCCGTTGGCAACTGGATGGGTGGCTCAACCAGTCGGTGAGCAGCCGCCCCTCGTCCGGCATCGTCAGACTGACCCTGATCCCGGACGAGGTGGTTGCGGCCAGCGGCCGGCAGCTCGGGCTGTGGGGTGCCCGTGACGATCGCTCGGAGGACGTGACCCGGGTGGTGGCCCGGCTCCAGGCCATGCTCGGCCCGGACGCGGTGACCGTTCCGGAACATCGAGGCGGATTCAGCCCGACCGAACGGTTGCGGATGGTCCCGGCCGCCGTGGTCGACCTGGCCGAGGAGCGGCCGGCCACGGACCGTCGATGGGTCACCGAACCGTGGCCGGGACAGATCCCGGCGCCGTCGCCGGCGCGGATCCACCCCGACCCATTGCCGATCGAGCTGCTCGACGTCCTGGGCCGGCCGGTCGCGGTCAGCGGGCGGGGTGAGTTGAGCGATGCTCCCCACACCGTCATCGGGCCCGGTGGGCCCCTCGCTGCCGGGCCGCATCGGATCGTCCACTGGGCCGGTCCCTGGCCGGCGGAACAGCGGTGGTGGGATCCCCTGACCCGCCGCCGCCGGGCCAGGATGCAGGTCGTGCTAGAGGGCCGCACGGCCCACCTCCTGGCGCTCGAGCAGCAGTGCTGGTCGGTCGAGGCCACCTACGACTGAGCCGCCCGGCCGGTGACGGTCGATGGTCACAGCGGTGGGTGCCGTTCCGGGCGGGAAGTTAGTCTTTCGAACTATGTACCCGACCTCGATCCACCTCGCCACGCCCGGGTGTGCACTGAGGTCGGCCCGGTGAGCGGGACCTTCACCGAGGCGTTCTCCTCCCTCCGTGTCCGCGACTACCGGATCCTCTGGTGGGCCGGCCTCTTCGCCTTCATCTCGGTCCAGATGCAGTTCCTGCTCCGGGGCATCCTGGCCTGGGACCTGACCGAGCGGGAGGGCGCGCTGGGGCTGGTCTACCTCTGTTTCGGGCTGGCCATGCTGGTGGCCACGCCCCTCGGTGGGGTCGCCACCGACCGGTTCGCCAGGCGCACCATCCTGGTCGTGACCCAGGCGGTCATGACCTTCGCCGCGGTCGGGATGGGCGTCGTGGTCATCACCGGGCAGGCCCGGTTCTGGATGCTGCTGATCGCGGCCCTGCTGCAGGGGGCGGCGTTCGGGTTCTTTGGCCCGGCTCGGGTCGCACTGTCGGCCGAGTACGTCGGCCGGGAGCAACTGGGTAACGCCATCGCCCTGTCCCTGCTCAGCCTCAACGGCACCCGGATCTTCGCCCCGGCGTTGGCCGGCATCTTCGCCGGCGTGGCCTTCATCGGGATCGGTGGGGCCTATCTGATCGCCGCCGCCATGTCGCTGATCGGCTTCGGTTTCGTGTTGGCCCTCCCGGCGTCCTCGCCGTCTCCGGCCACCGGTGGCGCTACCGACGCCGGATCCCGGCCGGCCCCTCGCCGGAGCCCATGGGCCGACATCGTCGACGGTGTTCGTTACGTGTTGGCCAAGCCGCCGCTTCGTCGCCTGGTCCTGTCGTCATTCCTGGTCATCATGTTCGGGTTCAACTACATCGCCTTCTACCCGGCCATGGTCGAGGGGGTGTTCGGTCTCGACGAGACCTGGGTCGGCTACATCAGCTCGGCCAGTGCCCTCGGCGCGGTGGCGGTTGCGGTCCCGCTGGCCGGCAAGGCCGACTCGCCGATCGCCCGACCGGCCATGGTCCTCGGCGGCCTGCTGTTCGGTGTGGGCGTCATCGCCTTCGGCCTGTCGCCGTCGTTCTGGTTCGCCTTCGTCGCCATCATGCTCACCGGCGCCGCCACCACCACCTACCAGTCGCTGTCGAACACGCTGGCCCTGACCGACACCGACACCAGCCATCAGGGGCGGGTGCAGTCGTTAATGCAGCTCTCGTTCGCCGGGTTCGGCCTGGCCGCTGCACCGCTGGGGTTCCTGGCCGAGGTCATCGGGCTCCGGGCGGCGGTGGTGCTGATGGGCTCCGCCGTCATCGTGTCGGTCACCGTCTACGCAATGCTCGAGGGAGGTCCCCGGATCCTGCGGGCCAGGCAGCCGACCACCTCGCCGACCTCGCCGGGCCCTGCCCCGGTCGGGACCGGGGTGCCCGGCGGGCGCTAGCGTTGGCCCATGACGTCGATCGACCATCTGCTGCCGTCGCCAGAGACGGCGGTCCGGTGCGCCGAGCATGCCCGCTCGCTGGCCATCGATCCCGGCGGTACCGCGATTCGTGCCGATCGGGTGGTGCTGGTGTCGACCCCGGCGCCCTGGCCGAAACCGGTGTTCGACCATCCTCGCCTCGCTGCGGTCGAGCCGCTGCGGGCCGCCCCGGCGATCCCGACCAGGGTCCTCGCCACCTGGGGACCGCAGGGCCGCTCGGCCGACGGTCCAACCGATGAGGTGATCGCGTTCGATCGGCCCCGGCCCGGTGTCGGAGCCGAGGTCATCGAACGCCGGTTCACGGCCCGGACCGATGCCGCCCTGGCCGAGGTGGTGGCGGCGCTGGCCGCAGACGATCGGCCGAGGATGGACGCACTGGCCCGGACGGTGGCGCCGGTGGCCGAACCGGTGGTGATGATCTGTACCCAGGGCAGCCACGACGTGTGCTGCGGCTCGGAGGGGACCCGACTGGCGGCCGAGGTCAGCCGCTGGCTCGAGGGGGTCACCGTCTACCGGGTCAGCCACACCGGCGGCCACCGCTTCGCCCCGACGGCGCTGACGCTCCCAGACGGCCGGATGTGGGCCGGGCTCGACCGGGAGCTGGTGAGGCGGATCCTGCGCCGGGTCGATGCACCGGCCGAGTTGCTCGGCCACTGCCGCGGATGGTGGGGCGCCGACACCGGGCCGGCGCAGGTCGCTGAACGGGCCGTGCTCGGCGTGGTCGGCTGGTCGGTCGACGACGACCCGGCCAAAAACCTTCGCACCGTCGAGGTCCAAGCGGACCCCGACGGTGCGACGTATCGGTGTGTGGTGACGGTCGGTGACTCGTCCTGGGCGGTCACGGTGACCGCCGGCCGGACGGTGCCGACCATCGCTTGCCGTCAGCCTGGAGGGCTGCCGGCCAAGCCCGCAACCGAGTACCAGGTCGGGGAGATCGTTCCTGGCCGCTGAGCGACCCGAACTCCCCGACCCTGCTCGGTCGGGCCCTCAGATTGCGTCGGTTCCCACGTCCCCGGTTCGGATCCGGACCAACGACTCGACATCGGTGACCCAGATCTTGCCGTCTCCGATGTTTCCGGTCTGGGCCGACTGGCGGATGGTGTCGACGACGGTGGCGACCACCGCATCGTCGACCACGATCTCCAGCCGGATCTTGGGAACGAAGTCCACCTTGTACTCGGCCCCCCGGTAGGTCTCGGTGTGGCCGCCCTGGCGGCCGAACCCCTTGACCTCGGTGGCGGTCATACCCTGGACTCCAGCGGTCTGGAGGGCGGACTTGACCTCGTCGAGCATGTGCGGTTTGAGCACTGCGGTGATGAGTTTCATGATGCTGTCTCCCTCTCCCTAGATGCTGCTCGAAGCGGCAAGGATGTCCGGGCCGTAGCCGGGGCTCCCGTGCTCGGAGACGTCCAGTCCGGCGGTCTCTTCCTCGGCCGAGACCCGGAGGAGTCCGGCGGCCTTGAGGCCGGAGAACAGGATGCCTGCGGTGACCAGGACGAACACGGCGATGACCAGGCCGCCGACCAGCTGGTCGATGAACAGGCTGGCGCCGCCGCCGTAGAGCAGGCCTGCGCTCTCCTCCGCCCCGTTGACCGGGGTGGTGGTTGCGAACAGGCCGGTGGCCAGGAGGCCCCAGAAGCCGCAGAGGCCATGGACCGAGAAGGCACCGACCGGATCGTCGATGCCGGCCCGCTCGATGGCCAGCACCGAGAAGACGACCAGGACGCCGGCGACGAACCCGGTGATGATCGTGCCGAAGGCCGAGAACTCGCCGATGCCGGAGCAGATGGCGACCAGGCCGGCCAGGATGCCGTTGCCGGCCATCGAGACGTCCGGCTTCTTGCCCATCAGCCACGAGGTGGCCATGCCGCCGATGCCACCGGAGGCGGCGGCGAAGGCG
>JBCCFN010000010.1:0-38033 GCA_039029715.1 Actinomycetota bacterium | reverse complement strand
GTGAATTCTGTCTTCCCTGGTTGACTTGCTCCCCTTTTTTTTCTTCCAGGAAATCGATCTTGAAAGTTTGGCAGTGCAAGCTGTCACGGACGGTGTGTCAACGGACCGTGTTGCAGACCTAAAGGTAATATCTGGATGTCTCTGTGCACTGCCCCGCGCCCTGGTGGGGGTGGGGCACCGTCGCGGCGGGGGCCGCCACCAGCCACCGCCGGCCCCGGTTGCCGAACCGCCGCAGCACGGTTCGGACCGGGCCCGCCGGCCGGTGGTGGTCGTCAGCGGATCCGGGCGCCGCTCGCCGCAGACCGGCGGCCGGATCCGAGTGGGGGGCCGAGCGGTCGGGAGCCACCCAACCGTCGGCCCGAGGGGCGTCGATCCTCGGCCGGGCATCGATCTCGGCGTCGTCACCGAGCGTCAGCCAGGCCGGGAAACGGCCCTCCATGTGGGTCAGCTTCTCCCGCCCCTTTCGCCGACCCCGGAGTGCGATCTGGCGGATCGCCCCCGGCTCCTTGTCGAGCAGTTCGCCGATCTCGTCGTAGGAGAAGTCGAACTGATGTCGCAACACCAGCGTCCAGAACTCGTCGTCGCTGACTGCGGTCCGCAGCGTGCCGAGGAAGGCGTGATACTCCGATCCTGCGCCCGGCTCTTCGACCAGCTCCGCCTCGGGGCTCCACACCCGCTCTTCCCTGGCCCGTCGCCTGGCCTCCCGCTGCAACAGGGTGGCGACCTTGTTGCTCAGCACCTTCCGGACGAAGGCGACCGGGTGGTCCGGCACCTCCAGGCTGACGATCTTCCGCTCCACACCCAGGAGCGCCTCCTGGGCCGCCTCCTCCGCCAGGTAGGGGTGGCTGACCAGCATCCGCCGCGATTCGGACCGGATCAGGCGGTCGACGGCGAGCAGCAGCTCGCGGTGGGAGCGATCGTCGCGCCTGGTCACGTAGCGCTGCCAGAGCAGTGCCAGTTCGGAGGCCCGAGCCGATTGCGGCGGTTGATCTGCGGCGGGTTTCGGGGTCATACACCTGTCTTGTCTGAGCAGAACGGGCCGGTGTTACATCCGCCGCCGATTTTTTTCTAGTGCACCGAAACGGCGGGGGCCGGGATGGTCCGACCCCCGCCGTTGACGGGTCCTGTGCAGCTTTGGTGGCGCCGGAGGAGCGCCCGGTACGGCGGCGGGCTCAGGCCAGCTCGGCGAAGCCGAAATTGACCCCGAACCGCTCGCACCAGATCTGGACGGTGTCGTAGACGCTGAGGTCGACATCGGTCGGGATCTCGTAGTTCTGGTCGCCGATGTTGCCCTTCAACTCACCGAGGTTGATGAAGTCGCCGTCGTCTGCCCGGAGATAGACCTTCAGATCCGGGCCATTGTTCGACTCGAAGCCCTCGAACCGGAGGAACCGCTGCTCGCTCCCGTCGTTGAGGACGCTTGCGGTGCCGACGACGGTGTACCGGCTCTCGCCACTGAACTGGCCGGACGCCAGCGTCACGATCTCGGCCGGCATCGGATCCTCCTCCTCGGCCTCGGTCGGGTTGGCCTCGGCCTCCTCCATCGCCTCCTGGAACTCCTCGGTCTCGGCGATGGCGTCTTGCTCGGCCTCGGTGTTGTCTGCGCTGGCGGCGTCGGCATCGTCCTCGGTGCCAGCGCCGGAGGCGAACACCGGCCCGCCCTCGTCGACGGTGTCGTCGATGAACGCGGCCTGGATCCCGAAGAACCCGAACGCCAGCCAGGCGGCGATGGCGGCGACGACGACGCCTCCTCCAATCAGGAAGAGCCGCTTGCGGCTCGTGCTGTCTGCGGTCATCTGGTCTGCCATGATCTCGTTGCTTCCTCGAAGTGGGTGCGTACAGATGTATTAACGGGCGGCGGGAACGGCTCGTTCCGATCCGGCCGGCTCGTTCATCCCTTGTTCACCACCGTCTGGCTCCGGCGGTGGTTCGAACCGGAAACCTACTGGTAGTCGAGGCAGCCGTCGATGACCTTGAATTCGTAGCGATCGGCGTTCTTCTCAAGCCACGCCTCCAGACCGTCGATCGACGGTCCCCGCTGGAGGTCGGAATCGTGCTGGAGGAAGATCTTGCCCTCGGCGCCCCAGATGTTGATGGCGTCGTCGATCGTGTTGAGGGTCTGCTCGACCCGGAACATGGCGTCGGTATGGTCCTCGGCGGAGAGATCCCAGCGCCAGGACGCCATCCCCAGGCTGTTCAGGGTGGCGATCAGCTGCGGGTTGTCAGCCCCGAACGGCGGTCTGGCGCAGGACGGGACGACGCCGGTCACCGACTCGATGATCCCCTGGGTCAGGATGATGTCCTCCCGGGCTCCGGGCTGGCGCCAGTCCATGTGGTTGTAGGAGTGGTTCGCGATGGCGTGGCCCCTGGCCACGATCTCCCTGGCGATGTCTGGATGGTCCTCCACCGCGGTGCCCATGACGAAGAAAGTGGCCTTGCCGCCGTAGCGCTCGACCAGGTCCATGACCCGGGGCGTCAGCTCGGACGGCCCGTCGTCGAAGGTGAGGTGGATGACCGGTCGGTCACCGGCCGGCGGAGGATCCGCGGCCACCGTGTCCTCGGTCTGGGTCGCCGTGGTCTCGGTTCCGTCTGCGGCTGTCGAGTCGGCCACCACGTCCTCTTCCGCCGGCTGGCTGGCAGCTGTGGTCGGTGGGGCGGCCGCCTCCTCCCGGGATTCGTCCGTCCGGACCGCCAGGGCCTTGGCCGGTGTGGTGTCCAGCGGGGTCGGGGTCGTCGAGTCGATGCCGGCGGTCCCGGCTGCGTCCTGCCCGGCATCGACCGCAGACCCGTTGTCTGCGGCCGGGATGTTGATCGCCAGCACACCGAGCACCAGGATGGCGCCGGCAACCGCGATGCCGATCGCCCGCTTCCCGCCGTTCTCGATGTGCATCGATGCTCAGGGTACCGGTCCGATGTCGCCGGTGGCTGGCGGGGCGACCGGTTGCCGCTCCGGGCTCAGCCGCCGGTGGCTCGACTCAGGCGGTCGGCGGTGCGGTCGAGGCCAGGACCAGCCGGGCCGCCGCCAGGTCGGCGAGGGCAAAGCCGGCGGACTTGAACACCGTCCGTTCGGCGTCGTCCCGGCGGCCGGGATGGGCCCCGGTCACCAGGTCCCGGAGGTCGCCGGCGATCGCCTCCCGGGCCAGCACACCGTCCCGGATCGGCTGGGCCAGGTCGCCGGCAAGCAGGGCGCCGGCCATCGAGTCGACGAACACCGTTGCCTGGCCGACGGCCTCGTCGTCGGACTCCCGCATGTCGTCCTGGAACGAGCCGATCAGGTCCAGGTGGGTGCCGGGGCGGAGCCATGCGCCGTTGACGATCGGGGCGGTGGCACCGGTGGCGCAGGTGACGATGTCTGCCTCGCCGGCGCTGCGCTCCGGGTCGCCGGTCGGCGATGCCGGCAGCCCCTCGGCCGCCAGCTCGGCGGCGGTGCGGGCCGCAGCATCCGGGTTGCGGCCCCACACCTCGATACGGGTGATCGGCCGGACGGTGGCGTAGGCCCGAGCGGCGTTCGGGGCGACTTGGCCGGTGCCCATCACCAGTAGGTTGGCGGCGTCCGGCCTGGCGAGGGACCGGGCGGCCAGGGCGGAGATGGCGGCGGTCCGCCTGGCGGTCAGCTCATCGCCGTCGATCACCGCAACCAACCGGCCGTCGGTCCCGTCGAACAGCTGGTAGGACGCATTGACGGTCGGGACGTCCGTGCCCTGATTGGTCGGGACGTAGGTCACCGTCTTGACCCCGAGCACGTCGCCATCGACCCAGCTCGGCATCAACAGCAGGGCGCCGTCTGCGCCGCCGGGCAACCCGATGGGGTGGACGTGGCGGTCCGGGGCGCGTCCGGCCCCACCGGCCAACATCGCCCCGATGGCATCGATCAGGTCCGGCCACGGGGTTGCGGCCCTGGTCCCGGCCTCGTCGACGATTCGCACGCTGTCCACTGGTTCCACCTCCGTTGCCTGGGCGCCCACCCTAATCCCGAGCCAATCCGCAGCCGGCAGCCCGCAGCCGGGAATCCGGTCAGACGCGACGATGCCGCCCCGGCGGCACCGGAGCGGCATCGTCAGCGGAACGTCAGTGGTTCCGATCGGTCCCTACTGGGTGGCCAGCCGGTTGGCCTCCCGGAGGAGCACGGTCCGACCCTCGACCTGGGCCTCGAAGCCGGCGATCGGGGCGAAGGGCACCACGTCTGGCGGGCAGAACGGGTCTGCCGCCGGGACCACGTCGTCCAGGAAGTAGGCGGCGACCACCGCATCGGCACAGGCCGAGGTGAACAGGGTGGTGTGACCCCAACCCTCCACCGTGACCAGCGCCGAGTTCGGCAGCGCAGCCTGGGCCGACTGGGCCTGCTGGTAGGAGGTGGCCGGATCGAACCGGGTGCTGAGGACCAGGACGGGGTTGGCGGTGTCCGGGCCGAACGGACCGACGAAGCGGTCGGTGTCACGCCCCGGCCAGCGGTTGCAGACCGCTTCGCTCCAGGTCCACAGCGGGCCGAAGATCGGCGACTCCACCGAGATCCGATCCACCGCCTCGGCCCAGGCGTTGAACCGGGCCGGGTTGGAGGTGTCGACGCAGGTCACGCCGGGGAAGCCCTCGACGAAGTTGGGGTACGGCGGGTTCGGGCGCCGAACCTCGAGCCCAGCGCTCAGCCGGATCCGGTCCTCCTGGGCCTGCAGGGACATGCCGGCCGGCGGCGTCTGGAAGGACTGGAAGAACTCGATGTCCGACAGGAACAGGGCCAGGAACGGCCAGTCCGCCGGCTGGTACAGCGCCCCGAGCAGGGTGCCGACCAGATCGGCGTAGGTCAGGAAGAACAGGATCTCGCCCGTCTCCGGGTCGGTCAGGATCAGCGGCTGCTCCTGCAGGCCATCCAGGATGGCCTGGGCCCGCTCGGCGCTGAAGGGGGCGAGCGCACAGTTCTCTGGGCCGGCCTCCTCGCACAGACGGAGGAACTCGTCGAAGCTGTCCTCGGCGCCGATGTCGCTGCGGAGCCGCTCGCCGAGGGTGGTGGTCGACCGGCGATCGGTCGGGCCGACCCAGTCCTCGATGTCGATCACACCGTCGATGATGATGTGGCCGACCCGATCCGGGAACAGCCCGGCGTAGACCTGGCCCAGGACCGAGCCGTAGGAGTAGCCGGCGAAGTGCAGCTCGTCGTCACCGACGGCGGCCCGCAGGACCTCCATGTCCCGGGCCACGTTTGCGCTCGACATCTTGTTCTTGATGATCCCGCCCCGGTTGCGGCACTGGGTCTGGAGGAACCCGTTCGACCGGCGGAGCTGGGTCACCTCGGCGTCGGTGGTCGGGAAGGCGAACGGCGGGAAGGCGGCGAAGGCGGCGTTCAGGGTGCCGAAGCAGAGCAGCGGGTTCGACAGGTTGATACCGCGGGGATCGAACCCGATGAGGTTGTACTCCGCCTGGACGTCAGGGCCGTACAGGGCCGGACCGGCGAACAGCACGAACTCGATGCCAGAACCACCGGGGCCGCCGGGGTTGAGGAAGATCGAGCCACGGGGGTTCTCACCGGTGGCGTTCAGCCGGACCAGGTCGATCGGGATCTTGCCGCCGTTGGGGCGGTCGTAGTCCAGCGGGACCCTTGCGGTTGCGCATTCGAAGCGGTCGCCGAATTCCTGGAAGCAGGATCGCCAGCGGAGGTCGACGTCAACGTCCTCCCCGCGGAATTCACTGCCGTCGACGGCAGCCGATGCCGGGTTGACCCCGGCGAGGCCACCCATGATGCTCAATAGTGCAACCAGCGCTAGTCCAAGACGCTTCATCGTCCAAAACCGCCCTTTCGTCCCTCGTTGATCGGTGCGTATGGCACGCAGAGTGGGTCGCCCTCACGCGTCGCGCGTTTGGCCCGCATACCCGCAGGCGAAGCCTTGCAAACGACCCCCGCCATGTCAACGAACCGGTAAGAATCGTGGATGGGTAAATTGCCTGCCGTTACGGGCTGGTCGAGAATTTCTTGAGATTCTTGTCCCGGTTTTGTGCCACTCGGACCTTTCTATGGATGTGAGTTACGACGACTTCGTGCTCGAAGCCGGTGCCCGGCTTCGTACGGCGCTGGTCTCCGCCTACGGGCTGGAGGTCGGCATCGAGGCGACGTCCGAAGCGCTCGCGTACGGCTGGGAGGCATGGGATCGCCTGCAGTCGATGGACAATCCGGTCGGCTACCTGTATCGGGTCGGCCAGACCGCCGCCGGCCGGTACCGGCGCCCTGCGCCGCTGCTCGACCGGCCGCTGCCCCAGGAGATCCCGGACTTCGAGCCGGCCCTGGTGCCCGCCCTGACCCAGCTGAGCGAGCAGCAGCTCGTCTGCGTGTTGCTGATTCATGGACACGGGTGGACGAGGGTGGAGGTGGCTGAGGTATTGGATGTGAGCGCCGATACCGTCCGCACCCACCTCGAGCGGGGCACGGCGAAACTTCAGCGAATTCTCAAGGTGGCGCCAGATGCCAGATGATCTGACCACCACCGAGCTCACCAGGCACCTTCGTTCGTACGGGGACTGGCTGGAGGATCGCAGCGATGTGACCCTCGCCCGCCGCCCCGCAGACCTGGAGTCGGGTATACCGCAGCCCGCACCCGGTGTACCCGGCTCCTCGCTCGACCGTCCCGCCCCCCGTCGCCGATTGGCGGCGGTGGCGGCGGCGGTCGTGGTTCTGGCCGGTTCCGCCGCGGTTGCCGTCTCCACCCTCGACTCCGGCCCCGGCACGGTGGTCACCGGCCCGGCCGGCGGCTCGGCCGGAGACGCCGAGCAGACCGAGGAGGGGCGTGCCGTGCTCGACGTCGAGGGCGTCGAGGACCAGAACGGTGCGCCGGTTCCGGCCACGGATGGCGCCGGTGGAGCCGGCGACGGCGACGGCGACGGTGAGTCGGCCGCCGCCGAACCAGACACAGGCAGCGCCGCCACGACCGGTGACGGCCCCGGATCCGCGGACGGGGAGCAGGCCGTGGCCGAGGGCGACCGGATGGCAGGCGGTGATCAGGTCGGGGACGCCGGCGCCCAACCGGGCAACACGGACACCACCAACACCGGTGGCGATGGAGCGCAGCAGGGGAATCCTGATGCGCCTGAGGCCCCGGACACCACGCCGCCGTCGATGGCCGATGATCAGCCGGCTCCCGATCCCGGGACAACCGACGACGACCGCATCGATGATGGCCTCGGTCTCACCGTGATCTTCCCGACCGACGGTTCGGTCGTCGACCTGAACCTGGGCACCACCGTCCGGGTCGCCGGCCCAGCTGACGCCACCGGGTATCGGTTCGTTGGCTCCCAGGATGGTGTCGAGGTGTTCGACGTCTCCGCCTCCGAGCCTCGCATGGTCATTCCCGGTGCACTGCAGGCCCTGACCGCCGGGTGGTCCCTGCAGTCGGGCCCGCTCACGCTGACCGTGACGGCCGAGGGCTCGGACCCGGTCAGTCGAACGGTGACGTTGCTGCTCCGATCGGGTGGTGGTCTACCCCGGGTCGACCGGACGATCCCGACCATCCCCGAGTAGATCGTCCGGACGCCCGCGCGCCGCAGCGGGCGTCCGGTCCCTCAACGCAGTGGCGGGTGGCCGGCCGACCGGTTCAGCCGGCCGGCTCGATGCGCTCGTCGCTGCCGACGATGTGGCGGATCACCTCCGCCGGGTCGGTCTCTGCGATCGCCTGCTCGTGGACCAGACGGCCGTCCCGTAGGACCGCCACCCGGTCGGCGACCTGGAACACGTGGTCCAGGCAATGGCTGGCGAACACGATGCTGACCCCCTCCCGTCGAAGGTGGTCCATGGCCACCACCAGCCGAGCCACGCCGGGGTCGGTCAGGCTGGTCGACGGTTCGTCGAGGACGAGCAGCCGACAGCCGGTCTGGACCGCACGGGCGATCGACACCAGGCATCGGTCGCCTCGGCTGAGCTCGGAGATTCGGGCCCGGGTGTCGATCGTGGCGCCGATTCGTTGAAGTGCTCGAGTGGCCTGGAGGTGTTCCGACCGGGCGCTGATCAACCAGTGTCGGCCGGGCTGCGGGCTGATCGACAGGTTTTCGGCGACCGTCATGGTGGTCAGCAGGTCCACGTCGTGGCGAACGAGGGCGATCTCGTTCCGGTTGCCGCCGCGATCTGGGGTGAAGCCGCCGAATCGGATCTCGCCGTGATCCGGCCGGTGGATCCCGGTGATCAGATTGATCAGGGTGGATTTGCCGGCCCCGTTCGAGCCGACGAGGGCGGTGATGGTGCCGCCGGGCACGGACAGGCTGATCGAGTCGACCGCCTTGGTCGTCCCGAGCGTCTTCGACACGTTGTCGACCGCGAGCGGTCTGCGGGTCGCCACTCGCTCGACGGTTGCGGCGACGAACACCCCGGCGGCGTATGACAGTCCGCTGTCATCGGTCGTCTCCTGGAGCATGGCCAGCTCGCCCTGGAATTCGAGTCGCCGACGGCCGTAGATGAGGCCGGCCAGACCGACGACCAACCGGGCCGCCCGTCGCTGGTGATGGGACTCGCTGAGCAGGATGGCCGCCGTTGCCCCGAGCGTGAGGACGATCAGTATCAACTGGGCCGCCGTCATGGTCATGCGCCCCAGGGGCCAAGATCGGAGGCCGGGATCTGTTTCGCCACGAAGAAGCGGTCGAGTTGGGCCGCCGCCTCGGCCTGGCACTCCGGGTTGAATCGGTAGACCCTCCGGGGCGGACGACCGGAGTCGGTGGGCTCCAGGGTGCCGTTGATCCAACCGAGACGTTCGAACCGTCCGAGCACCGGGTAGAGCGACCCGGACTTGATGCCGGTGTCCTGCATGAGCTCGTAGCCGTAGCGGGGGACATCCGGCGCGGACAGGAACGCGTTCAACACCGTCGCAGCATTCACCGAGAGCAACCGCACCCCGCCAGCGTAACAAGGAGGTTTCGGGTAAGTCTACACATGTTGACATCCTTTTGTCTCTATATGTAGAGTTACGCCTCGTCGACTTCGAGTCCGATCACCGGAGCGAGGGCGGCGGCATGAGGGGGCGGTTCACAGGGGGACCGGCGCCATGATCCAAAGGGAGAGACCATGCGAGACACGTTGTGGAGAGCGCTGATCGGGCTGATCGCCGTGAGCCTGTTGGCTGCGGCCTGTGGTGACGGGGAGGACGACACCACGGCCGACGATGCCGTCGAGGCGGCGACGGAGACCGCAGACAGCGACGACGAGGCGTCGGCAACCGAACCGACCGAGGACGCTGGCGATGACGACGGGGCGATGGAGGATCCATTGGCCGATGGCAACATCACCATCGGGTTCTCGGTCCAGAGCATCTCCCGGACCTTCTTCTCCGGGATGCTTGCCGGCATCGAGGGGGCCGAGTCGGAGCTGGAGGACAAGTACGGGGTCAACATCACGATCCTGACCACCACCGCCCAGGACGAGGCATCGATCCAGGATGAGAACACCAGTGACCTGATCGCCGCCGGGGTCGACGGGGTCCTGTTCTCCCCGGTCAACTCCGGCGCTGCGACCGAGATGGTCGATCGGCTGATCGAGGCGGAGATCCCCGTCGTTGCGGTGGCGAACCAGATCGGGGACGTCGACAGCTTCGGCCGCAACACGATCTACCCCGGCACGGTCGGCTATGTCACAAACGACGACATCGCCATGGGAGCCAAGGCGGCGGAGGCGGCAGATGTGCTGGCCGCCGAGCTCGACGGTCCGGCGGACATCTTCATACTCCAGGGGACGAACGGTGCGGCCAACGTTCCCCTCCGCCAGGGCGGCTTCGAGGAGCGGTTGGGTGAGCTGGGAACCGACTGGAACCTCCTCGACGCCCGCCCCGGCGACTTCTCGAACGTCGTGGCCGAAGACACCTGCCAGAACGCCATCACCGCCTACCCGGAGATGGACATCATCTACTCGATGTCCGACGAGATGACCGCCGGTTGCGTCCGGGCGCTCGAGTCCGCCGACCGGCTGGACATCGGTATCGCATCGATCGGTGGGAACGCCAAGGGGATCGGCCTGCTGGAGGACGGCCTGATGCCGGCCACCGTCTGCCAGAAGCCGGGGACGATGGGAGCGACTGCGCTCGATGTCCTCCTCGACTTCATCGTCAACGGCAACGAGCAGGGCCTCGTGTTCTACGAGACTCCGGTGGTGACGCTGGACAACCTGGAGGACTGCGTTCCCCAGTGGTGAGCGGCGGTGACCAGGACCAGAGGAGGACGTGACGTGGGGATGACGACAGTGGACAGCGGTGAAGCACCGCCCGGTATGCTCGGCCAGATCGAGGTCGACGAGCGCACCTGGTGGCAGCGGAGCAACGAGGCATTCTCGCTGCGGTCGGCCGGGGCGGTCTACGCCCTCATCCTGCTCGTCGGGTTCTTCACCATCCGGACCGCCCAGCTCGGGCGTGGCAACTATCTGGCCGCCGGCAACGTCGGTAACGTGCTCGAGCAGTCGTCGCTGATCGGCATCATGGCCATCGGCATGACGGTGCTGCTGATCAGCGGCAACTTCGACCTGTCGGTTGCGTCGAATGCGGCCATGAGCGCCATGGCGGCGGCGATGATGGTCGACACGGTCGGCCCGGCGTGGGCGGTGGTGATCGCGGTGGCGGTCGGCACGGTCGGCGGGCTGATCAACGGGCTGATCCACTGGTACGTGGGGCTCAACTCGTTCATCGTCACCCTCGGCACGCTGACCGCCTACCGCGGGCTGGTCCTCTACATGAACAACGGGGAGGAGCGGCTGATCGCCACCCGGGAGTACCGGGAGACCCTGAAGTCGTGGGCCGGGGGATTCGTCGGATCGGTCGAGGTCGCACTGCTGGTGGCGATCGGCTTCATCATCGCCGCCGGGGTGTTCGCCGCCGGTCGTCAGCGGGGCCTGGCCGTCGGTTCCGGGGTGGTGGCGGCCGCCGCCCTGATCGTCACCGTGGCCACCGATTATCGGGTTCGGATCGCCCACCAGACCTTCTACCTGTTCATCCTGCTTGCGCTGGTCTGGTTCGTCCTCCGATTCACCGTCACCGGCCGCCGCCTCTACGCCACCGGAGGGAACATGGAGGCGGCCAGAGCGGCCGGCATCGTGGTCGCCCGGTACCGGGTGGTGCCGTTCATCCTGGTCGGGTTCTGCGCCGGGGTGGCCGGGGTCATGTTCCTGTCCCGGGTCGGCACGGTCCCGCCGTCGATGTTGACCGCCAGGGAACTGGAGGTCATCGCCTCGGCCATCATCGGTGGGGTCGCCCTCACCGGAGGGTCTGGCAGCGTGATCAAGTCGATGATCGGGGCGTTGTTGCTGTTCGTCATGACAAACGGCTTCACCATCATCGGCCTCTCGCCGTTCCTGCAGGAGATCGCCATCGGTGCGCTCGTCATCCTGTCGGCCGCGCTCTACGTCGTGGCATCCCGGCGGGCCGCCGCGGCGGGGAGGGTCTGATGGCGACCGCTCCGGCGCTCGCCGTTGAACGGGTGACCAAACGGTTCGGCGCCGTCGAAGCCCTGTCTGAGGTGTCGTTCGAGATCACCGCCGGCTCGATCACCGGGTTGATCGGCGACAACGGTGCCGGCAAGTCGACGATGATCAAGATCCTGTCCGGCATCTTCGAGCCGACCGAGGGGCGCCTGCTGCTCGACGGCGCACCCCTCGTCCTGTCGTCGCCACTCGACGCCCGGTCGGCCGGGGTCGAGACCGTGCACCAGAGCTTGGCCCTGGTCGAGGAGTTCGACGTCGGCGAGAACTTCTACCTCGGCCGCGAGCTCTCGAGCTTCTGGCCGATCCGGGTCTGCCAGACGTCGCGGATGGCGGCCCAGGCCGAGGAGTCGATGCGCAACCTGGGGATCAACCTCCCCGGTGGGGTCCGGCGGAAGGTGCGGTCGATGTCAGGCGGTCAGCGCCAGGCGGTGGCGATCGCCCGGGCCTCGTTCTGGCAGAGTCGGCTCCTACTGCTCGACGAGCCGACGGCGGCGCTCGGTGTGCGGGAGTCGCGGCAGGTGCTCGAGCTGGTCCGACGACTGGCAGACCAGGGGGCGGCGATCCTGCTCGTCAGCCACAACATGGACGACGTCGCCTCGCTGTGCGACACCGCCGTGGTGCTCCGCCAGGGCCGGCGGGTCGGCCACCTCACCGGTGACTTCACCAGCGAGGACTGCGTCGCCTACATCACCGGCGCCCGCTCCGACCTGGAGGGCGCCGCCGACTAGACCGGCCACCGCTCCGGCGGCCGACACCGCAATGGCCACGGAGGCCTGACCCGCCGCGCCCGGCCGCAGCACCTAGCGGACCCGGCCACCGAACGAAACCGACCACCGAACGAACCGAACGAACCGAACGAAGGAGGTCACCCCGACCATGCTCGACCGAGACCACGCCGTGCTGATCGGCACCTACACCGACCCCGATGTACTGGCCCACCAACCGCATGCTCCGACGCCGGGCACCGGGATCCATCACGTGACCCTGACCGCAGCCGGTCGACTGGTGGCCGGTGGGACCACCGCAGTCCAGAACCCGGCGGTTCTCATCCCGGATCGGCGCACCGGTTCGGTCTACGCCGTCTGCGAGACGATCACCGAGGAGGGGACGGTTCGTCACTACCGGGTCGGTGCAGACGGGGCCCTCACCGCGGGGCAGGACTACCGGGCCGATGGTCGCTCGACCTGCTACCTGGCGATGGCACCGGCCGGCGATGCGGCGATCGTCATCAACTACTGGGACGCCATGATCGAGGTGGCCGAGGTCGCTCCGGACGGCGCGCTCGGCCCCCGGTTGCAGTCGTTCCGCCAACACCACCGAGCACCGGGGGAGTGGCGCCAGGTCGTCGATCGGGAGGATCACTGGGGCAACCGTCAGGTCGGGCCCCACGCCCACTGCGCTCACTTCTGGCGGGACTGGGTGTTCATCCCGGACCTCGGTGAGAACGCAGTGTTCCAGTACCGCTGGGACGCTGCGACCACCAAGCTGGTGCCCGAGACCCACATCCCGTTCGAGGCCGGTTCCGGACCGAGGCATCTCGTGATCCACCCTCACCTCGACGTGTGTTACGTCTCGAACGAGTTGTTCAATACCGTCTGTGCGGCCCGCCTCGACGGTGACGACCCGGACGCGGTCACGCCCCGCCTCGTCCCGTTCCAGTACGAATCGACGATCGAGGACCGGGCCCAGACGAGCTACGTGTCCGAGATCGCCTTGTCGCCGGACGCTCGCTTCCTCTACGTGTCGAACCGGGGCGATGACTCGCTTGCCGTGTTCGCCGTCGGGGACGACGGTCGGCTCGGCCGGGTGGAGCTGGTGTCGACCGGTGGCCGTTTCCCCAGGCACTTCGCCATCAGCCCATGCGGCCGGGCCGTCGTCGTTGCCAACCAGGACTCGGGAACGCTCAGGGTCCTGGCTCGTGACCTCGACTCCGGCCGGTTGACCATGACCGACGAGGAGCTGGACGTCCCGGCGCCGAACTACGTCCGCTTCCTCGACGGCGATCTCGCCACCGGCCGGTGACCGAGGTGGTCCGCTTCTCAGCCAACGTCGGGTTCCTGTGGCCAGAGCTCGACCTGCCGGATCGGATCGTGGCTGCCGGGCGGGCCGGATTCTCGGCCGTCGAGTGTCACCTCCCCTATGACCACCCGCCGGATCGGATCGTGGCCGCCATGGTCGAGGGCGATGTCGAGATGATCGGGCTCAACACCGACCCCGGGCCGAACGGGCCGGCCGACTTCGGTCTGGCCGCTCGCCCGGGTCGGGAGGGTGAGGCCAGGGCCGCCATCGACCAGGCCGTCGCCTACGCGGACGCCATCGGCTGCCGCCACGTCAACGTCGTACCGGGTCTGACCGGGGGTACGCCCGAGGCCGAGGTGGTGTTCCGAGCAAACCTGGCCTACGCCTGCGAGCGGGCCGCTATCGGCGGCCGGACCGTGGTGATCGAACCGCTCAGTCCCCGAGCCGTACCGGGAGCCCACCTCCGGTCGGTCGAGGCCGGCCTGGCGACCCTCACTGCGGTCGGAGCCGACAACCTGAAGCTGATGTTCGACTGCTACCACGTGCAGGTGGCCCAGGGCGACGTGACCGCTCGGCTGCGCTCGGCGATCGAGCATCTCGGCCATGTGCAGATCGCAGCCGTGCCGGATCGGGGTGAGCCGGACACCGGCGAGCTCGACTACCGCTATCTTCTGGCCGAACTGGACCGGCTGGGATACTCGGGTTGGGTTGGTGCCGAGTACCACCCCCGGGGAGGCACCGACGCCGGCCTCGGCTGGCGGGACCGGTTGGCAACGAGCAGAACGGAGGACGTCGAATGACCAGTGAGGGAAGGCGATCGGTTGCGGTGATCACCGGCGGCGGTCGGGGGATCGGTCGAGCCGTGGCCGAGGACCTGGCAGCCCACGATTGGCACGTCGTCGTGGCCGGCCGGACCCTGGCGACGCTCGATGACACCGTGGCTGCGATCCAGGCTGCCGGCGGCGATGCGATCGCCGTCCAAATCGATGTGGCGGACCCCGAGCAGGTCGAGGCCCTGTTCGACGCCGCGGTCGAGCTCCGCGGTCGGATCGATCTGTTGTTCAACAATGCCGGCATCGCTGCGCCGGCGGTGCCGGTCGATGAGTTGCCGGTCGAGACGTGGCAGGAGGTGGTAGCCGTCAACCTGACCGGCGCCTTCCTGTGCGCCAGAGCGGCCTTCGCCCGTATGCGGACCCAGCAGCCGAGCGGCGGTCGGATCATCAACAACGGGTCGGTCTCGGCCTCGGTCCCCCGCCCGTTCTCGGCGCCGTACACCGCGACCAAGCACGCGATCACCGGATTGACCAGGTCGCTGTCGCTCGACGGCCGCACCGTCGGGATCGCCTGCGGTCAACTCGATCTCGGCAACATCAGCTCCGACATGGGCGATCAGATGGCGGCCGGCGTGCTCCAACCGGACGGCTCGACCCGGGCCGAACCGACCATCCCCGTGACCCACGCCGCCGAAGCGGTCCGATACATGGCCGGGCTGCCACTCGAGGCCAACGTCCTGTCGATGACGGTCATGGCAAACGGCATGCCGTACGTGGGACGGGGCTGACATGGCGGACAACCGACGACACCGAGCCCTCTTCGACCTCGATGGTCGGGTTGCGCTTGTCACCGGGTCGAGCCGGGGGATCGGGCGGGGACTGGCAGCAGCGCTCGGCCGAGCGGGCGCCGTTGTGGTCATCAACGGACGGGACCCGGCGGCCGTCGACGAGGCGACCGCCGCACTGCGGTCGGATGGGCTCGCCGTCCATGCCCGGGCCGGCGATGTCACAGACGAGTCGGCCGTTGCAGAACTCGTCGAGTGGATCGAACGAGACGTCGGTCCGCTCGACATCCTGGTCAACAGCGCCGGGGTCCAGCAGCGGGCACCCTTCCTCGAGTTCCCGGTCGGTGACTTCCGGCGGCTGCTGGAGATCAACCTGGTGGCCCCGTTCGCCGTTGCCCAGGCCGCCGCCCGGCCGATGGCCGCCAGGGGGCGGGGCAAGATCATCAACGTCGGTTCGGTGCAGTCGCAACTCGGTCGCCCGACGATCGTTCCCTACACCGCGAGCAAGGGCGGACTGAAGCTGCTGACCCGAGGCCTGTGTGCCGACCTCGGTCCGCTCGGCATCCAGGTGAACACCCTGGCACCGGGCTACTTCGCCACCGACCTGACGGCGGCCCTGGTCGAGGACGAGTCGTTCTCGGCCTGGGTCGCAGACCGGACGCCGGCCGGTCGCTGGGGTGACGTCGCAGAACTCGGCGGACCGGTCGTCTTCCTGGCGTCCGATGCCGGCAGCTTCGTCAACGGGCAGACCCTGTTCGTCGATGGCGGCATGACGGCGGTGGTGTGAGGTGGGGCGGTGACGGCGGACGACAACACCGCCGTGGTGATCCACGGCGCCGGCGACATCCGGGTCGAGTCCCGGCCGGTGCCTCGGCCGGGTCCGGACCAGGTCGCCGTCCGGGTCGAGGTCGGTGGGATCTGCGGCTCCGACCTGTCGTACTACCGGCATGGGGCGGTCGGCGACTTCCGGGTCCGCCGACCGATGATCCTCGGCCATGAGGTGGTCGGGACCGTTGCGGCCGTCGGACCCGGTGTACGACCCGGACTGGTCGGGGAGCGGGTCGCCGTCGATCCGTCCTCACCGTGCGGTACCTGTGACCGGTGTCGGGAGGGCCGGCCGAACGTCTGTCTGACCCCGGTGTTCCTCGGCAGCGCGTCCACCGACCCCCACGTCGACGGCGGTTTCTCCTCGGTCCTGCTGGCCCGGGCGTCGAACCTGGTCCCCGTGCCTGGCGGGCTCGGTCAGCGGTCGGCGGCGTTCGCCGAACCACTCGCCGTGTGTCTCCACGCCATCGGACGGGCCGGGGGCGTGGCCGGTCGGCGGGTGCTGATCGTCGGCGCAGGCCCGATCGGGGCGATGGCGGCAGCGGCGGCGGTGCGGCTTGGCGCCGGCGCCGTGGTCGTCAGCGATCTCGATACCGAGCGGCTCGCCGTCGTCGACCGGCTGGCGGTCGACCGGACCCTCACCGCAGACCTGGTCGCCGACCACGTGGCAACCGATGGTCGATTCGACCTCGTGATCGAAGCGTCTGGCTCCGGCCCCGGCATCGCCGCTGCGATCGAGTCCGCTCGGCGGGGTGGGACCGTGGTGCTGGTCGGCCTTCCCCACGGCGGTCCACCGACGCTACCGATCGGGCTCGGTGTCTCCGGCGAACTGGACGTGCTTGGCTCGTTCCGGTTCCGTCACGATGAGTTCGTCGCCGCAGTCGACCTCCTCGGAGACGGGCTCGACCTCGGACCGCTGCTCACGGCCCGATTCGCTGCAACCGAGGCGGACTCGGCCTTCGTCACCGCCGATCGTCCGACCAGCATGAAGGTCCAGCTCGACTTCATCGCCGATCCATGAGCGGCCCCGCTCGCCACCTGGTCCTCACCGGCCCGATGGGGGTCGGCAAGAGCACGGTGGCCTCCCTGGTCGGCGCTCGGCTCGGGCGCCTGGTGCGGGACTCCGACACCGATCTCCAGCTGCTGTTCGGGTCCACGGGCGCAACGCTGGCCGCCCGCCACGGGGTGGACGAGCTGCACCGGCTCGAGTCTGCGGTGCTCCTCGGCTCGCTCGCCGTCGACTCGCCGATCGTCATCGGCGCCGCAGCCTCGGTGGTGGAGGACGGCCGTTGTCTGGACGCCCTGAGCCGGTTGGCGGAGACGATCGTGTTGACGGCCCCGGTCGAGGTGCTCCTGGCCCGGCTACCGGCCGGCTCCCATCGCCGCCCCGTCACCGCCGAGACGCTCGGCCGGTTGGCCGAGCGCCGCCATCCGCTCTACGACTCGGTGGCGACCGCCATCGTCGACGGCAACGATCGCCCATCGGTGGTTGCCGACCGGGTGATCGAGATCCTTCAGTCCCCGTAGCCGTCGAGGCGGACCTCGACCATCGGGGCGGTGTCTATCAGCCCGTCGAGCTCGGTCTGGGAGGTGTACCACGAGGTCCGGGCGTCGGTGAAGAACGCCCGACGGTAGTCACGGTCCGCCACCGGTACGGCCGTGCCAGGCAGATCGTGGCCGTCGGCGTGGACCACGATCCGGTCGTCGGCCAGCAGGTTGGCGTACCAGTCTCGGGGCCCGGGGGGTACCGGTGATGATGAACCGACCACCGACCCGGAACCACCAGATCTCGATCCGGGCCGGCTCCCCGGTTCGTCTGCCGATCGTCGTGATGTCGATCGTCATGATCGAGGCAAGCCGTTCGACGCTTGGCCGCTCCCCGTTGCCAGCGACGTCGCCGCTCACGGATCCTCGATCACGGTGACGGTCCCGGCCGATCCGTCGACCTCGATCAGGGCACCGTTCGGAATCCGCTTCGTGGCATCGGTCGCAGACACGACGCAGGGGATCCCGAGCTCTCGACTGACGATCACGGCGTGGCTCATGATGGCCCCGACATCGACCACGACGGCGGAGGCCGGGATGAACAACGGCGTCCAGGCCGGGTCGGTCAGTGGAGCGATCAGCACGTCGCCGGGCCCCAGCCCGCCCGGGTCTGCCGGATCGGTGACCACCCGGGCCCGACCTCGGGCCGTTCCGGGGCAGCCCGGTAGCCCGGTCAGCGCCTCACCGACCGGCAGGGCGGCCCGGCCCTCGCTCCGCAGCTCCCACTCATCGAGCGGGGGCTGGCTGCCGGAGAAGAAGAACGGCGGGACCCGCTCGGCCAGGCGTGCGTGTTGGGCCCGCCGCTCGGCGATCACCTCGGCCTTGGCCCCGGGATCTGCCAGATAGTCGTCCAGCTCGGACTCGACCAGGAACCACAGGTCGCCCCGTGCCCCACCGGACCGCTCGGTCAGGCGGCGGTCGAGCTCCATCGACTGCAGACGGGCCCCGTGGATGGCCCGTATCACGGTGGTCTTGGTTCGCTCCCGACTACGGCTGTAGAGCCGGGCGGCGGCGACGATCCGGCGGAACAGGCCCCGGAGCGGCCGGGGGAGCTTGGCCGTTGCCATGGCCTCGGCCGCCGATGCTTCCTCGGCCAACCGGCGCTGCTGTTTCTGCGGATCGTGGTCCTCGGGCGCCCCCCGCATCCGGTCGATCATGGTCAAGGCGAGGCTGGGATCGGTGCCCCAGGTGTCGAACGCGGTGTCCCACTCGTTCGGCCCCCGGGAACCGAAGTCGTCAAGGAACCGATCGAACGCAGCCACGAAGCCGGCGGCCCCGTCATCGGACCGCAGCCGCTCGAGCAGTCCCTCCGCCCCCTGGTCGAAGTGGGCGGCCACACCCGGTTCGGCGTTTGCGGTCCGGCTCAGCGCCCACAGCGCAGTCGAGGGGGCGGCCGAATCGACGTCGCCAAGTCCGGCCAGCAGGGTCACCGCCAGATTTGGGTCCTCCAGCTGCCGCTCGCACAGCCCGGTCAGGGCGGCGACGGCCATGCCGGCGGCAAGCGAGGTCCGCAAGTGGGTCTCGAACAGCTCCTCGAACAGGGGCATCAACAGATCGACCGAGCGCCGCAACTGCTCGTCGGTTGCGGTCGCCGGGTCCGTCAGCTGGTCCAGGAACGCCTCGACCTTCCGCTGGTCGGCCCGCAGCTCCGGCAGGTCGGATCGCCGGATGGTCGACCACAGGTAGCGCAACCCGGACAGCGAGGCCCGGAGGTTCTTCTCGCCGGGCAGCGGTTCGTGGGGTGGCGGATCTCCGACGCCCAGGTAGTTCACATCGGCGTCGGTGGCCTTGCCGCCAGGGAGCCGGGCCGCCGCCATCCGTTGGATGCTGAGGTTCAGGTAGGCGTAGCCGCCGAAGACCCCGCTACCGACCGCGGTGGTGATCGGGATCGAGGCCAGCTCCTCGGGTCTGACCAGTCCCATCGACAGGATGGCTCCCCGCATGGCCCGCTCGCTGGCCTCGGCCGCCACCGAGAAGCTCAGCGGGGTGAACACCTCCGGGTAGACCTCACCGGCGTTGCCGCGGGTGTAGACCGGGAACTGCGTGCTCGGCTCATGGCCGACCCACCGCCCGGAAGCCTCGTCTCCGCCGACCGTCTGCCACGTTTCCACCAGACCGGTGTAGCACGTCCGGTCCGGTCGGCGCTCAGGCCAGGGGGTCCAGCCCGCTGGTCTCCACCACCCAGTCCCACAGTTGGTGGCGGCGGGCCTCGGTGTCCCGGGCCCGGGTGGTCGGCAGGCGGTGGGTGGAGCGGGGTCGGCGATCGAGCCAGAACAGCCCGTTGGTGTCGAGCGGCTCGTCGTCGTCGGCGGCCAGCCAGACCATGGTGTCCGCCCCCTGATCCGGGGTCCGGAACAGCGGCCCGACCACCTTGGCGAATCCCGGGAGGGAATCATCGACCCCCGGGGTGTCGGCCCAGCCGGGGTGCATGGCGTGGAACCGGATGCCACGATCTCCGGCTCGCCGGGCCCACTCCTCGTTCAGGGTCACCTGGGCCCGCTTGGCCCTGGCGTACTGCTCGACCCCCCGGTAGTCGTCCTCGGACATCTGCAGCTTGTTGACGCTGAGGCCGGCGCTGTACATCCCGCCCGACGACATGGTCAGCACCCGTGACGGCGCGCTCTCGGTCAGCCGGCCGAGCAGCAGACCGGTCAGCAGGAACGGCCCGACGACCTGGGACGCAACCGTGGCTTCGGTCCCGTCCGGTGCGACCTGTCGCTCCGCGGTCAGGGCACCGGCATTGTGGATCAGGACGTCGAGGCGATCGTGGTCGGTCATGATCGCCTCGGCCAGGGCCTGGACCTGGTCGTAGTCGCCCATGTCGGCCGGGATCTGGGAGATCGCCTCGTTGCCGGTCAGCTCGATCAGCTCATCGAAAACGGCGGTGTTGCGGTCGGCGGCCCGGCCGACCAGGACGACCGTGGCCCCGCAGCGTGCCAACTGGTTGGCGGTCGCCTTGCCGAGCCCCGAGGTTGCGCCGGTGACCACGATGACCCGCCCGTCGAGCTGGTAGTCATCGAGCGGCGTCCACCCCTCCAGGCGGCTCCTGGTCACGTAGCCGACCCGGGTGAAGCTGGTGACGATGGGCGCCTCGATCAGGCGGTCGACGATCGATCCGATGGCCATCGACCCGAACGTAGCGCCGTGGCCGATCGGGTGTCGGGTCCAGCCGCGGCCAGGGGGACGGGGTCAGGGCCGCCAGATCCGGATGACCCCGACGTCGGTCCCGGCCACCACGCTGACCGTTCCGTCGTCGCCGGGGGCGGCCGCCACGTTAGTCGTCAGCACACCGCCCAGATCTCGGAGGGCGACGATTCGGGTCCTGGTCTCGTCCCGGGTCACCACACCCAGTTGGCGGCGATCGTCGGTCGGGGCGACGACATCGAGCCGACCGTCCCCGTCGCCGTCGATCACGATCCCCTCGTCGAGGTTCCGACTGCCGATGCGATGGGTGGTGAACCCCCCCGGCGGCACCGGTCTGTTGCAGCTCACCGTTCCGGAGCTGGAAGTACTGGATGGTGCCGCCGATGTGGGGGGTTCGGACGTCGATCAGCTCCACGGTGCCGTCCGGGGCGGTCGCAGCGGCCGCCAGCTGGTTCCGCCAGCGGTTGCCTCGCCCGATCGGTTCGCTCTCGGCCACCAGCTCGCCGTCGAGCGTCCACGCCGCCAGCCATGCCCCGACCTCACCGTTGGCGTGGGTGACGATGACCTCGTCCCGTCCGTCGCCGTCGAGGTCGGCCAGGAGGGGCGACACGCCCTCGATCACGGTCGGCGGGTCCGGTCCGAAGGTCGTGGCCCCGCCCGATCCGTCAAGCGGGACGACGGCCACCGCCGCCGCCTCGATCTGGTCACCGAGCACCCCGTGGGGGTAGCGGTCCGTCGGCTGGACCAGCGCCGCCGCCACGCCGTCGGCGGTCACGATCCTGGTGTCCGGGAGGGGATCGGTGAACAGCGGTCGCAGCGGGTGATCCAGCACCGAGGCCACCACCGGTCCGTCCGCTCCGGCGAACACCAACAGCGGATGATCGACCGGTCCCGGGCCGAGGTCGGTCACCGTCGACGTCCCGCCGGTGTCGATCTCGACCTCGATCGCCCGGCCGTCGTCGAGCACCACGATCCATGCCCCGTCGAACGGGACGATCCAGATCGGGGTGGCCGGAACCGGGATGTCGATCGGGTCTGCGGTGGCCAACGCCGCTGGCCCAGACACCACCCGGTTCCCGGACGGATCGAGGTCGACCCCGGCCGGCGTGCCGGTGAGGGTTTCGTCCCCTGCCGGGCCGGGGTCGTCGCCGGAGACACCGGTCCCATCCCCGGCCACCGTGACGTCGTCTGCGGCATCGGCAGCAACCGTCGTCCCCGTCGGCTGGGCCTCGGTCGTGTCCCCGCCGCTGCACGCGGCCGTTGCGGCGAGCGCCAGTGCCGGTGCCATGGCGGCGAGGACCGCCCGGGGTATCACCACTCGCTCACCCCTGCATCCGGCCCTGCCAGCCGGCGGGATCCAGGCCGAGTTGCTCCAGACGCTCGACGATCCACAGCGGTGGCTCCATCGGCTCGCCGCGCTTGATCGATGCGATCGTCTCGCCGTCCTCGGCCCACACGTGACAGGTGTTGAGGTTGTGGGCGAATCGTTCCCGGATCTGCTCGTCGGTTGGGCTGGTCGGTAGTGGGGTCGGCACCGAGGTCCCGTCTGCCTGGTCTGGTGTGCGCATCGACCAGATCGACTGGATCGCAACCGGGGCCATCGCCTGGAGCAGGGCGGTGGTGTGGGTGCAGCCTCGTGGCCCGCCGAACAGCTCGCGGATCTTGTGGGTGAATCCTCGGGCGATCGAGAGCCCGATCAGCTTCCGGTAGTGATCGGTGATGGCGGTGCATCCGGTGTGGGGGTGGGTTTCCATCACCACCTCGGCGTCCACGATCTCCAGCGTCGGGAACCGGACCGTCAGGTCGACGATCATGTGATGGATGGTGAGGGGGTCCGGGTCGGTGTCGACGTAGAGCCTCGGCGGTTTCTGATCCTGGATCTGACCGCGGATCAGCATCTCGGTCTCGGACGCTCGATACGACCGGACCGAGTAGGTGCGGTCATGGAGGAGCGGGAGGTCCGGCTCGGCCACGCTCGGGTGCTCGACGGCAGGACGGGGGAGGATGGTCATACCCTCCTCATTCCAGCGCATCCCGAGCCGGAACCCTCAGCTGCGGTCGTCGATCACCGCATCCGGGCCGTTTCCTCAGGCCAGCTCGGCCACCATGTCTGCCATCCCGTCCAGGTGGGTCAGGGTCCGGTCGGTGCCGTGGAGGGCCATGGTCGGCGGCATGATCACCACCCGGTCGACCCCCAGCTCGGCGTAGCTCCGGACCCGGTCCCGGTCGTTGCCCATCGTGAAGATGGAGATCGGGATCGCTCCGGGATCTCGACCGGCAGCCGTCACCTTGGACCGGAACAGTTCGATGGCCTCGGCCACGTGGGGCTTGCGGCCGTCGTGGAGCATCGAGGCGTCGATCGGGCACCACTCGTCTGCGTACCGGGCCGCGTGCTCGATGCCGACCGGCCCGGCGTTGCCGAGGGCGACCGGGATCGTGCCCCGGCTCGGCTTCGGGTAGACCCACGATGAGCTGAACCGGTCCCAGCGGCCGTCGAAGCGGGCCTCCTCGTCAGCCCAGGCGGTCCGCAGCGCCGCCACCCGTTCCTCCATCGCCGAGTACCGCTGCCTGAACGGCAGGTCGGGCCGATGGTTTGCCAACTCCTCCTCGTTCCACCCCACACCGACCCCCAACCGGAGCCGTCCACCGGAGAGCGCATCCAGGGTGGCGGCCGAGCAGGCCAGGTCGAGCACGTCGTGTTCAAGCAGCAGGCAGATCCCGGTGCACAGCTCCAGTGAGGTGGTGGCCGCTGCGGCCAAGCTGAGCGAGACGAACGGGTCCATCATCCGCCAGTACCCCTCCGGCAGTGGTCCGCCGGCCGGGTACGGGGTGTTCCGGGACGTCGGGATGTGGCTGTGCTCCGGCATCCAGACCGAGTCGAATCCTCGGTCCTCCAGCTCCCGGGCCAGGTCGTCTGGGCGGATCCCCTCGATCGTGTTCAGTGACAGATACCCGAATCTCACGCCGACCCCCTCGGTGCCCTGGATGGAATGGCGCCAGACACTACACCTCTGCTTGGCTGTCCGCATGACGATCCGGGGCAAGGCCTTCATCGCCGGGGTGTACGAGCATCCGGGCCGCCACCTTCCCGACCAGTCGCTGATGGAGATCCATGCCCGGGTCTGTGTCGGGGCGTTGGCCGACGCCGGCTTGGGCATGGACGATGTCGACGCCTACTTCGGTGCCGGCGACTCGCCCGGGTTCGGGCCGCTGTCGATGATCGACTACCTCGGCCTGGCCCCGACCTACATGGACTCCACCGAGATCGGCGGTAGCTCCTATGTCGCCCACGTGAACCATGCGGCGGCCGCCATCGCCGCCGGCAAGTGTCGGGTCGCGCTGATCAGCCTGGCCGGCAAGCCCCGTACCGGCGGCACCCAGCCCGGTGCCAGGTCGAGCGGTGCCCCGGAAGCCGACTTCGAGAACCTGTGGGGCAACACGGTGGTCGCCGGCTACGCCATGGCCGCCCGCCGGCACATGCACGAGTTCGGGACGACGAGCGAGCAGCTGGCCGCCATCAAGGTCGCGGCCAGCACCCACGCCAAGCACAACCCGGACGCCTTTCTCCGAGACGTCGTGACGATCGAGGACGTAGTCAACTCGCCGATGGTTGCCGACCCGCTCCACCGCCTCGACTGTTGCGTCATCACCGATGGCGGTGGGGCGGTGGTGGTGGTCGCCCCCGAGGTCGCCGCCGGCCTGGACCGGCACTGCGTCCCGGTCCTCGGGGCCGGTGAGGCACCGAAGCACATCGACAACGGTCGGATCGACCTCACCCACACCGGGGCGGTCTGGTCCGGGCCCCGGGCCTTCCAGGAAGCAGGCGTGTCCCCCGGCGACATCGACTACGTCTCGATCTATGACTCCTTCACCATCACCGTGCTGCAGACGCTCGAGGACCTTGGGTTCTGCGACAAGGGCAAGGGCGGGGCGTTCGTTGCCGACGGCAACCTCGAGTCCCCCCACGGCGGTCTCCCGTTCAACACCGACGGCGGCGGGCTGTGCAACAACCACCCCGGCAACCGGGGCGGCATGACCAAGATCATCGAGGCGGTCCGTCAGCTGCGGGGCGAGGCCAACGCCGCGGTCCAGGTTCCGGACTGTGAGATCGCACTCGCCCACGGCACCGGCGGCTCGCTGGCAAACCGGATGGGCAGCGCAACCCTGATCATGGCCAGGGGGCTCTGATGGCCGATCTGCCGACCAGGGCCCCCCGGGGCAACGAGGACTCCCAGCCGTTCTGGGACGCCACCGCCGACGGCCGGTTGACCCTGCAACGCTGTGCGGACTGCGGCACCGTCGTCTGGTGGCCTCGGGCCATCTGCCCGGCGTGCCAGAGTTTCGACCTCGGATGGTTCGATGCGGCCGGCACCGGCCGGGTCTACAGCTACACGGTGGTTCACCGGAGCGTCGGCCAGTGGCGGGACGCGACGCCCTACATCGTGGCCTACGTGGAGTTGGACGAGGGGCCGCGGGTGATGACCAACCTGGTCGACGTCGATCCGGCGGACGTGGCGGTCGATGCCCCGGTACGGGTCGTCTGGCATGACACCGGGGAGGGCACGGCCCTGCCTCGGTTCACCCTGATCGACCACTGACCCCGCTCGGCGGGGTTTCAGCGAAGGTCTCGGAGGGCCGCAGGGCCCGATCGCTCGTCGGCGACGATGAATGCGGCTCGGCCGCGAGCCCGGCCCTCCATCTTGGCCTGGTACATGGCGCCGTCGGCTCGGCGGAGCAGGTCCCGCCCGTCGCCGAGGTCGGCGCTGCGACCCCTTGCGATGCCGATGCTGACCCCGATCTCGACCCGGGCTGGCCCGACGTCGATCGGGACCTCGACGACCCTGAGGATCCTGTCGGCCAGGGCCCGCAGCTCGCCGTCGTTGCGGTCACGGGTGATGACGACGAACTCGTCGCCGCCAAGCCGACCGACCACGTTCGGCCCCCCGAGCTCGGCGGTCAGCCGGTCGGCAACCGTGATGAGTACCCGGTCACCGGCCTCGTGGCCGTAGGTGTCGTTGACCTGCTTGAACCCGTCGAGATCGAGGAACAGCAGCCCGGTCGAGGCGTCGGCCGAGCTCAGCTGCTGGATCAGGGCGGCCCGGTTGGCCAGTCCGGTCAGTTCGTCATGGCTCGCCCGGTGGTCCAGCTGGTCGGCCCAGGCCGCCAGCTCGGCCTGGGATCGAACGTTGAGTGTGGCGATCGTCGTGTGGGCGATCAGCGCCTCAAGCGCACCGCCGAGTGACGATGCCGGCTGGCCGGTTCGGGCGATGTAGGCCCGAAGGGCAAAGGCGGAGTCTCCGGCCCGGTCGACCAGGACGATCTGACGCCGATAGCCGAGATCCTCGAGGAGCTGCTTGTCGAGCTGCCCGTCACCGGCCACCCCGATCGATGCGGCCGAGGCCGCCTTGGCTGCTCGGGCCAGGATCGGATCGATGCTCGGGTCGGTACTCGATGAGTGTCCGGCGCTGCCGGCCAGCCGCCAGACGCCGTCCCGGTACTCGCTCAGGTCTGCCCGATCCAGCCCGAGGGCGAGGGCGGTGGTCACCGATTCGGCGACGATGTCGGCCTCGGTCGTTGACGCCCCCATCCGTTGGGCCGAATCGCCGACCAGGGCCAGGTGGTGCCGCTGGGTCTCGGATCGGGTGTGGGCGGCCCGGATCTCGTCGAGGCGATTGCTGACCCGAGCCGACACCGCTGAGACCGAGATCGCGAGGCCGAGCACGGCAACGATCTGGAGCACGCCGGCCTGGACCACGTCCTGCAGCGCCGAGTCGGCGGGGCTGAACCAGAGGACGATGTTCATGTGGAGCAGGCTGACCAGGCCCCAGACCGCAACGGCGCCACGCCAGCCGTGGAGGAACGCGCCGTCGACCACCGGGACCAGGAGGAGGATCCAGACCAGCGGATTCGACCAGACATCCACGGTCGACACCGCAGCGAAGGCCAGGACGACGTCGACCGCAATCTGCAGCTCGCCGAATCGGCCTCGGTTGGCCAGCGACTCGCCGGTGAACAAGCCGGCCACGTTCCAGACCGTGTTGAGCGCCGCCAGGACGATCACGCTGATGGTCAGGTCAGCGCCGAGCTCCACTGCGCCGGCACCGTCGGTGGCCAGCACGAGCGCAATGGTGGCCAACCCCAGCAGAATGCGCTGGGGCCTGACCGCCCAGTCGAGCTCGTCCGAGCCCGTCCGGCGCCGTGTCGGCGCGTTGCCGCGTGCAGGTTCCACCGGGCAACCATCGGTCGAACCGGGTCGAACTCAAGTCGTCCGCTCCGCACCGCCGGTGTTGTCTTGAACATTGCGCCGCCCCGGCCGATGGGGACGAATGGAGAGTGATGAGCAAGGCGCCGGTGTCGTCCGGCGTCGTAATCGGCGGCGTCTTCGTTCGGTGGCGATCGCCGCCCTGGTCGGCCTGGCCCTGCTGGTTCTGACCGCCGGGGTGTTCGCCGCCGCCACCACGTCGCGCCAGCTGGCGGAGCGATCGAACCGGGTCCATCACCTCGACAGCGTCGTCGGCTCGACCAACCTGATCCGGGCCCAGCTCGGGTTCGGGTTGGTGCTGGCGGATGTCGACCAGTTCGCGGCGATCGACTCCTCCGCCGCGGTTGCCACCACCGAGACCGACATCCAGCGGACGATGCAGTCGTTGGCGGTCAGCCGAGGGCGGCTGGTCCGGGAGTATGGCGGGCTGGACTCGGAGACGGCGGCCGCCCTCGACCGGTACGTGGCCGCAGTGAACGCGCTGGTTCCCATCGACGCCAGGGAGCCGCTCACCGAGGCCGAGACCGCCGACCTGGTCGCCCGCTACGAGTCGGCGGAGACGCTGCTGCTTGCCGAGCGGGACGTCGCCCTGGAGTCGGTCCAGGAGTCCGACGAGCGGCTCAGCCGGATCAGCACCCTGATCAGCTTCCTCGCCGCATTCGTCATCCCAACCCTCGCCGTCGTGCTCTACCGGTTGTTGTCCGCCCCGCAGCGGGAGGTGCTGGTCGCCGAGGCCCGGAGCGCTCGTGATCGAACGGTCGCCGAGCTTCGGCGGTCGGTCGTCGTGACCAGGCTGGAGGCCCTGCAACGGCTGGCGGCCGAGGAGTCCCCGGCCCTGGCCCGCCAGGTCGACGAGGTCCGGCGGACGTTGTTGTCGCTTGAGTTCCAGCAGCGCTGTGTGTTCGCCGAGGTCGCCGTCTCATCGAGCCTGGATCGGGCGATGGCTGCCGTCTCGGCCCAGCTCGCAGTGACGGTTCACGGTGAGGAGGCCGCTGCGGTTTGGTCAGACACCGACCTGTTCGACCTGGTCCTTCGATCGCTGCTGTCCGACGCCTGCCACCGCGGTGCCCGGCAGGCCGATGTCATGGTTGCGGCCGCCGACGACCGGGTCACCATCGAGTTCCGCCACGACGGGGCGCCTCGCTCGCCGTCGGAGTGTGACGTGATCTCCGGCCAGGCAACGATCGTGGATCGGATGTCCCTGCTCGGCGGGCCGGACGTCGATCTCGTCGCCGCCCTGCACCTCGCCGGTGACCTCCAGGGCGACGTGGTACTGGGCCCTGACGATGCCGGGCGTCAGCGTCTCTTGCTGAGCCTGCCCGCCGTCGCTCCGATCGCCGCCCCCAGGATCGGGGCATCAGCCGAGCGGCCGCTGCTCTCCGCTCGGTAGCGAGATCTCGACGGCGGCCGGCACGACCAATTTGGTCACCGAGCCGTCGCTCAGTCGTACGGCAACCCGGCCGGGCAGCACCTGCCCGTCGCTCGGGGCCGGGAGCCAGCGACCGCCCCGGTTGAGTGACTCGATCACCAGACCCTCGGTGGCGACCAGGCGGGACATTTGCACCGTCAGATCCTGGCCGGGCTCCAGCACGACCAGTCGGTCTCCCTCGACGACGACCTCGATGGCCTCGATGAGGTCGCCGGGCACGGACCAACCGGTGTCGGTCTGGGTGGCCGGCAGCCACGAACCGTCGTGGTACCGGACCGTCGCCGGCGTCGATTGACCGTCGGCGTCCAGCACGATCACGGTCCGGTCGGCTGCGCCGCCGAGCGAACCCTCGCCGGTCATCGCAACGACCGGTGGTTGGGCCAGCATCGATGCCGCCCCGGCGACGCCCATCAACGTCAGGAGCTGCAGGACCCGCAACCGGGCCGGTGAACGGCCGACGTCGAGGGTGGCGGGACTGGCCTGGGGTAGCACCGGCGCCGCCGAGTGCCGGGCGAGGACGCAGTGGGCCATGATCGTCAGCCGGGCCATCGAGCCGAGGGCGACGAACTCGAGCCCGACCCGCCAACCACCGTCGGCGAGGGCGGTTGTCGCCCGAACCACCGCCTCGCCTCCGACCACGGTCGACTCACCATCGCCGGCCTGGAGCTGCAGGGCGAAGGTGGTGTGTTGGCCGATCGCCGGCGGATCGGCAAGGACCACACCGACGCCGGCCGGCGACAGATCGACCGTCTCGGTCGCGATGTCGAACACGGTGATCGGTGACCGGGTCTGGAGCCGGTGTTCGATCCGACGTTGCTTGCCGAGGACGATGACCTGGAGGACGTCGACGATCGGGACCAACACCCCGAGCGCCGCCGCGGTGATCAGCATCTGCTCCAGCCCGGTCATGGCCGGCAGCGGCCCGTCGGCGAACAGCGAGACGCTCCTGACGATCAGGGCCAGATCGAGCACGATCACGCCGGCGGCCAACAGCCGGAGCTTACCGAGCTCCCCGAGACCGCCGCCTCGGGCATCGGCCGGGCCGGTTGTCGCCAGGCTCCGCCGCCCGGCCCGCCACCGGAGGACACCGAACAGGGCCCGGAGGTCGGTCTCGACGGTCCGCCAGCCGTGACGGACCCAGTCGCCGATCGCCATCGAACGATGGGACAGCGCCCGCCGGGCCAGTACGCCGGAGGAGAAGGCGACCGCCCAGGCGCCGAACAGCACGGCGTTGCTGAACGGCAGGGTGCCCGAGACCAGCGCCCAGAGAACGATGAGGGCTTGGGCCAGGTAGCGCAGGCCGCGCAGGTGGGGCTCGAGCTCCATCAGACAGGCCAGTCGGTGGCCGAGGCTGAGCCCCCGGGCGGTCAGCGGGTTCCCCTGGCGACCGAGGAACCAGGTCCAGATCCTGGTCGCCCGTCGTCGCCGGCGGTCCAGGTACTGGGACAGCGACTCGGCGGTGGCCTCCCTGATCCGCCCGCCACCCACGTAGCGGGTCTGCCAGCCGCCCTGATAGAGGGCGACCAGAACCTGCCCGACCTCGGCCTCGCCGAACGGCGAGCCGGCCTCGACGACGTCCCGCGCCGCAACGATGGCCGATCGTCGGAGGAGCGCAGCAGACCCGTTCCATGGCGCCCGCCCTCGGCGACCTCGGCCGGGCCCGGTCGCCGCCCGAACCAACGCATCATCGTCACGACCACCTCGGAGGTGGACCAGCGACTCGGCGTTCAGCGGTTCGACCGCACACTGGACGACCGCCACATCCGGCCGGTCGGTGGCCGCGGTGATGGCGCCGATGGCGTTCGGCATCGGGACCTGCCCGGCCTCCAACCACAGCACGAATTCGCTCGACGAGCGGGCTAGCACGGAGCCGAGCGGGGTGCTCGTCACCAGTGGATCGACCTGGTAGCCGGCATCGAAGGGAGCAACGGCGTCTGCGATTGCGTCCCGTCGTTCTGCGTCGACGACCACCACCCGTCCGACCCGGGCCAGGGCGCCGGTGCCGAGCAGGGTCCGCTCGACCAGCGATGACGTGGCGCCGTTTGCGATCACCACCACGTCGACGGTGTCGGTTGGACCGCCGGCCGTCTCGACGCCGTCACCAACAGCCCCCTGCGTCCGTGTCGCCCTGCGGCTGGAGCGTGGTCGCACGCTGTGACGCAGCAGCGCAAGCTCGGTCAGCGACCACATCTCGGTCACAAGCAGGATGATGGAGAGCGCAGCGGTTGGTCCGGTCCCAAGCGCAGCGATCCGGAGTCCGACGTAGGCCAAGCCGGCGGCCACGGCGATGGCGGTCAGGCGGGTGGCGCGGCTGGTCGACGCCGTTCGGGGGCGGGTGCCGCCCATCCGGGGCCGGTGCGGATCGGGACGGTTGGTCATCACGAGATCCCCTCGTCTGGACGCAGGGTCGGCGAGCGAGCGCCGTTGGTCGCTGGCCGCATCCTCCTTTCGGTGCCCGAATCACGTTGTTGAGGGTGGTCGGGAACTCGGCAGGAAACTCCTCGAATTGCCGGCCGCTCCGTCCGATGAGATCCGAGAACTTTGCCGTCCACGCACCCCTGATCGATGAAGCAACCAATCGGGCTCGGCCCCCTCAACACCATGACGATGGTCGTCGCGCTTGTCGGCGCGGTCGGGTTGTTGACGATCCCATCGAGCGGGGCTCGGGTCGCAGCCAACATCCAGACCGTCGAGGCGGGCGGACCGTACGCGATCGCCGAGGGCCAGGATCTCGTCCTCGCCGGCTCGATCGAGGCAGACGAACCGACCGGACTGACCGTCGGTTGGGACCTCGACGGCGACGGGGTCCATGACGATGCGCTCGGCGCCACCCCGGTGCTGACGTGGGACCAGCTGCGGACCCTGGGAATCGAGGATGACGGTCCGCCCCGCCCCATCGAGGTACTGGTCGGCGACGGAACGAACTCGGTGTTGGCTACCACGACGCTCACCGTCACCAATGCGCCGCCGGCCATCACCGTTGCCGCCCCGCCGGTGGCCGGCGTCGGCCAGATCGTCGAGCTCGCCATCGGGATCGACGACCCCGGGGCCGACTCGGTGACCGGGTGGGTGGTCAACTGGGGCGATGGCACGGTGGTCTCCGGTGAGGGCCGGCCGGGCACGCTCGACCACACCTACACCAGGGTCGCGGCCGCCACTCCGATCACGGTCCAGGTGGTCGACGAGGACGGTACCTGGGGGTCGTCGGACCTCGTTGTCACGCTCCTCGCCGGCGCCGCCAACCCGCTGACCAGGCTCGACCCCCGGTCGGGGGCCACGGCGGATGCCGCCGACCCGGCCTCGACCGGGTTGCGGGACCCGGCCGGCGTGGCGGTCGGACCGGACGGTCGAACCTACGTCGCCGGCTCGACCTCCGGCAGTATCATTCGGCTCGGCGACGGCGTTGCCGAAGCGGCCGAGCTGGTCATCCAGCCCGGTGCCGGCGGCCTGTCGGCCCCAACCGACCTGACATTCGGCCCCGGTGGTCAGCTGTTCGTCGGGGACGATGCAACCAGCCAGGTCCTCCGATTCGACCCGGCGACCGGTGAGTTCCTGGGCGTCGCCGTCGCCGACCCCCAACTCGTTGGTATCGGCGGCCTTCTGGTGACAGATGCGGGCACGATCCTGGTTGCCGATGATCGCAACGATGTCATCATTGGCTTCGACATCGAGTCCGGCGCAGTGGTCAGTCGGTGGGAGACCGGGCCCGGCAGCATCCCGGGTGATCTGACCGTTGGTCCCGGCGGTTCGATCCTGATCAGCCTATTCGGCGCGGGGACGGTTGCCCAGCTCGATCCCTCATCCGGGGAGATCGTTCGGACCTTCGATCTGGGCGCCGAGTTGGACGGTGGGCCACGAGCGTCGGTGGTCGGCCCGGACGGCGCGTTGTGGGTTGCCGACTACTGGCTCGACCAGATCGAACGGTTCGACCTGATGACCGGGGCCTCGCTCGGCGTGTGGGCGCCGCTGTCCGGCCCGGCCGGCTTGACGGTCCAGCCGGATCACACGATCGTGATCCAGACCGACCCGGTCGTCCCGTCTGCGCTGGCCGCACCGGCAGTCGACGGCGGGGAGCCCGAGTCCGGCCCCGAGCCGGACTCCGGGTCTGAGTCTGCGTCGTCACCGGTTGGAGACGAGAAGCCGGTCGAGGGCGACGGTGTCGAGCTCGGCGATCGGACCGAACAGTGGCTCGAAGATCTCGGCGAGCCGACCGACGGGGTCGACTTCGCAGCCAACGACGGCGAGGCCGACAGCGACGTCGACTTCGCCGTGCTGACCGATGACTACGACGCAGTGATCGTCGACGGCGAGGTGGCCCTGGTGGCCGAGGGCGCCTCGGTGGCCGATGCGGTGGTGATGGAGGTCGTGGACGCCGCAGCCGAGCCGGAGAGCGAGCTGCTCGAGGAGTCGCCGATCGCCACCGGGGTCGACCCGGAGACCGGTGAGGCCGAAACCGAGGCGGCGGTCACCAAGCCGCCGCCGGCCGACCCGGCCGAGGACAACGACGAGGACGACGCCATCGAGGTCGACGACGTCCTGCCCGGGATCGATGTCGTCTACACCGCAGACGGCGACGACGTCGAGTACAGCTTCGTGATCGAGCCCGGCGCCGACCTCGATGACATCGTCCTCGACTTCGACGGGGCGAGCGCGCTGACGGTCGAGCCCAATGGCGACCTGCTGATCGAGGCCGAGGTCGGCCCGGACTTCCGCTCGACCGCCCCGGTGACCTATCAGGAGATCGCCGGCGAGCGGGTCATCGTCGAGTCGGCGTACCTGATCCGGGAGAACGGGACGGTCGGCTTCACGCTCGGGGACTTCGATGCGACCCTGCCGGTGATCATCGACCCGACCTTCGTCGTGGTCGACAGTGCCAGCGGTTCCTACACGTCAACTACCACGATCGATCTGCCGGTCCCGACCACCGTGGCAACCGATGACCTGCTGCTGGCCCACGTGGCCTACAGCGTGTCCGGGACGGTCGGGAATCTCACCCCGCCGGCCGGCTGGACCACCCTGACCGAGTCGGCCGCCAACGGCCTGGTCCACGGTGTGTACTGGCGGATCGCCACCTCCAGCGAGCCGGCCCAGTACGGGTTCACCCTCTCCGGCGGCGGAACCGAGACGGCGGCCGGCTCGATCACGGTGTACGACGGGGTCGACACCGCCTCGCCGATCGACGTGTTCGCGACCCAGACCAATGCCGCCGCCGCTGCCGTGGTTGCCCCGTCGGTGACCACCACCAACAATGACGCCACCCTGGTCGCCCTGTGGTCAGTGGCCGACGACGGCGAGCTCACCGCCCCGGGCGGGATGACCCGCCGGATCAATGCGGTGAGCGACACCGGGGCCGCTGCGGCGGACGAAACCCTGGCCGCAGTGACCGAGGAGTCCTTCGGTACCGCCGGGGCCACCGGGACCCGGACGGCGACCGTCGATGCCACCAACGGCTCGATCGCCACGCTCGTCGCCCTGACGCCGGCAAGCGGTGGTGGTGGCGGTGGCGGTGGCGGCGCAACCAACCTGGTGATGGTGACGAACGGCGGCAACTTCTCGAGCGGCAACGACTCGGCCAAGCAGGCGCTGTTCCAGAGCTGGGGTTGGACGGTGACCGCCGTCAACGGCAGTAGCTCATCAGCGCTCACCTCGGCTGCCGCCAGCAACGACGTCATGTTCCTCAGCGACACCGCAAGCGGGGGATCCAGCACCATTCGCGGCCTCGACATCGGCGTGGTCAGCGAGGCGTTCTCCGGGTGGAACACCCTCCTGTACTCCGGCAGTGGTGACCAGGACTGGAATAACGACACGACGATCGACATCGTCGACAACACCCACTACATCACGTCGCCGTTCTCCACCGGGTCGTTGACGGTCCACACCTCGGCTGACGACGTCAACTACTGGGACGCTGCCGCCAGCGCCTTGCCGGCCGGGGTCACCGTCCTCGCCGATGGCCCGTCGTCGACCAACCACGCTGCGCTCCACATCGCAGACACCGGTGGCGCCCTGTACTCCTCAAACACCGCCGTCAATCGTCGGGTCTGGTTCCCGAGCGACGCCGCCAACCCATCCAACTGGACCGCAGACTACGAGACCTTGCTGGAGCGGTCGTTGGACTGGGCCGCCGGCAACGACGTGGCTGCCGGCGTCGCCTCGCCGACCCTCACGGTCAACTCCACCGGGGATTCGGTGGACACCAACATCGGTGACGACCTCTGCGACACCGGGACCACGAACGCCGACGGCGACCCCGAGTGCACCCTCCGGGCCGCCATTCAGGAGGCGAACGCGTCAAGCCTGGCAGACACCATCCGGTTCCTGATTCCGACGAGCGACTCCGGCCACTCGGCCGGCGTCTGGACCATCAACGTGACCACCGGGCGGCTCCCGACCATCGACGCCACCACCACCATCGACGGCACCACCCAGCCCGGTTGGACCGGGAACCCGGTGATCGGTATCGACGGTCGTGGTTACGCCGGCGGCTACGGCAGTTCCGACGACGGCATCGTGATCCAGGCCGGGGCGCCGAACTCGGTGGTCACGGGGCTGTCGGTCTACGGCTTCCCGGACGAGCAGATCGTCGTGAGCGGGGACGGGACGACGATCAAGGGCAGCTTCTTCGGCCTGACCCCGGCCGAGGTCGGCGTGGCCCATCCGAGCCAGGTCGCGGCCGCCACCACGACCTACATCCTCGCCGATTCGGTGACCTTCGGGGGGCCATCTGCCGATGACCGCAACGTGATCGTCTCGCCGAATGGGGAACGGGCGCTCTTGGTCGCCGGAGCGGCGGCCAACCCCCTCATCGAGGGCAATCTGTTCGGGACCGGTTCGGACGGCGTCACCGTGATCGGGACCGGTTCAGAGGCCTCGATCCTGTTCTGGAACACCGCGACCGGCGCCACGGTACGCAACAACCAGTTCGCGAACCCCGGCACGGCCGCGGTGGCGTTCGAGGACAGCACCGGCGGGACCGTGGTCGGCAACACCTTCGGTACCGACGCCGGGCTGACGACGTCGCTGCCGCTCACCACGGCCCTCCGGGTGCAGGAGTCGGCGTCTGTGACCTTCGGCGGGACCGGCGCCGGGGACGCCAACACGGTGCGGAATGCCATCGGCGATGCGATCGTCGTCGACGCCGCGGCCACCGGGACGGTGACCATCCTCGGGAACTCGATCGCGGGGTCCGACGCTCTTGGCATCGATCTGGCCGACGATGGGGTCACCGGAAATGACGCCGGCGATGCCGACATCGGCGCAAACGACCTGCTCAACTTCCCGGTCATCACCTCGGCCTCGATCGGCACGGGGCTGACGGTCGACTACGGTCTCGACGCCCCGGCCGGGAACTACCGCATCGAGTTCTTCATCAACCCCTCCGGGGCCGACCCCAGCGGCAACGGCGAGGGTGAGACCTTCGTCCACGCCCACTCGATCACCCACACCGGGTCGGGCTCGGAGCCGTTCTCCACCAGCTTCGCTTCCGGCCCCGGGGCGATCATCACCGCCACTGCGACCGAGGACCTCGGCGGCAGCACCTATGGGGCCACGTCGGAGTTCGCCGCTGCGGTGGTCGTCGCCTGTACGACGACCGACTCGGACGGTGACGGGCTGTACGACTGCTACGAGGACGCCAACACCGACGCAGACAACAATCCGGCAACCAACCCCGGGCCGGACACCGACGGCGACACCACCCCCAACTATCTCGACAACGACGACGACGGCGACGGCACCCTGACCTCGTCCGAGAACGCCGATCCGAACGGCGACGGCGACCCCCGTGACGCGCTGGACGCCGACTTCGACCGGGAGCCCGACTATCTCGACACGGAGGGTGGTGCCAGCTCGTCCCCGGTCGCCTCGGAACAGAAGATCAGCTCGACCGTCGGCGGCCTGACCGGCCCGCTCGACGACTCGGACCTGTTCGGCTGGTCGGTGACGGCGGTCGGTGACCTGGATGATGACGGCGTGACCGACCTGGTGGTCGGCGTCAATGCCGACGATGACGGTGCCGGTGGGGCCGGTGCGGTGTACACCCTGTTCCTCAACGCCGACGGGACGATCAAGGCCGAGCAGAAGATCTCGGCGACCGCCGGCGGTCTCGTCGGACCCCTCGATGGCAGCGACTCGTTCGGGCGTTCGGTTGCTGGTCTCGGTGACATCGATGGGGACGGCATCGGCGACGTTGCCGTCGGCGCCTTCGGTGACGACGACGGCGGGGCAAGCCGCGGTGCGGTGTACGTGCTGTTCCTCAACGCCGACGGGACGGTGAAGGCGGAGCAGAAGATCAGCTCGACCCAGGGCGGCCTGACCGGGCCGCTCGATGACGGCGACGCCATCGCCCACGGTGCGGCCGGGCCAGGCGACATCGACGGCGATGGGATCAACGACCTCGTGGTCGGCACCCGTGGCGATGACGACGGGGGTACCGATCGTGGTGCGGTCTACGTCCTGTTCCTGAACGCAGACGGAACCGTGAAGGCCGAGCAGAAGATCTCGGACACGGCCGGCAGTCTCACCGAGGCGCTCGAGGACGGCGACCATTTCGGAGGCGAAGTGGCCGGCATCGGTGATCTCGACGGCAACGGCGTCCCGGACATCGCCGTCGCCGCCCCCTACGACGATGACGGCGGGAGCCAGCGGGGTGCGGTGTACGTGCTGTTCCTGAACGCCGATGGCACCGTGCTGGCGGAGCAGAAGCTCTCCTCGACGACCGGTGGTCTCGACGCCGACATCGACGACAGCGACGAGTGGGGCTTCGGGTTGTCCAGCCCTGGCGACCTCGACGGCAACGGGACATCCGACCTGCTGGTCGGGACCTGGAGCGATGATGACGGCGGCAGCACGCGAGGCACGCTGCACCTGGTGTTCCTCAACACCGATGGGACGGCGGCCCGGACCGAGCTGATCAACACCACCAGCGGCGGTCTGACCGGACCGCTCGACGACGGTGACCGGTTCGCCTTCGCCACCGCCGGACTCGGTGACCTGGACGGCGACGGCACGATCGATGTGGTCGCCGGCGCCCCCTATGACGACGACGGCGGCACCAATCGGGGCGCACTCTGGATGCTCGACCTCTCGGTTGATCCGTGCAGTCTCGACTCGGATGGCGATGGCCTGTCCGACTGCCAGGAGGATGCAAACGCCGACCTCGACGACGATCCGTCGACCAGCCCGGGGCCGGACACCGACGGTGACACGACGCCAAACCACTTGGATGCGGATGACGATGGTGACGGCACGCTCACCTCGGCCGAGAACGCCGACCCGAACGGTGACGGCGACCCTCGGGACGCACGGGATGCCGACCGGGACGGCCAGCCCGACTACCTCGACGTCGAGGCCGGCCGGAGCACCCTCCCGGTCGCCGCCGAGCAGAAGATCTCGAGCACCGTCGGTGGGCTGACCAATCCGACCAACACCGGTGGGGGCTTCGGCGCCGGAGCCGCAGCGATCGGTGACATCGACGGTGACGGGATCAACGACGTTGCGGTCGGCACCCCGAATGACGGCGATGGGGGCACGGCACGCGGTGCGGTGTACGTCCTGTTCCTCAACGCCGACGGGACGGTGAAGGGGGAGCAGAAGATCAGTTCGACCGAGGGTGGGCTGACCGGGCCGTTGGGCAACTCCGACCTGTTCGGTCGTGACGTCACCGGCCTCGGCGACGTCGACGGCGACGGTATCGGCGACATCGCCGTCGGCGCCTTCGGTGACGACACCGGTGGTGGCTCGGCCGGTGCGGTGTACGTGCTGCTGCTCAACGCCGACGGGACGGTCAAGGGGGAGCAGTTGATCTCCGAAGGTGCTGGCGGTT
>JBCCFN010000009.1:0-38097 GCA_039029715.1 Actinomycetota bacterium | reverse complement strand
ACGCGGGCTCCGACGTGCGCGTCAAGGTCAACATCGTCGGGTCCCAGGACACGACCGGGCTCATGACCTCTCAGGAGCTCGAGATGATGGCGGCGACGGTGATCTCGCCGATCGTCGACGGCGGCTACCAGTCCGGCTGTCACACCGCTTCGGTGTGGGATCGCAAGTCGCAGGAGAACATCCCCCGGCTGATGAAGTTCATGAACGACTTCGGCCTGATCACCGCTCGTGACCCCGAGCACGGCTACGCCCCGATGACCGACGTGATCCACAAGGTCCTGAACGACCTGACCGTCGACGACTGGGCCATCATCATCGGCGGCGACTCGCACACCCGGATGTCGAAGGGTGTGGCGTTCGGAGCAGACTCCGGCACCGTGGCCCTGGCGTTGGCCACCGGGGAGGCGGCGATGCCGATCCCGGAATCGGTCAAGGTCACCTTCTCCGGCAAGATGGCGCCCCACATGGACTTCCGTGACGTCGTCCACGCAACGCAGGCCCAGATGCTGAAGGAGTTCGACGGGGAGAACGTCTTCCAGGGCCGGGTGATCGAGGTCCACATCGGAACGCTGGCCGCCGATCAGGCCTTCACGTTCACCGACTGGACCGCCGAGATGAAGGCGAAGGCGTCGGTCTGCATCTCCGACTCCGAGACCCTCATCGAGTCGCTGGAGATCGCCAGGGACCGGATCCAGATCATGATCGAGAAGGGCATGGACAACGACAAGGCGGTCCTGCAGGGTCTGGTCGACCGGGCCGAGACCCGGATCGCCGAGGTCCGCTCCGGCGAGAAGCCGCCGCTGGCCCCCGATGTCAACGCCAAGTACTACGCCGAGTTCACGGTCGACCTGGACGTGATCGACGAGCCGATGATCGCTGACCCGGACGTCAACAACGACGACGTCTCCAAGCGCTACACCCATGACACGATTCGTGAGCTTTCGTACTACGGCGGGACGAAGCCGGTGGACCTGGCCTTCGTCGGCTCGTGCATGGTCCACAAACAGGACATGAAGATCCTGGCCGAGATGCTGCAGAACCTCGAGGAGATTCACGGCGAGGTCGAGTTCCGGGCGCCGCTGGTCGTGGCTCCGCCGACCTACAACATCGTCGACGAACTCAAGGCGGAGGGGGATTGGGAGGTCCTGTCCCGATACGCCGGGTTCCTCTTCGACGACGACAATCCGAAGAACGCGGCCCGCACCAAGTACGAGAACATCCTCTACCTGGAGCGCCCTGGCTGCAATCTGTGCATGGGCAACCAGGAGAAGGCCGAGCCCGGCGACACCGTGCTCGCCACCTCGACCAGGCTGTTCCAGGGCCGGGTGGTGAAGGACTCGGACGAGAAGCGGGGCGAGTCGCTGCTGGCATCGACGCCGGTCGTCGTGCTGTCGGCCGTCCTCGGTCGTTTCCCGACGCTCGAGGAGTACAAGGCTGCGGTCGCCGGCATCGACCTGACTCGATTCACCCCGCCGGACGAGGAACTCACGGCCGACCCGGTGTCGCTCGGTGGGCCGGCGCCGGTGTCGATCGGTACGACCCGGGTGTCGATCTCCAGCTGACCGCGACCGACCATTGCGACGTCGCTCGAACGTGCGTCCCGGCCTTGACGGGTTCGGCCGGCAGGCGCTGGGATCGGCCCATGTCCGTCGATGACCTCGAACGTGTCGAAGTTCGCTCCGAGACCGAACTCTGGGACCTCATGAACGGGAGGGCGGAGGACGGGGCGAGTCTGCTGCTCGTCACCTGGAAGGCCAAGCGGCCGGACCGCTACGTTTCGCGCCAGCAGGTGCTCGATGCGTTGATTGCGTTCGGCTGGGTCGACGGGCGACGCTATGCGCTCGACGACGACAGGACGATGCAGCTGATCTCGCCTCGGCAACAGCAGATCTGGGCCGACTCCTACAAGCAGCGAGCGGAGCGGCTGGTCGAGGACGGGCGGATGCGGCCGTCTGGGCAGGCGGCGATCGACCGGTCGAAGGAGCTGGGATTGTGGGACGCACTCGACCACGTCGACGCGCTCGAAGAACCAGACGATCTCCGAGCGGCGCTCGAGGCCCGTGGGGCGACCGCCTGGTGGTCGACGGCGGCTCCCTCCTACCGGCGAAACGTCCTGCGTTGGATCGCCCTGGCCAAGCGGGCGCCGACCCGGGAGAAGAGGATCGAGACCGTGGCCTCGCACGCGGCCCGCGGCGAGAAGGTGCCGAACTACTGACCGGGCCCTCCGGCCGAGCCGACGACCTGCCATCGAGGTTGCCACCCGGGCCGAGTGAGACGGAAGTCACCTCGAGATAGGGAGCGTACGTTCCCTATCTCGGGATACTGTGCCGACCAGGACCAGAACCCCATCGAAGGGACGCCCCGTGAAGATTGCTGCCCACCTCCATCCACAGCACGCCAGCTACGCCCAGATCCGAGAGGCCGCCATCCGGGCTGAAGAGCTCGGTGCGGACGTGATCTACAACTGGGACCACTTCTACCCGTTGTACGGCGAGCCGGACGGTGAGCACTTCGAGGCCTGGACGATGTTGGCCAGCTGGGCCGAGGTGACGAGCCGGGTCGAGATCGGCTGCCTGGTGACCTGCAACAGCTACCGGAATCCGGAGCTGCTGGCCGACATGGCCCGCACGGTCGATCACATCTCCGATGGGCGGCTGGTGATGGGGATCGGCGCCGGCTGGTTCCAGCGGGACTATGACGAGTTCGGGTACGAGTTCGGCACCGCCGGCAGCCGGCTCCATGCCCTCCGGGATGACATGCCCCGGCTCATCAACCGCATGGCGGTCGGCAACCCGGCGCCGAACCGGCGGATCCCGGTCCTGATCGGTGGTGGCGGCGAGAAGAAGACGTTGGACTACGTGTCGCGCTTCGCCGATGTCTGGCACTCGTGGTGGAACGATCAGTGGTCCCACAAGAACAGCGTGTTGGAGCAGTGGTGCGCCACGAACGACCGCAACCCGGATGAGATCAAGCGCTCGGTCGGCGTCGACACCGACAGCGTCGAGGACTGGGACGCCCTGTTCGCTGGGCTCGCCGACGCCAACGTCCACGAGGTGACCATCGGCCGAGGCGGTCCGGACTACGACCTGAGCATGCTCGGACGCTTCACCGAATGGCGGGACAGCCTGTAGTCAGCTGCGACCGGCGGTTGGTCAGTAGTCGCCGGCCAGGTCGCGCTTGGCCTGCTCCGATGCGGTCGCGGCGTGGTTGAGGATGTTTCGGGCCATCGACGAGGTCTGCTCGGCTGAGCGTTCGGCGTAGACCCGGGCTCGCACTGACCAGACGTCTGCGTTGTCCGGCTCGGCCAGGGCGCAGTACTCGACCAGGTGGCAGGCCATGCGGTGGTCGCCCTGGTCGGCCAGTGCAACCGCCCGGGCCAACACGGCATCGGCGCCGCCGGCCAGCGTGACCCACTCCGCCGCCTGCTGGGCTCGTGGCGCCGGCAGGAGATTGTCCGGCTCGCCGTCGTGCCAGCCGCCATACCGTCGCCACACGTTTCGGATCAGGAACTGGGGGTGGTCGTAGACCGCCTGGAGGTACGGCTGGCCCTCGAGGTGTGCCGGCACCGTCACCGAGTGCAGCGCGGTGTCCAGGTTCTTGCCCTGGTTCATGATGGCCAGGGTCTGGTCCTCTATCGAGTCCAACAGCTCGGCGGTGTCGAGCAGTGCCGGCACGATCCGGTCGTGACCGAAGATCGGGACGCCGTGACCGGCGATCATGATCTCCGGCTGCAGCGCCGCCATCTTCCGCAGCCCGGCGGCCCAATCGCTCAGATACCGCTGCACCTTCTGCGGGTTCCCGGCGTTCGGCACCGCCCAGATGAACAGATCGCCAGGGTGGAGGAGCCGCCGCTCCGGTACCCAGGTCCAGGTCGCGTCGTCGGTCTCGCCCCGGTCGTGGTGCAGCTCGAAGGTCAACTCGCCCCGGGTGAAGGTCATGCGGTCTGCGAACACCACGTCTGGGTCCCGGTAGGAGTCCGGCCAGGTCCAGCCCTCGAGGTCGATGGCGAACTGGCGCCGGTTGATGGCGGCGTTCCACCCCGTCGTCCGCTCGTACCGTCTGAAGTGGCCTGGCACGTTCTCATGGGCGTAGACGGTCGGGCCGGCCCACCCCCTGTCCTGGGCCTCGGCCTCGAACAGGGCGGTGCCGAAGACATGGTCGACATGGTGGTGGGAGTACACGGCTTCCCGCAGCGGCGCGTCCGGCCGCCAGCGGCGAACCGACTGGAAGACCCGGTCGGAATCGAACCAGCCACCGGTGTCAAGCATCACCAGACCGTCGCCGGTGTCGAGGGCGTTGACCGAGGCGATCGACTTCATGGTGAACACCCCGGCGTCGATCTCCTCGGCCAGGAACTCACCGTCGTCCCCCCGGAGCGGCTGGACCGGATGATGGGTGTGGACGAGATCGGCCTTCCCGTTCCAGTGGTCCTCGGCGATCTCCCGAATGCGGCTCATGCAACTCCTCCACGTCGTCACGGCGACGGTAGGCGCCCGGGCCTGGACCGGTCCACTACCCGCTCCGCTCGTGTCCGGGTCTTCGAGATCGACGGACGGCGCCCCGGCGGGGAGACTGAGGGCATGAAGACATCGGGTATCGCTGGTCGTCACGTCGTGGTCGTTGGCGGCGGGACCGCGGGGTCGGTCATGGCGGGACGGCTGAGCGCGGACCCCGAGGTGCGGGTCACGGTCCTGGAGGCCGGGCCGGATCACGATGCCTACGACGCCGCCGTGCTCGAGCCCTCCCAGGCTGCGGCGGCGTGGGCCGGTGCGGTGCCCAGTGCGCCGACCCCGATGCGGCTCGGCGACGGTGGCGCCATCCCGATGTTCCAGGGTCGGGTCCTCGGCGGCACCTCGGCCCTGAACGGCATGGCCACCCTTCGTGGCCTTCCCGAGGACTACGACGGGTGGGCTGCGTCCGGCCTCGCCGGCTGGGGATGGGATGACGTCGTCGCCACCTTCATCGCGGCGGAACGGGACGCCGACTTCGGATCGACCTCGCTGCACGGCGCAAGCGGGCCGCTCCCGGTCCGGCGCTGGCGTCACGACGAGCTCAGCAGGGCCCAGCGAGCCTTCCACGAGGGCATGGTCGAGGCCGGCGAGCCCGTCGTCGACGACATCAACGACCCGGGCCAGCTGCCAGGCATCGGGGTCTTCCCGGTCACGATCGACGAGCGCAATCGCCGGGTGACCACCAGCCTGGCCTACCTCGGTGATGCGGTCAGGACCCGGGACAACCTGGTGATCCGGACCGGGACCGAGGTCGCAGCGGTCGAGGTGGCCGGCGGTCGTGCGGTCGGTGTGACGATGACCTCGGGGGAGGAGCTGGAGGCCGACGAGGTCGTCGTGTCCAGCGGGGCCATCTTCTCGCCTTGGTTGCTGATGCGGTCCGGTATCGGCCCAGCCGATCAGCTGGCCGAGCACGGGATCGCCGTCCACGCCGACCTGCCGGTCGGGGAGACGATGAGTGATCACCTGGGCCCCGGGTTGCCGTATCGCCATGATGGGCCGAGAGGGGGCCAGGCCGGACCGGCCCAGGTGCTCGTCATCGGGGCCTCCAACGGGCGCGATGTCGACTACCACGCCTTCCCGATCGCATCGGTCCCGACCGAGGACGAGACGACGTTCATGATGGCCGCATTCCTCCTCCGGTCGAGCGGTCGGGGATCGGTGCGGTTCGGCGACGACCCGGAGGGCGACCCGGTGATCACCGCCCCGCCCCTGCCGGGCGATGCCGAAGTCCGGCTGCGGCATGCGTTCGATCGGATCGCAGCCTGGGAGCGGTCCGCGGCAGCCGCCGCCTTGGGTTGTGGGGCAGTGTTGCCGCTCGATCTGACCGCACCGGATGCGGTGTCTGTGGCGCTGGAGCGGAACACGATGAGCTACGGGCACATGACAAGCACCTGTCCGATGGGGACCGTCCTCGACGCCGATTGTCGCGTCCTCGGCATCGACGGATTGCGCGTAGTCGACGCATCGGTCATGCCGACCATCCCGTCGGGCAACACCTATCTCGGGTGCGTGATGATCGCCGAACGGGTGGCGGAGAAGATGGGGGCCGGCGGAGCGTAGTGGCGGTGTCGAGGGGCCACCGCTCCCGGCGAGGTCCGGCTCGCGGGCCAGGTCGGGTGCTCAGGTCGCGTCGAAGGTCGCTCGAAGTCCGGCGATGAGCACATCGAGCTTCTGCTCGAACGAGATCGAGACCGAGGCCATGGCCTCCGGGATCTCGGCTGGCTCGCCCGCCGGTTCGGCTGCGGCCAGCCGTGTGCTGTCGAGGACGACGTGGAACATCATCTCGAACGTGAGCATCGTGTGTTCGGGCGTGAGGCCGCAGGCCAGCAGGTGCTCGGCGGTGACGTGCATGTGGGCGGTGAAGCTCGGCACGGTGCCGAGCCGGGCGACCTCGTCGTAGAGGCCGGGATGTGTATCGAAGGTTCGGCGGACGAGTCGACAGACGTCCCGCACATGGGTCTCCCAGTCGGTGTCGGTCGGCGGCCAGGCGAGCCGCTGGGCCACGACCTCGGCGGCCGCGTACCCGAGGTCGTCCCGATCCCGGACGTGGCGGTACAGGGCGGCGTGGGTCACCCCGAGCTCGCGGGCGACGCCGGACATCGACAGCTCCCGAAACCCGGAGGCGACGGCGGCCTCGGCGATCCGCTGACGGGTCAGTGCTGCGGTCACCGTTGCATGGAGCGCTCGGGCCCGGGTGTGGTCATGGTCGATGTCTAGCAGCATTGCGCCCGCTTCTCGTCTTCCGGCAGGGTTCGTAACGGTTACCGCTTCTTGTTTGGAGATGTTGACAGTTCGCGGTGCAGTGGCCGTATGCTGTCCCGATGATTACAGCATGTAACCGGCGTTCGTTCCAACGTGCCACGAGGTCTCGCCGGGGTCTGCGCCTGGCCGCTGCGTTTCTGGCGCTCGCCCTGATCGCTGCCGGATGTGGTGGCGACGACGATGACGGTTCGTCCGCCTCCACCTCCAGTTCCGCCAGCGCGTCAGGGTCCTCCTCGGCTTCGGCCTCGGCCAGCTCGTCGGCCTCGGAGCCGGCTGATGAGGAGGCCGCAAGCGATACAGCGGACGAGGAAGCGGCGGCCGAGACCGACGGCCAGGATGACGCGGGCGGTACCTACCCGGTGACGATCGAGCACGATCTCGGCTCGACAACGGTCGAGGCGACCCCGACCCGCGTCGTTTCGATCACCGATCAGGGCGAGCTTGCGGCTCTGCTGGCCCTCGACGTCATGCCGATCGCCTATGGCCAGCGGATCCCCGGTGAGGTCGACTACCTCGCAGCCGAGGGGCTCTATGAGTCGGGGGCCGAGGTGATCGATGCGAACGTCGAGATCAACTTCGAACAGCTGGCCGGGCTCGAGCCGGATCTCATCGTCGGCCAGATCGGGTTCATCACCCCGGAGAACATCGCGACCTTCGAGGCCATCGCGCCGACCATCCCGATCGGGTTCGACGACTGGCGGGAAGGGCTGCGTGACGTCGGCGCGGCCATCGACGACACCGAGGCTGCCGAAGCCAAGATCGCAGAACTCGACGCGCTCATCGAGGCGTTCCCCGAGCGGGTGCCGTTCGTCGAGGGTCGTTCGGTGTCGGTCGCGCTCGGATTCCCCGGTTTCGGCATCTACCAGCTGACGAACCAGTCGGTCCTCGGGGAGCTTCTCGCCGCGGCCGGTGCGGTTCCGCTGCCCGATCCCACCAGCGATCAGGATCCGTCCGGCAACCAGTTGTCGCTCGAACAGATCAGCCTGATCGACGGTGAGGGGCTCATCCTGCTCGACTTCGAGGGTGCGTCGGCCGGTGGCGGTGCTGATGCGCAGGCGTTCTGGAACGAACAGCCGCTCTTCCCGACCCTCCCGTCGGTGGAGGCCGAGCGATTCACCTACTGGTCCGGCGGAGAGGCTGCGGCCAGCAACTTCATCAATGCGCTGACGATCCCGGTGCTCCTGGACGCCCTGGAGCGGACGCTGACCGAGTTCTTCGCCGAATAGCGGGCCGGGGTCAGGCTGTCGACCAGCAAAATCTGCAGACGCACTAGCCTCGGCATCATGGACGCAACCTGGCGCTATCCGAACCAGATCCGTAGCGGGGCCGGCCGGATCGCCGAGATCGCAGACGCCTGTGCCACGGCCGGTATCACGAGCCCCCTGGTCGTCACCGACCCGGGACTGGTCGATCTCCCGCCGGTGCAGTCGCTCATCGGCCTGCTCGACGCTGCCGGCATCGGCCATGGCCTCTTCAGCGACCTGCGGCCGAACCCGGTCGGCCGTGACATCGATGCGGGGACCAAGGCCTTCCGTTCCGGCGGGCACGACGGCGTCATCGCCATCGGCGGCGGCTCCGCCCTCGATGTCGGCAAGGTCATCGCCCTCCACGCTCACCAGACCCGGCCGGTCTGGGACTTCGCCTACGGCGGCGACGGGGTGGCTGAACCGGACGTCTCGGTCGTCGCTCCGGTGATCGCGGTGCCGACCACGGCGGGGACCGGAAGCGAGGTCGGTCGGGCCGGGGTCGTGATCGACGAGGCCAACCGGCGCAAGATGATCATCTCCCACTCGGTGATGCTGCCGGCCGTGGTGATCGCCGATCCGGAGCTCACGGTCGGGCTGCCTCGGGTGCTCACGGTCGGCACCGGGCTCGATGCGCTTGCCCATTCCCTCGAAGCGATCTGCTCGCCAGAACACCACCCGATGTCCCACGGCATCGGGATGGAGGGATGTCGGCTGGTCCTCGAGCACCTGCCGACGGCGGCCGACTCGCCTGGCGATCTGACCGCCCGTAGCCAGATGCTCACTGCGGCCTCGATGGGTGCGGTTGCGTTCCACAAGGGCCTCGGCGCCATCCATGCGCTCTCCCATCCGGTCGGTGCCTACTTCGACACCCACCACGGCACGACCAATGCGACCTTCATGCCCTACGTGCTGCTTGCGAACCGGCCGGCGATCGAGTCGACCATCGATCGGCTGGCCGCCTATGTCGGTATCGGCGGCGGGTTCGAGGGGTTCGTCGACCACATCGTGGCAATGCGGGCCTCGCTCGACGTGCCGCACACGCTGGTCGACCTCGGTGTCGATCCGTCCGCTATCGACGCCATCGTGCCCGATGCCGTGATCGATCCGACCGCAGCCACCAACCCCGTCCCGGTCGATCCGGAGTTTGCGGCTTCGATCTTCGAGGCGGCCTGAGCCGGGCGGCTCGGCTGAGCGACGGCTCGGGCGCCAAGCGGCCGACGGGCGGCGGCTCGAATCTAGGATGACGTTCCAGCCCAACCGGCGATTGGAGCGTGAACGATGGCTCGGCGTCGAGGGTCGGGCCATCCACGTTCGAGGCCTCGACGCCGTCGATGGAACACCGGTGCTCGACATCAAACCGACCATGGTGGAGTTCCTGCCGCGCTCGGAGCTCACCCAGCCGGCCTGGAGTACCGAGTTGATGCGGGGCTACTGGTGACGCACGCGCTGCATCGTCATATCGGGAACGGAATCGACACAAGGTCGGCTGCCACGGCATCGCCATCGTGAATGACGGCCACCCGGTCGCCGATGGCAGCGTCCATAGAGACGAGCCCATAGCCGATCATCCGTTCCATCCGGTAGGACCAGGCCCGGTGGGTCATGTGGCCGATCGGCTCGCCGTTGCGCTCGACGGGGAGCCACGACGACTGATCCTCCCGTTCCTCTGGACCCTCGAGCACGATGCCCAGCTGCTGGCGCTCGACGCCAGCCGCAGTGATCTGGCGGAGGGACCGGATGCCGATGACATCGTCTGGGACGTCGAGGTCCACAAACCTCCCCAGTCTGACCTCGAACGGGTTGGTGCGGTCGTCGGTGTCGATGCCGTAGTTCAACAGACCACTCTCGGTCCGCTCGGCCGGATTGGGATAGCCCGGTCCGATGTCGAACGGCCTGCCTGCCTCCCGCACCAGCTGCCACAACTCGTCGCCGCGGGAGCCGTCGAGAAGGTACAACTCGAAGCCGCCCTGCTTCGACCAGCCTGATCGGGCGACCTTGAGCGGGATGCCTTCGAGCTCGACATCGTCAAACCAGAAATATCTGAGCTCCCGGACCCAGTCCCCGAAGAGGTCGGCGACAACATTCTCGGCTTTCGGGCCCTGGACCGCCAGTGGCGAGACATCCGGTTCGGAGATCTCCACATCGAGTCCACGCTCGCCGGCAACGCACCTGGCCCAGAACCAGATGTCTGAATTTCCGATCGACAGCCAGTAGCAGTCGTCGTCGATCCTGAGCGCGATCGGGTCATTGATCAGGGTGCCGTCGTGGTCGCAGACCGCAACGTACTTGCCCTGGTTGACCTGTTGGTCGGACAGGTCGCGGGTGCAGAGGATCTGGGCAAGATTCTCGGCGTCCGGTCCCTTCAGCTGGACCTGACGCTGCACCGCGACGTCCCACATCGACACGCCGGTCAGCAGCCGCCAGTACTCGGCCTCCCGGTCGCCATAGCCTCGGGGGATCAGCATCCGGTTGTAGGTGAGAAACGACTCAGCCCCCTCGGCCACCACCGAGTCGTGAAACGGAGATCGACGAAGTCGGCCGGCAGTAAGGATCGGAGGGGAGGGGGCGGGGGTGGACGTTGCAGGCATCGGTCGGCGACCGCGCAACTGTGGTCGAGCTACTCGCCGTCCTTCGGTGGCGAATCCCAGTCCTGGACGTCTGACCCGGCGATCTCGGAGAGGATGTCCAGGGCGGCAGCTGCGCCGTCGCCGGCGGAGATGATGGCCTGGCTCCGAGCCGGTCTGGCGCTTCGGCCGATCACGTAGACCTTGGGCATCGACGTCCGACCGTCCCGGTCGACCACCACCGCCTCGTCCTCGGTTGCCAGGTCGAGCGATGCGGTCAGGGTTGCGCCCTTGCCTTCGCTGAGGATCAGGTAGTCGGCGGTGTGGGACCCCGACTCGGTCGTGACCTCGAACCCGCCGCCGGTGGCGCTGACGGCGCTGACCTGCTCGTCGACCAGGTTGGCTCCCAACGCGGTCACCTGAGCTCGCGACCGCTGCTGGAACTCTGATCCGCTGATCTCCGGGACGCCCAGATAGTTGTACAGGTATGCGTAGTGCATGACGGTCTTGTCCTGACCGAAGACGGTGACCGAGTGGTCCGCCTTGGCCAGGAACAGCGCGGCGCTCAAGCCGCCCGGGCCGTCTCCCACGATTGCGATGCTCGCCATTCCAGCCTCCGTTGTCGTTCCGTTCGCGGTGATCCGGTCCGACTCTAGGCGCGCCCGTTCCGATCACACCCCACCGGTGTCGATGGGGCCGCCGGCTGGCCGTGCTTGCCGACGTGGGGATGCGGACGTGGTAGCTTCTCGGTCGTGGACCAGTCGACGGTGGTGCGGTTTGGTGGACGCTGTTCGCTGGCTGCCGCAGCGACGTTCGTCCTGCTGCTCGTGTATCTCTACGGCATCCTGGCCGGGCAGGGTTTCACGCCCGAGATGTTCGACGACCACACGCTGTTGCATCCGTGGGTGGCGGAGCATCCGGACGCCTACCGGGCGACGTGGCTGTTGGTCGGGCTCACCCAGCTGCTGCTGTTGCCGGTGCCATACGCAGTGATCACGTCGAGCCTCGATGATCGGGGATCGAGCGGCGGTTCGGCTCGGACCTTGGCCACCTGGGCTGCGCCGTTCGCTTACGTGGCCATCGGGCTCGGGTTGGCCAGCGCCGCAGTCTTCTACGCCACGAACAACAGCCTGGCCTTCGCCTACGTCGACGGGGCGGACGACAGCGCCCGCCAGCAGGTCCTGGTCGTCAGTACGGCGTTCGCCGACGTGGCCAAGGAGTTCCGCCTCTTCGGCCAAGCGGCCCTTGCGGTCTGGCTGATCGCCGTCGGCCGGGTGATCACCGGGGTCGGTCGAGTCCTGGCGGGCCGTGCGGTGGTCGTCGGCGGCGGCCTCACCGCCGCCGTCATCTGTCACAAGTTGTGGGTTCCGGAGAGTCCCCTCGAGGAGTTCTGGGCGCTGGGGTTGGCTGCGATGTACCTGCTGATCGGACTCCATCTGGTGCGACCGATCCCGGGCGGGGCAGCGATGCCGACCGTCGCTGATGAGCTGGCGATGTGACGGCGCAGCGGCGACGAGCCGATGTCAGCCAGCCGATGCGGGTTCCCTGGAACCGACCGCAGCCCGGACCCGGGGGAAGACCTCGGCACCGAGTCTGGTGATGTTGTCGAGCCGCTGATCCAGCTCCGGCGTGTATTCCACGATCAGGAGCAGGGAGCGGCACCCGGACGTCTCGACGAACGAGGTCAGGCGTTCCGCCACCGTGTCCGGCGATCCGACGGGGTTGGTTGCCAGTAGACGCTCGGTGCCTGCCGCCACGGACTTCTCGTCGTAGCGCCGGCGTCGCTCGACCCCCGGCATCGTGGTGAACCCCCGGCTCGCCTCGAGCTGGAACGCCTGCATCGGTTCCCGGATCAGGGCCGCCGCCTCGTCGTCGCTGTCTGCGACCTGGACCACCACCGCCGCCGCGTGATCGTACGGACCCGCCGGCCCGCCGAGGGCCTCGGTCCGCTCGGCGTGCAGGTCGATCATGGTGGCGATCGTCTCCGGGCTCATGTCCGAGAACATCAGCATCGAGACCCCGAACCGGGCCGCCCGCTCGACCGCGTCCTCCGAGATGGTGGCGATCGTCAGCGGTGGCCCACCTGCGGTTCGGGGTTTCGGGATCGGGTTGACGGTCTGGAACCGGTAGAGATCGGTGTCGGACGACACCTCGCCGGACCACGAGGCTCGAACCAGCTCGAGGGCTTCGTCGATCCCCCGCTCGTAGTGGGCCAGGCCGTCGGCGAAGACCTCGTAGTCGATGCCCGGGCCGCCTCGGCCGATCCCCAGGGTGAAGCGCCCCCCGGTCAGGTGATCGAGCATGGCCGCCTCTTCGGCCACCCGGATCGGGTTGTGATGGGGGAGCAGCGTCACCGCCGTCCCGACCGGCAGGCCCGTCCGTCCTGCGAGGTGGCCGGCAAGCGTGATGGCATTCGGGCACACGACGGTGGGGTTGAAGTGGTGCTCGTTGGTCCAGATCGCGTCGAACCCGGCGACGACTGCGGCGTCGGCCATGGCCACGGTCTGGTCATAGATGTCCGTCTCGTTCATCGCACCGAACCGACCGGTTGACAGGAAGGCCCCGAAGCGCACCTCGTCGGCCGAGCGGTCCTGTTTGTCAGGCATGCTTAACACCATACTCCCCAGCATCAGGCGGGACGAGCGGGTGCCCGCCATCCAACCGGGGTGTCACGTGCTCGGCGAACCATAACACCAACGACTCGGGATGTATAGGCGCGCCTTATGGCCGCTATCTGGTACACCTTTCAGACCAGACGACGCACTGCATATGATTGGGCCGATGGTTGCGGTCGCTGATGAACCGGGTGCCGGCGCAGGCACGGAACCCCAAGCAACGGGGTCGCTCGGTGAGCTGCTCAGGCCGGTGCGGAAGACGTTGGGACTCGGTGTGGCCCTGGCCGGGCTGTCTGCGCTGTTGGAGTTCGTTCCCTACATCGCCATCGTCGAGATCGGTCGGGAGCTGCTCGATGACGATCCCGGATCGGTGTGGGGATGGGCCGTCGTCGCCGTGGTCGGTGCGCTCCTCAGTTTCCTGCTGAGCTGGACCGCGGTTGCGGTCTGCCATCGGGCCGATGCACGGTTCCGGTTCACGGCCCGCCGGGATGTGGCCCGTCACGTCGGTGTGGTGCCGATCGGCTGGTTCCTCACCGGCGGCTCCGGGCGGGTCGAGAAGGCGGTCTCGGACGACGTGAGGGCGGTCCACACCCTCGTCGGGCATGTCATTCCCGATCTCACCACGACCGCCCTGGCCCCGCTGGTCGGCGTGACCTACCTGTTCGTCGTCGACTGGCGGTTCGCGTTGTTTGTCGTCGGCTACATCCTGGTCGTTGCCGGTGCCGGGATGTCACGTACCCAACGGGCGATGGTGGCGTACGGACCGGCGGTCGATGAGGCCCAACAGACGATCGCCGCCTCGACCGTCGAGCTCGTCGATGGGATCGCAGTGGTCAAGGCCTTCGGTACCGGCCGGGCCTTCGATCGCTTCGTCGCCGCGGTCGACCAGCTCGCCGAGGCAAACGTTCGCTGGATGCGGGCGCTCGGGCGGCCGATGAACGTCATGCTGTCCGGCCTTGCTCCCGGCACGATGGTCGTCGTCATCGCCGCCATGGGGTTGGCCCAGATCGAGCTGGAGTGGATCGACGTCGGCGACCTTGTTGCGTTCCTCGCCGTCGGTGTCGGCCTGCCGGTGTCGTTCACCAAGCTGTCCCGCATCAGTCACCCGATCGCTGCGGCCCAGGACGCCACGGGCCGCATTCTGCGGTTACTGGACCAGCAACCTCTCCCGGTGTCGTCGACGCCGGTGCCGCCGGCCGACTCCGGTATCGAGTTCGATGCGGTCACCTTCGGCTATGAGCCGGATCAGCCGGTCGTCCGCAACGTCTCGCTTCGGCTGGAGCCGGGGACGGTGACGGCACTCGTCGGCCCGTCCGGTTCCGGCAAGTCGACGCTCGCTTCGCTCGTGGCGCGGTTCTTCGACGTCGACGAGGGCCGGGTGCTTGTCGGTGGTGTCGACGTGCGGGACATCGATCCGGGGGTGCTGTTGCAACACCTGGCGATCGTCTTCCAGGACGTCGTGCTGATTCGTGGCACGATCGCTGACAACATCAGACTGGCCGTTCCAGCCGCCGGCGACGCAGAGGTGGAGGCCGCGGCCCGGGCCGCCGCCATCCACGAGGAGATCGCCGCACTCCCGAACGGCTATGAGACCGAGATCGGGGGGATCGACGGTGCCAACCTCTCCCACGGCCAGCGGCAGCGGATCACCATCGCTCGGGCCATCCTCTCCGACGCCCCGATCGTGTTGCTCGACGAGGCAACCGCACACGCCGATCCGGACAGCGAGGCCCAGGTCGGCCGGGCGCTGTCGGAGCTACTCGTCGACCGCACCGTGCTCGTCGTCGCCCATCGGCTGCACACGATCACCGGTGCCGATCAGATCGCCGTGCTCGATGACGGCCAGCTGGTAGCGGTCGGCACCCACGACGAACTGCTCGATGCCGGCGGGATCTACGCCAAGCTGTGGCGAGCGGATCGGGGGCTCGGATGAGGGAGCTGATCGACCGGGTCGATGCCCTGCTCGGCGGGGACAGCGGCCTGCGGGCCCAGGTCCTCGGGTTCGCAGCCGCCGGCGTATTGCAGGGGATCGCCTACGCCGCCATCTTCCCCATCCTGCGGGCCGCCGTCGACGGGGACCTGGGATCGGCCTGGTGGTGGCTCGGCGGGGCCGCACTGGCGATCGCCGGGCATGTGGTGGCCATCTGGATCACGACCAGCCGGTCGTTCGAGCTGACGAGCGATCGGATCGTGAGCGGACTGGTCAGGCGGATCGGGGAGCAGGTCATCGCCCTCCCGCTCGGGTGGTTCCACGGGCGGCGCACGGCGGATGTCTCGATGCTGATCAAGAAGGCGATGGTCGACCTCGGGGTCCTGACCAGCCTGGTGATCCAGCAGGTCGTGGTCTCGGTGTCGACGCTGGCCACCGTGCTGGTGGTCATCGCCTTCGTCGAGCCGATCATCGCGCTGGTCTTCGTGGCCGTCGTCCCGGCCGCGGCCTACCTCTTCGGGCGAATCAGACGGGCCACTGCCACCCACACCGAGAGCGGCCAGGAGGTCACGGCTCGCCTCCTCGAGTACGCCAACGCCCAGCGGGTCCTTCGTGCCTCGCAACGGACCGCGGCCGGGTGGGAGCCGCTGCTGGAGGTCCTCGAGGAAGACACGAGCGAGGCGGTGGCCAGACTCGACCGTGAACAGCGACCCCAGAGCGTCTTCTTCGGTGTGGTCAGCCTGGCCTACGCCGCCGCGATCGTCCTCCTGGCGGTGCGGTCCCAGGACGGGCTGGCGGCCGCTGATGCGATCGCCCTCGGCATTCTGACGGTGCGATCGGTCGAACCGCTCATGATCCTGGCCGGCTACGCCACCGGTGTCGGGCTCGGCGACCTGGCCGCCACCGAGATCGCCGAGGTGCTGGAGGTGGAGCCGTTGCCGGTGATCGAACCGAAGCAGCACCCGGACCGGTCCCACCCGGTGGCACTCCGGTTCGACCACGTCGGTTTCGCCTACGGGGACGAGCCGGTGATCCGCGACCTCTCGCTGGCGGTGCCGGCCGGATCGGTCACCGCCATCGTCGGACCGTCCGGCTCGGGAAAGACCACGCTGACCCGACTGGCCGCACGGTTCTACGACGCCGACGGCGGGACGATCACCGTCGGCGGGGCCGACATCCGACGCATCGCGCCGGGGGAGCTGATGGCCCATCTCTCGATGGTGCTGCAGGACGTGTACCTCTTCGACGCCACGATCGCCGACAACGTCAGGCTGGCCCGTCCCGGCGCCTCACCGGCCGAGCTGGACCAGGCGGCGGAGATGGCCCGGCTCGCAGACGTGATCGATCGGTTACCGCATGGCTGGGACACCCGGGTCGGCGAGGGTGGCTCACTGCTGTCGTCTGGCGAGCGGGCCCGGGTCGGGATCGCCAGGGCGCTGCTCAAGGACGCCCCGATCTTGCTCCTCGACGAGGCGACCGCCGCCATCGACACGGTCAACGAGGCGGCGATGACCGACGCCATCGAGGCCCTTGGCGGACGAGCCACCGTGCTGGTCATCGCCCATCGACTGTCGACGATCGTCAACGCCGACCGGATCGCCGTCGTTGTCGACGGCTCGATCGAGCAGCTCGGTACCCACGAGGAGCTTCTCGCTGCTGGCGGCACCTATGCGGGGTTCTGGGACGAGCGGCAACGATCGGCCGGCTGGCGAATCGCGCGCCGGGTCGCCGGCGAGTCCTGACCGGACCGCCTACTCCAGCTCGACCGCCTACTCCAGCTCGACCGAAAGGCGCAGTGGGCCGTCCCCGGTGTGGATCGGTCGCCCGTCCGCGGTGTGCAGCGTCAGGGTCAGCGAGTCACCAGGCGGGTCGGTCCACAGCGGCGACGCTTCGTCGGTGATCAGTGCGATGGTCTCGTTGTCAGACCGAAGCAGGCCGTAGCCGGCCCCCTCGTCCGAGGCCGGCTCCCCCGGGACCTCGGGATCGGTGAAGACCCAGTGGTCGAGCTCGATCGAGACCGCCGTACCGGCAACCGTCTCGACCAATGAGGCCGACCGCAGTGCCGGGATCGGCTCGGACACCACGATCGGGTCGGGGGCTGGGCCGAGCTCGGCGATGGCGTCGTCGAACTGAGCCCGGGCCGCGAACGTGTAGGCCAGCCCAACCAGGAGGGTGACGATGACCATGTTCGCACCGGCGAACGCCATCCGGAGCGAGAGCCGTTGATGGATGGCGATCGGTGCGGGGTAGGTCCGGCCCGCCCCCTGCAGCAGGAAGACGATGAGTGCCGCATGCAATGGGGTGTGACCGATCACCTCGACCCGGCCGAACACCAGCGTCGTCATGATGAACACGATCGTGATCACCAGCGCCAGCGGCCGTCCGAGCAGCCCGATGATCAGCAGGAACCCGAGCGCGATCTCGACGAAGGCTGCGATCAGGAGGAACTCGTCTGCCGGGATGCCGAGGCGGAGGACGGGGCGGGTGTCGAGGACGGCCAGCGACCAGTCCGGGTAGACGAGCTTCTCGAACCCAAGCCACATCAGGGACACCCCGACCGTGAGGTAGAGCACCGGGAGCGCCAGGTCCCTGGTCGCCCGTTCCTCCCGGGTGCGGAGGATCAGGTATGCGCCGATCCCGACGAAGGCGAGATAGTCGAGCATGTGCATGGCGCCGTACTCGTAGACCCCGACCAGCCACAGGACGAGGATGCCGATGCCGGCCGCTCGGTTGGTCCGGCCGATACCGAGCGCAACCGCAACCACGAGCTGGAGCCAGCCGACCCAGGAGGCCGGCTCGGCCAGCTCTGGGGCCAGCAGTGCCCGGTCACCCCAGGCCAGGATCAGGGCGGCGGCCACGAGGTACCGCAGAATGGCGTCGGAGGCCGGGCGCCGGTCTGCGAGCCAGCCACTCAGCCGTTCGTACTGCGGCTGTTGCTCGAGCCACCGGTCGACGGCTGGCAGGACGGTGATCGCTGCGGCTGCGACTACCAGGGCTGTCACCGACCCGAGGGTGATGATGTCGGTGAAGGACTTGGGCCGCTGTCGGAAGTCGAAGTCGCTGAACCACTTGACGTGGGCCTGCGCCGGCCCGGCAACCAGGACCACGGCCAGGAGCACGAGCGGCGCGGTCGCTGCGGCCCGGCCTGGACCGTTTCGTTGCAGAAGGCGTTCGGGCATCAGGACTCCTCCCGTCGTTCGGTTCACCGCTGTCGGCGCCCGCCGGCACGGACGCCGGCCCGGTCGGCCGGATCGTACCGGAGATCGGCGCAAACGCTGCGAAACATTGGTTTCGGTAGCATTTACGAAGCACGTTAGGGTTGCTGATTAGTCGCCGATCACGTGATGGCGAAGAGCAGAGGTGGGCAACATGAATCGACCGTTCGTCCGGATCCTGGCTGTGGTACTGGCCGTCGCCACGTTCGCCGCCGCCTGTGGTGGCGGGGACGACGATGCGGCATCAAGCTCCGCCAGCCCATCCGGTTCCGAGGCGGCCTCCGGCAGCGAGGCGGACGGTGAGACCGCCGCCGACTCGGACGAGGACGAGGCACAGGCCGCCGATCAGGGCGAGGACGCCGACCCCGGGGCCGATGACACCGACACCGATGACACCGACGCCGGTGATGGCGATGCGGCGGGCGGCGCAGCAGGTCTCCGGGCCGTCGACCAACGTGGCGTCGAGGTCGTCCTGGAGGCCGCGCCGGAGCGGGTCGTGTCGGTCTGGGATTCGATCGATGCGCAGAATCTGCTCGCGCTCGGAATCGAGCCGGTCCTGATCGGCCGGGTCAACGCCGGTCGGCCGGCGCCCTGGCTCGACGACTATGCCGGGATCGAAACCTATGACCTGGGGGCCGGGCCAAGCGTCGAGCTGCTTGCCACCTACCAGCCGGATTTGATCGTCACCGCATCCTATGACCCGGAGTCGTACCCGTTACTCGAGGGCATCGCCCCGCTGTACGTTGCGGACAACGGCATTCCGTGGCGGGATGAGCTACGGACACTCGCTGCGCTTGTCGGCCGGACCGACGAGGCGGAGGCGCTGATCCTCGACCACGAGCAGGCCATCGAGGAGGCAGCCGCCGCCCTGGTCGAGTGGCAGGGGGCGACCATCCTGGCTGCGGCGGTCAGTCCCGCTGGCGAGCTGACCGCCTTCACCGACACGTCGCCGATATCGGCCCTGCTCGGCGAGCTCGGCTTTGCACCGCTCGTCGCATCGATCGAAGGCGGCGAGACGCAGTCGTACAGTTTCGAGCTGGTCGGCGAGCTGGAAGCGGATGCCTTCCTGCTCGTCGACGTGTCCGGGCTCGCCGGCGCAGACCTCGAGGTCATCAACGAGCAGTTCCTGACCGGGCCGATCGTGGAGACGATGCCGGCGGCCGACGGTGGGATCTACCGGATCTCGCCGGCGTCCAGCGCTGCGCTTCGGCTGGTCAATGCCGCGAATCTGCCGTTCCTGCTCGACGAGCTGGTCACGGTGCTGACCGGCGAGCCGACCCAGTAGGGCGGGCTCAGTCCAGACGCTCGATCAGCAGCGCCATACCCTGCCCGGCGCCCAGGCACATCGAGATCATCGAGCGCCGGTCACCGGTCGCCTCCATGTGGTGCATGGCGGTCAGCGCCATGCGAACCCCGGTGGCGCCGGGCGGGTGGCCGATGGAGATCCCACCGCCGTACAGGTTGCATGCCTCGCGGGAGACGCCGAGCTCTCGCTCGGCGTGGAGGTTGACGACGGCGAACGCTTCGTTGATCTCGTAGTAGTCGACGTCGCCGACACCCATGTCACGCCGGTCGAGTAGGCGCTGGATCGCCGGGACGGGACCGCAGCCCATGATGCGGGGCGGGACCCCGACGACCTCCCAGTCGACGATCCGGGCCCGCGGCACCAGACCGAGTGCCTCGGCCCGATCTCGCTCGGCGACGACAACGAACGCGGCGCCGTCGGTCATCCCACTCGAGTTGCCGGCGGTGATCCTTCCACCGTCACGGAACACCGGCCCGAGGGCGCCGAGTTTCTCCAGGCTGGTCGTCGGCCTCGGGAACTCGTCGGTCTCGAACCGTCTGGTTTGGCCCCGACCGGCCGGCACGTCGATCGGAGCGATCTGCTCGGCCAGGAAGCCGCTCTCGATCGCCTTGCCCGCCCGTTGCTGACTCTCCAGGGCGTAGAGATCCATGTCTGTCCGCTCGTACCCGAAGTCGTCGGTCAGGTTCTCGGCCGTCTCGCCCATCAGCGACAGGTCGAAGGGGTCCCGATAGGCGTAGTCGATCGTGTCGACCACCTGTCCTGCGCCCCGCTTCATGCCCCACCGGGCCTCGGTCAGGGCGTAGGGGGCGCGGGAGGAGTTCTCATAGCCGCCGGCCAGGGCCACGCCGGAGTGCCCGGTCATGATCTGCTCGGCGGCGCTGACCATCGCCTGGGTTCCCGAACCGCAGGCCCGAGACACGTTGAGGGCGCAGGAGTCCTCACGCATGCCGGCATCGAGGGCGATGACCCGAGCGGAGAAGTAGCCACCCTGGTCGACCGGCATCACATTGCCGCACACCAGGTGATCGATCTCGGCCGCGTCGAGGTCGAGGGCATCGAGGGTGGCCCGGGCGGCGTGGACCCCGAGATCCGGCCCGGGGATGTCCTTGAGCGACTTGCCGTAGTCGCCGAACGGGGTGCGCTTGCCGCCACACAGGACGACCTCGGGGAGTCGGGTATCAGCCATCGTTGTCCTTTCCGGAGGCTCGGATCGTTCGCAGTAGCAGCCGCTCGGTCGCAGCGGCCAGTGAGATCTCGCCCCGGTGCAGCGCGGCGCCGAGGTCTGCGAGGTCGGCGGCGGAGAGCCGACGCTCGAGCTCGGCCAGCGCAACCTGGCGGAGCAGTTCGGTCGCCCGGCGCTGCGGCCCGGCGCCAGTACCGCCGATGGCCCGGCCGGCATCGACCACCGCATCGACCAGGGCGGCGATGCCGTCGCGCTCGGTGGCACTGACCCGGAGGACCGGCGGGACCCGTTCGGTGTCCCGTAGTTGCAGCATCGACTGGAGGTGGTCTGCGGTCTGATCGGCGTTTGGGAGGTCTGACTTGTTGACGACCAGCACGTCTGCGACCTCGAGGATGCCGGCCTTGATGGCCTGGACGTCATCGCCGAGCCCCGGCGCACTGACGACCACGGTCGTGTCTGCGAACCGGCTGATCTCGACCTCGGATTGGCCGGCGCCGACCGTCTCGAGGACGATGTGGTCGAACCCGGCCACATCGACGGCATCGAGCATCGCCGGCACCGCAAGGGCCAGCCCGCCGACATGGCCTCGCGATGCGACCGACCGGACGAACACGCCGGGGTCGGCGGTGTGCTGGCCCATTCGGGTCCGGTCCCCGAGGATGGCCCCGCCGGTCAGTGGGCTCGACGGATCGACCGCCAGCACCGCCACGGTCCGATCCCGGCGGCGGAGCTCCTCCACATAGGCGTTGACCAGGGTCGACTTGCCGACCCCGGGCGGACCGGTGAAGCCGACGACCGAGGCGGAGCCGACGACAGCATGGAGCCGGCGGCGAAGCGCCTCGGCCTCGGCTCCTCCGGTCTCGAGGACCGAGAGGGCCCGGGCCAACGCAGCAGGTTCGCCGGCCCGGAGCCGGTCGAACGCCGTGTTCGGCGCCCGGACGGTGGATGGCGGGGATCCGGTCACGCGACGATCAGCGGGTGACCGAAGCCGAGCTCGTCCCGGAGGGCGGTCACGATCTCGCCGTGGGTCACGCCGGCCTCTGCGGCGTCGACCACCTGGGCGAAGATGTTCTCGTCCTCGCTCTGGGCCGCCTGTCGGAGCGATGCCAGCCGTCGGTCGACCTCGTCCTGGCTCCGCCCGGCCTTGAAGGCGATGAAATCATCGACGCAGCGGCGCATCCGGTCGGGGTCCGGCCGCATCGGTGCGGGAGCGAGGTCGTCGCTGTCGTCCTGGAAGCAGTTGACCCCGACGATCTTCTCCTCGCCGGCATCGATCCGGTTCTGGGCCGCCAGGGCCGACCGGCCGATCATCGTCTGGACCAGGCCAGACCCGACCGCCTCGTACATGCCCCCGGCCCCGTCGATGGTGTCCATGACCGCCAGGATCTCCGCCTCCATCTGATCGGTCAGCGTCTCGACGTAGTAGGAGCCACCGAGGGGGTCGATCACATCGCACAGGTGGGCCTCCTCCCGGAGGATGTTCTGGGTCGCCACTGCGATCCGGGCGGTCTCCTCGGTCGGGCAGGTGATCGCCTCGTCGTAGGCGTCGGTGTGCATCGACTGCAGCCCGCCGAAGATCCCGGCGATCGCCTGGGTGGCGACCCGGGCGATGTTGTTCAACGGCTGCTGGGCGGTGAGGTCGACGCCACTGGTCTGCCCGTGGAACTTGAACCGCCACGAACGAGGGTCCTTCGCCCCGAGCCGGTCCCTGGCGACCCGAGCCCAGATCCGACGCCCGGCCCGGAACTTCGCCACCTCCTCGAACAGCGAGATCGAGATGTCGAAGAAGAACGTGAACCGGGGCAGGATCTCGTCCGGGTCCATGCCCCGGGCCATGCAGTCCTCGGCGTACTGGATGGCGGTCGACAGGGTGAAACCCATCGTCTCGGCCGGCGTGGCACCGGCCTGTTGCATGTGCTGGCCGACCACCGACACCGGATTCCAGTTCGGCACAGCGGCCCGGCAGAACTCGACGTGGTCGACAAGCAGACGCCGGGACCCGGGCTGGGACAGCCGATAGAACATGTGGTTCGCCACGAAGTGGGAGATGTAGTCCGACTGGTTTGAGGTGCCGGTGATGCGATCGAACGGCACGCCCCGCCGCTTGGCGACGCCGAGGACGAAGGCCAGGAGGGTGAACGGGGTCGGGTCGTTCATGGCGGTCGAGATGTCGCCGAGTGGCACACCGGCAAGCGCAGCGTCCATGTGGTCGACGCTGTTGACCACCGTTCCGCAGGTGCCGAGCAACGGGAACGGGACCTCGTCGCAGTCGACGCCCCGGAAGCCCGAGTTGCACGGAAGGAGCGAGATGGCGGTCGAGCCATTGTCGATCAGGAACCTGATCCGCTCGTTGTAGTCCTCCGGGGTGCCGAGGCCGATCAGCTGGCGCTGCGACCAGGTCCGCCCCCGGTACATGGTCGGGTAGATGCCGCGGGTGTATGGCGCTTCCCCGGGAAATCCGAGCCGGTCGAGGTAGGTCGTGCCGTCCCAGTCGTCCGGCCCGTAGATGGGTTTGACCTCGATCCCGGACCGGTTCCGGATCGTCGTTCGTTCGTCCATCTGCCGGTCATAGGCCTGCTCCCAGCGGTCCTTTGCCGCGGTGAAGCCGGGCAGGGTCAGTTGGGTGTGTTCGGTGGCGGTCATCAGGCGAAACCTCCCTCGGTCAGTTTTGCGGTCCGTGCCTCCGCCCCCCAGGCGGAGACGGCCTCGACGATCTCTTCCCGCGACGATCCCGGCCCGAACACCGCTCGGACTCCGGCCTCGAGCAGCGGCGGGAGTTCCTGCTCCGGCACGATGCCGCCGACGACGACGGCGACGTGCCCGAGGTCGGCGTCGGTCAACGCCGCCATCAGGTCGGGGACGATCAGATGGTCGGTGGCCAGTGAGGACACGCCGATCACGTCGACGTCCTCCTGGGTCGCAAGGGTCACCACATCGCTGATCTGTTGCCACGGCGGGGTGTAGATCACCTCGTGCCCGGCGTCTCGGAGGAACGCCGCGACCAGACGGGATCCGCGGTCGTGACCGTCGAGGCCGATCTTGGTCACCAGTACCCGGAGCGGCGCGGCATCGACGGCGGTCGACCCCGGGGGTGCAGCCGTTTCGTTCATGTCCGGGCCTCCAGAGGGTTCTGCAGCAGGTCGATGATGAAGCGGGCGATTGCGGCCGGGGGTGCACCGCCCTCCCGGTACCAGACCTGGGTGCTGTTGGCGGCGCTCAGCAGGAAGACCCGCAGGAGCGAGGGGTCGACCGGGGCGTCGAGAGCGCCGATGAACGAGCGCCACTGTGACTCGTAGGCGTCTCGCTTGGCGGTGATCTCGTCGCTGAGTTCCGGCACGTCGCTCGGTAGCACAGCGACGATGGTGCGGGCGTAGGCACTCGGGTCGAGCACGGCGGCGATATGGCCGGTCAGGGCGGCTTCGAGCTGGGCCCACGGCTCGGCCGGTGCGTCTGCCAGCGCCTGCTCGATCGACTGCTGGACCCGCCTGATCCCCTCGTCGTAGACGGCGAGGAGCATCTCGGCCTTGGAAGCGAAGTGATAGTACGAGGAGCCGGACCGCATGCCGATGGCAGACGTGATGTCCCGAATGGTCGTCCGGTGATAGCCCTGGGAGGCGAAGAGGACCGCGGCCGCGTCGAGCAGCGCAGCCGCCCGGTTGTTGCCCCTGGTCTTGGCCGGTGACGGGCTCGGTGGCCGGTCGGTGATCAGCTCCACGGAGGTCTCCCAGATCGACTGCTGCTGCCTCTCCAGTGTTGTCGAACCGCCGCCCTTAGGCAAGCGATTGTTTGGTTAACGACCTCGAGGCTAGGCTTGCTGCAGCGCTGGCGCCGGCAGGCCGAGGGCGACCGGCGGCTCGTGATGGGCGATCTGCTTTGAGGAAGTGTGAGGAACCGTGGACATCACCGAGACATCCGAGGAACTCGCCGCCACCTTCGCCGACCAGGTGCCGGACCTGGTCTTCGCCACCGGGCCCGCCAGCTACACCTACCAGTTCGGAAGCCGCGGCGTCCTCGATCCGCTGATCCGGGCGTCGTGGCTGGTGCCCGGCACGCTGTTCAGCCATGACGCAACGACGTTGGCCCTCCGCGGCGGCGAACTGCTCGGCATCGAGATCGGCTTCACCGATCCGGGCTTCCATGCGCGGGCCGATGCGTTGGCCCCGATCTGGCCGGATCCGGCAGACCTCGATGAGGCCGACCGTGGTCACCTTCGGGGGATCGGCCGGCGGCTGCACCAGTGCAGGTGGCTCAATCCGGCGATCCCACCGGACGTCTACTACATCCATGCGCTTGCGGTCACCGATGCCCATCGAGGGACCGGGGTCGGGGCGGCCCTGTTGCGGCAGGCCCTGGAACGGGCGCAGCGCTCGGGTATGGACGGGCTCCAGCTCGACGTGCTGTCAGACAATCCGGCCGTCGACTTCTACCTCGCCAACGGTCTGGAAGTGCTGGTGGAGTCCAAAGCGCCCATCCCGTTCGCCAACGGCGTGCCGACCGAACTCCGGATGGGGATCCGGTTCAGGTGACCCGGCGGTCCCACGCCTGCAGCCGACGACGTCCGGCCACGCCGGTTGGCGGCGATGTCCGGCCCGTGATCGATCTGCCATACTTCGGTGCGGGTGAGCGGTCGGCGCCGCCCGTGCCCGATGGTTCACGACCCGCTCGGACGGGTGGGTCCCGATCGAAGGTGGTGCGTTCGTGACGACAGGTTCAGGTGCGGATCCAGCGGCGGACGGCCAACGATCGGTGTCGTCATTCGGCGACGATGCACTCGGCGATCGGGATGCGGTTGGTCTTGCGGCCGCGGTGGCGGCCGGTGAGGTCTCGCCAGCCGAGCTGGTCGAGGCGGCGATCGGTCGGGCCGACAAGGTCCAGCCGCAACTCAACGCCGTGGCGGTGACCGACTACGAACGGGCCAGAGCGAAGGCGGAGGCGTTCGGCGATCCATCGTCGAGGCCGGGCAGTGTGTTCGATGGCGTGCCGTCCTTCGTCAAGGGTGTGGCCGAGGTCGCCGGGTTGCCGAACCGCTTCGGCTCGAGGGCCGTCCCGGACAAACCGGCCGATGAGTCCTCGCCAACGGTCGTGCAGCTGGAGTCGACCGGCCTGGTCAGCCTCGGCCTGACCACGACCCCGGAGTTCGGCCTCACCGCGTCGACGGAGGCGCTGGTCACCGGCATCACCCGCAACCCGTGGAGCCTCGACCACTCGCCCGGCGGATCGTCCGGCGGTTCGGCTGCGCTCGTGGCCGCCGGCGTGGTGCCCGTCGCCCATGCCAACGACGGCGGCGGCTCGATCCGGATCCCGGCATCGTGCTGCGGGCTGGTCGGCCTGAAACCATCCCGAGGGCGGATGGCAAGGATCGACCTCCCCAACATCATCCCGGTCGACCTGGCGGCCGAGGGGATCGTCTCCCGGTCGGTCCGTGACACCGCGACCTATCTCCACGGAGCCGAGCTCCACCGTCGGGCCGCCGAGCTGCCGTCGATCGGTCACGTCACGTCACCATCGGACCGGCGGCTCCGGGTCGGGGTCGTGACCGAGCGGGTCGACGGCGTTCCCCTCGACAGCGTGAACCGTTCGGAGGTCCTTCGCGTCGCCGGCCAACTGGAGGCGCTCGGTCACGATGTCGAGCTGATCCCCAACCCGTTCCCGGCCCGGTTCGCAGACGACTTCATGATGCTGTGGGCCTACGCCCCGTTCCTGCTGTCGACGGTCGGCAAGCGGGTCATGGGGCCGGAGTTCGACCGCAAGCAGCTCGAACCGTGGACCCAGTGGCTCGTCTCCCACTTCCGGCGTCGGGCGGCCAAGGCACCGGCGGCGTTCCGCAGGATGCGACGTCTCGTTGCCGAGTTCGGCACGGCCTTCGCCGCCCACGACGTACTGCTGTCTTCGACGCTTGGCGGCCCGCTCCATGAGATCGGCTACCTTTCGCCCGAGCTTCCGGGCGAGGTCCACCTGGCTCGGGCCATCGCCCACTGCCCGACCACGCCGCCGTACAACGTCGGTGGCGGCCCGGCGGTCTCACTACCGCTTGCGGTTGACGGCAACGGTCTTCCGATGGGGATCCACTTCGGCGCAGACGTCGGGCAGGAGGCCATGCTCCTCGAGCTGGCCTTCGAGCTCGAGGCGGCCCACCCGTGGCCGACCCTCGCCGGGGGCGGCTGACCGCCGGCCGATGGCCGGCACGCGGGATCAGGTGTGCGGGCTGTCTGCCATCCGCTCGGCGACGCCTCGATCGCCCGGAGACCCTGCCGCCAGGCCAGCGCGGACACCGGCCTGGTCCTCGACCGACTTGTCCTGGCTGAGCTTGGCCTTGGCCTCGATCCGATCGACCGCAACCTCGATACCGACGATGCCCCGCAGCCTGAGCTCGATGTAGTGGTCGGGGGCGTCGGTGACCGCCCACGGGTCCGGGCGGCCGCGTTCGTGCTCGTCGGTGAGGCGGGTGACGAGGTCCAGTAGCCACGCCGGGTCGTCGTGCACGGTCAGCGGTCCGCGCACGTGGACGGCCTCGTAGTTCCAGGTCGGGACGACCTCGTGGGTGAGGTGCTTGCTCGGATAGTTGTTCGGTGTCACGTAGGCGTCCGGGCCGGAGACGATCACGAGGGTGTCGACCGACTGGTCGATTCGCTTCCAGTGGTCGTTCGCCCGGGAGACGTGACCCTGCAGGACGATCGACTGGTCCCGCTCCACCAGTAGCAGTGGCGCAGCGGTGGCGACCAGCCCGTCGTCGGTCATCGACACGACCTGGGCCAGCGGTGCCAGTTGGAGGAGCTCCCGCAGCGCCCCGGGGCCGTCGGTTGCGAAATGCCGTGGAACGTACATGACCGGTCTCGGGTGCGGGGGACCCGTCGCTAGGCCTCCAATTCGATCCCTGGCTCGTCGCCTGCCGGTTGGCCACCGGCGGCGAAGAACTGCACGATCAGCCAGAACCACGTGGCGGCCAGGACGGCCAGCAGCCCGCCGGTCAGCACGATCGGGGCCGGCCTGGCGGCACCGATGGCGATCGCCAGCACGGCACCGACGCCGAGCGTCCGGGGGATCCGCTGGAAGAACCCGTCCGGGTACATGTCATGGGGGAGCGCCCGGGTGGCCAGGGCGATCCCGCCAAGCGTGATGGCGACCGACCCGCTCAGCAGCCAGGCGGTGGCGCCGGGGGTCCGACCGTCCTCTGCGTGCTCGATCAGGCTGACCATTGCCGCCCCGCTGGCCGCAAGCGCCGTGGTGAGCGGGAAGTGGATGTAGAGCCAGCCGGCGAGGCGGGTCCCCGGCTCGGTCGGGACCCGTCGACCGAGGGCATCGAAATAGTTCCACCACAGCCCCATCCCGACACCGAGCCCGAGCATGGCGACGGCGATGGTCATCGCCGACCGCTCCTCGGCCTCGCTGAGACCCTCGACCACCCCGATGACCACCTCGCCAAGCACCACGATGGTGAACAGTCCGAACCGCTCGACCATCGACTCGGTGACGTTCAGCCCGAAGTCGCCCATCCGCTCGGTGGCGGTTGCGGCGAACCCGCCGAGAACCCAGAACCCGACAATCCCCAGCCACAGCCAGACCCGGGCATCATCCGGTAGCGCGATGCTGACCCCGATGGCGGCCATGGTGGCCAGCATTGCCACCAGATACTGGGTGGTCATCGGCCGATACGACGGATCATCGACCCGGTGCACGGCGAACCACTGGTAGGTGTACCAGGCGAACAGGATCAGGTAGACGGTGGCGAAGCCGGGTCCGTCCTCTTCGGTGGCATGGCCGGTGTAGACCGCCATCAGGGCGATCAGGCCCATCTGGATGAAGATGTTCGTCCGGCTGCGCCCGTCCTCACGACCGTGGAGCTCGTGCCACAGCGTGCCGTTGAACCAGGCCAGCCAGATCAGGCCGAACACGGCGACGAAGTCCCGCAGGCCGGTCCAGGACACGTGGGTGGCCAGGTGGTGTGCAGCCTGACCGATGATCACGACATAGACCAGGTCGTAGAACAGCTCCAGGAAGCTGACCTCTCGGTTGTGGTCCACCTCGCCGTGACGCCGAGGCGGGGTCAGGAAGAATCGACGGAGCGCGAGCCGGGTGTCGTGGCGTTGCTGCGGTTGGGTCGTCATCGGTTGCACATCCTACGAGCCCGACCGGTCGCAGGCGAGGCCGATGTCTGGGTCAGTGCTCCTCGACGAGACCGAGTTCGTCAGCGACCTGACGAACGAACGGCTCCGCCGGGCCGCGGTCGACCGGTGTTCCGGTCGCATCGGCAACCCGGTTCATGACGGTGAACATTGCGGTCACCGCAGCGATGTCGACGACCGCCTCGGCTCCGAGCTCAGCCATCAGTCCACTACGGGAGTCGGCGATTGCCGCTCGATCGTCGGCGAGGACCGCCTCGACGAAGTCGGCGATCAGGTCACCCCCGGCGACGCCGGAGTTCTCGCCGGGACCACTGACGGCCTGGATGTCGATGGCGTTGCCGCTGATCATGCCACTCGCACGGAGCAGGCTGGTGTGTGCGGTCGTTCAGTAGAAGCAGTCGTTGTAGGCCGAGACTCTGGATGCGACAAACTCGGTCTGGACCCGGTCGATGGCCCGCCCCGGCTCGACGTAGTGGGGTCGGGTCACGTTCTCAAACGCCATGTAGTGGACTCGGGCGAACGCGGTGAGCGTCCGCAGCTCGGACGGAACCAGGCTCAGGCCCCGTTCCACCTCGGCGACATCCGCCCGCTCACCGAAAGCAGCGACCCAGTTCGCACCGCCGGGGGTCAGTCGGGGGACCCAGGCCCGTTCGTGCTCGAGATCCGTTTGGCTGCCACCGGTTGGAGCCCCGGGCCTCGGCTCGGGAAGGGGAATCGGATCGACGCCAACGGCCCGAGCGAAGGTGTCGATCGCAGTGATCAACACCGCAACGGCAATGGCTTCGACGAATCGCTCCGGATCGAGTCCGTCGCTGGCGATGGCTTGCTCATACCAGCGGTGCGACAGGCGCCCGGGGTCGGTTGTCACGCGATGGATCACATCGACAACGGTCGGATCGAGTCCGGACTCGTCCTGGTGGACACCGTCGACGGCATAGGGAGAGAGCGCTGCCTTTCGCTCGGCGCAGAACGGGCAACTGCGGGCATGACGGGCAGAGCCAGCGATGGCGATTCGTTCGGCCGCCGTCCACCAGGTTCCGGCCGTACTGACGTGGCTGAGCACCAAACCGTGCGACAGTGCCAGGTCGTCTCGGATCGGTATCGGCGCCGCGCCGTAGTCCACCGATGGCGCGGTCGAGCTCACCGCGGGCCGTCGGTATCCGGACGTCCCGCCGGCTCGACCAGCGGTTCGAGCAGCCGCTTGGGGTGCATCCCGTTGACGAAGCCCATGAACGGCGGGTGGATGCTGTAGCCCAGGAGGCGCTGGAGGTGTTCGCTCGACCGGGCGACGCGTTCACGGCTGACGGACAGGAGGAAGCTCTCCTGGGGCCGGCACCAGGGGGCGCAGTACTGGGCGGTGACCGCCATTCTGGATCTAGCGGCGTTGTTCTCGCCGCCGCTGTGCCAGGTGGTGCCGAGGAAGAACAGCATCGACCCCGCCGGCATGACGGCCGGAATGGCCCGTGCGGCTTGTTCGGGAGTCGGCGGCTGGTCCCCCCACCGATGGGATCCGGGGATGACTCTGGTTGCGCCGTTGTCTGTGGTGAAGTCGTCCACGGCGATGATGGTCGCGGCGCCGAGCGGGGGGCGGGGTCGAGGCCAGGGATAGAACGAGTCGTCTGCATGAAGCGCCTGGGCGGCCTCACCCGGTGCGATGTCGATGATCTGGAGTTGAGACAGCAGGTAGTTCGGCTCGAAAATCTGGTCGAGGAGGCCGAGAGCGATCGGGTGGACGGCCAGGCTGTCGAGGGCATCGGTTTCTTCGAGCGGGGAGTACAGGCGTCGGGTCTTGAAGCCCTCGAAGGCGTTTCGTCCGCCGTCGTGGACGAAGAGCCGGTTGGCCTCCGAACGCACTCGGTCGAGGTCGTCCGGGTCGACGGCATCCTCGATGATCGTGTAACCGTCCCGCTCGAGGTCGACCAGGCAGCGATGCAGGAGGGTCGGGTCGATGGTCGGCTGGGTGCCAGCGGTCGACCGGTACTTCCCCGCGTGGTCGGCCAAGCCGTACTCGGCATCGGCGATGGCAATCGTTCGGCGCGGTCGGAGGGTCATGCGTGGTGCAGCTCGCTTGCCAACCGCTCGACCGCAGCGAGGTGGTCGACGAGGTTGTGTTCGTTCGCCCCGATCGTGATCTCGTCCACGGCCCCGGCGTCGATATTGGCCTGGACGTCGACAGCGGCCGCGAAGTCTTCCTCCGGAATGGTGACGCACACCCGCTCCCAGTTCCGGTCCCACAGCTCGGTTTCGTCCGCCCGGTCCTTTGGCACCATCATCGTCAACCTGGCCGTGGTCCTCGTCGGGTCGAGCGGGTGAGGTCGGAGCGAGAACAACTCAACATGCCCGGCCTGCCACTGCACGACCGTGGCCGGGACCAGGACCAGCGCACCGGTCAGGCGGTCGAGCACCTGCCACCGGTCGCGTGGTTCAGTGGTCACCTCCTTCACCAGGCGGTTCTTTGGGAGCCAGCCGACGAAGTGATCGCTTCGACGGCCGTACAGCATGGTGTTGGCCGGAAAGTACGGGGCGATCGACGTCCGGTGGAGGTACTTGAGGTGATAGATCTCGAGGAAGCCGTCCGTGAGCAACTTCCAGTTGCACTTCAGGTCATAACTGGTCGATGCGTGGTGAACCATCGACGACAGCTCGAGTTCCTGGAGGAGCGGGTCGAGCTCGCCAAGCCAACTGCCGACCGGCCGGGCGTCGGCATCGGCGTTCGGTGTCACCCAGATGATGCCATGCCGCTCCTCGACCGCGAGGCGGCGGAGGCCGGTGTCGCAAGGGTCGGCGGAGAACAGTCCGGCATCGGAGACCGACCGGAGCGAACCGTCGAGATCGTAGCTCCAGGCGTGAAATCCACAGGAGAAGATCCTGGCCGTTCCGGCATCCCGAGTCTCGACGGTTGCACCTCGATGGGCGCAGACGTTTCGCATCGCATGGACCTGCCCGGCGCGGTCCCGACTGATGATCACCGGCGTTCCGAGCAGATCAACGGTGACGAAGGCGCCCGGTGACGCCAGCTCGCTCGAAGCCAGCGCAGCCACCGGTGTTGCAGCGATTGCCGCAACCTCTCGACGGTGTCTGGCGGGGTCGGTGTACACCGCAGGGTCGATCCGGGCCGCCGGTCCGACGGCCGGCGGGGCCCCGGTTTCGATCCGTTCGAGGAGTGCGTCGCCGATTGCCAGTTCCATCTCGCGCTGCATGTGTTAGATTATTCGACCTATGGTTGAAAAAGTCAACGGCGGTCAAGAAGGCAGTCGTCAAGGGGACGTTGGTCACGAGGCGGAAGTGGCAGCCGATCGCGCCGCCAAACGGCGGGCCCAGCGTCGCGACATGATCATCGCTGCGGCGGAGGAGGAGCTTGCGGTGTCCGGCCTCGCCGGTACCACCCTGGCCGGAGTGGGGGATCGGGTCGGCCTCTCCAAGGGTGCCCTGTACTACTACGTGTCGAGCCGTGACGAGCTGCTGGCTCTGGTACTCAGCGTCGGGTTGGAGGACATCCAGGCCGAGGCGGCGGCCGAGGCCGGGCCAGACGCAGCGCCGGTGGATGAGCTGCGGTCATTCGGGCGGGCCCATGTACGCCTCTCGGTCGAGCGGCCATCCGGCCAGCTGATCATCGGGAATCTTGACTATCTCGCCGCCACCGATGCGACCGCCGACCTGATGCACGAGCATGAGGCGGTAGTTCGGGGGATCGTCGAGCGAGCGGTCGAGGCCGACCAACTGCGGCCGGTTCACCCCGTCGTGGCTTCGGCGACGTTCTTCGGTGCCATGAACACGATCGCCCGAACCTTCGACCCGACCGGCGATCTCTCTCTCGTCGAGATGACCGACGCCGCCCTGGACCTGCTGTTGGGCGGTTGGTGCCGCTGACGGAGCCCCAGAGTCAGGTTCGGCGAGGTTGGCGGATTTCAACCACCGCTGGTCCGACAGCGACCTCGACGCATGGTGACGTCGCCATCACACTTGCTCCCGGTCAGGTGAACCGAACGAGTGTGGGAGTAGCCAAGTGAACATGATCAAGGCAGAGGGCGTACCGATCGCAATGACCGTCTTTGCGATTCTGATGGGGCTCGGCGGCACCGTGATCGGCATCCTTGCCCTTGCCGATCCGACCTCGGCGGCCAGCTTCGTCGACGGGGCAGACGATCTTGCCACCTCGTGGGCCGGGCGGAATCTCGGCCTTGGTGTCGCCATGCTGGTGGCGGTGGCGATGCGTCAGGCGGGCGCCTATGCCGCGGCCTTCGCCGGGGGCGTCTGTCGTGAGCTCAGCGACGTGATCGTCGAGTTCAACGTTGCCTTCTTCGTCATCATGCTGGTCGAGATCTTCTGCCTGGCCTGGTGCGCCCGGGCGGTCTTCTCGACCGGTTCGGCCAGCGCCGCCACGTCCTGAGATCCCCGCCATCGGGTCCGTTGTCCGGTATCGACCACAGAAGGTCCAACGGTGACCAGGACGTCGTGGCGCCGGACAACAAGCATGAGCCGTGACACCCGCAATCGAGAAAGAGGAGCCAGCGAGAGATGGACACGCAGAGCCAGGCATCGTTCGACACCGTGATGGCGTTCATGGGGGCGATGGGCAGCGGCGACATGGACACCCTGTCCGATCTGATGGCCGATGACATGGTGTGGCACAACGAGGGCGACAAGGCCATGCCGTGGATCGGGCCGTGGTCTGGCAAACAGGCCATCCTGGACTTCCTCGGCGTCTTCGGAGCGAATCTCCAGACCACGTTGTGGGAGAACGAGGATGCCTTTGCCTCCGGCGACACGGTTGCGGTCTTCGGCCGGATGGACGGCACCACCACGGCGTCCGGCGCAGAGATCGGTGAGTTCACCTTCGCCCTTCGGGCCAAGGTCAGCGACGGCAAGCTGGTCCTCTGGAACTGGTTCGAGGACAGCTACGCGGTCAGCCGGGCCTTCCACGGCCAGTAGCGGCGCTGGCGCCGGGCATCAACCCGGGTGGAGGGGATCCAGCGTCCGCAGTCCCGCTCGGAACGCCGAGGGGGAGATGCCGGCCCGGAGCCGAAAGAACTTGGTGAAGTTCGACGAGTCCGAGAAGCGGAGGCTCCTGGCGATCGTGCCGACGTCGTCGGTCGACCAGGCGAGCCGCCGCTGGGCCTCGAGCATCACCCGGGCGTCGATGATCTCCTTCGGTCGCTGATCGAGCGTCTCGGCGGTCGCTCTGGCGATCGTTCGGGTCGACGAACCGATTCGTCTGGCATGCCAGGCCACCGACCGCTGTTCCAGGTGCTCCTCGACACTCTGGACGAACGAATCCGCCAACTGCCTTCGGGCCGAGCCGGCCCGGTGATGGTCATTGCTGGAGTGCCTGGCGAAGAGCCGGAGGATGACGCCAACCACCGCAGCGGCGGTCGCTTCGTCCTGGTTCGCATCGAGATCCGAGGCCATCCACTCCATCTGCTGACGAAGGAGGGTCGCATCACCGTCAAGCTCGGTCGCGGTCGTGGAGGCGACGAGACGGTCGAGCAGCGGGAGGTCGGGGATGACGGTCGAGTCGAACACTGCGACCAGGGCATCGAACCCGTCTGCGGCATCGCTCCAACGCTGAACCTGGCCGGGACGTATCCAGATCGCAGTACCGGGGCGCATCTCGTAGTCCTCGAAGTCGACCATGTGGCTTCCGCTGCCCTCGGTGCAGAGGATGATCACGTTGAAGTGCACCAGTTCGACCGCCGGGCCGTCCCGGCCCTCGGTGGCGACCCGTTCCGCGACGAAGCGCCGGATGTAGTCGGTGTTGGTGACGTTGACCGCTCGACGGAGTTCGAGCTCGACGATGTCGTCCATGGTTCCTCTGTGCCCGTACCGAACACGGCCGCCACCGATCGATCGATGCGGCCGTGGACCCCCTGAGGCCCGTAACTGTACGTCGGATACCACGGTCGGGCGAGCAGAACCCCTTCCCGGGAGGGCCGATCGGAATCGGTCCGAACCGCTGGGGCACCTACCGCAGAGCAGCGAGCCGGGCGGTCACGGGGTCCAGGTGGTCATGGATCGCCGCCTCGATCGCCGCCAGTTCGGCGTAGCGGGTGGTGTGCTCGGCGATCGGCTGGAAGGTGTCGTCCCGTTGCACCAACACCTCGGTGGCCTCGGCCGGCGACGACCAGACTCCGGCGAACAGCCCGGCGCTGACGGCGCAGCCGATCGCTGCCGAGCTCCGCACCCGGTTTCGAGCCGTCGGGACACCGTGGACATCGGCAAGGATCTGCATCATCACGTCGCTGTTGGCCCCGCCGCCGCTGACGATCAGCTCGGAGAATGGTTGGCCGAGTTCGGCTGCCATCGGGTCCATGTGGTTCTTGAGCCGGATGGCGATGCCCTCCAGGAGCGATCGGTACAGGTGGCCTCGGGTGTGGCGTCCGTCGAAGCCGATCATGGCGCCCTTCCGGAACGGTGCGTGGGGCGGGGCCGCCCAGTCGTGAACGGTCAGCAGGCCGTCAGCTCCGGCCGGAACAACGGCCGCTTCGGCATTCAACAGGTCCTCGAGCGACCGGCCGGCCACGTCGGTCTCGGCCACCGCCGCCGCCCCGAACTGGTCACGGAACCAGCTCACGCTCCACATGCCCCGTCTCACGCCCCAGCATTCGTACAGGTAGTTGCCGGGGACCGCAGCCTGGAACGTCCAGAACGACTCGGCGTCGGGGACGAGCCTTGGACCGTGGCTCATGGCGGCGATGTAGGTGCCGAGCGATACCAGGCCGACGCCGGGATCCAGCGCACCCGACCCGAGCGCTTCGACCGCCTTGTCGTGGGCGGTGGCGATGATCGGTAGCCCGACCGGTAGCCCGACCCGTTCCGCCACCTCGGCGGTCAGTTCACCGATCGGCTCGCCGGGACGGACCAGGTCGAACACCCGATCTCGGGACAGTCGGCAGGCGTCCCATGTCGCCTGGTCGTCGCTCCATTCGAGGGTTGCGTCGTCGATCGGCCACCAGCCGATCAGGTTGGCGCAGGTGTCGACCCGCGCACCGGTCAGACGGAGACCGATGTAGCCCGAGCTCGTCGTGACGTGGGCCACCTCGCCGAACCCGTCGTCGTCATGCGGGTGATCGAGCCGCTCGTCCATCCAGTTGATCACCGGGTGGGCCAACGAGCCGTCCGGTGCGAGGAGGGCCCGACAGCAACGGATGATGCAGATGGCCATGGCCTCGATGTCGCCGACGGCGAGACCGGCGGCGGTGAACCGGCCGATCGCCGACGACAGGGCGACCATCGTGGCATCCCAGAGGTCATCATCGGGGTGGACGGCCTGGTTTTGGGCCGGGATGTCGAGCGGGCGGAGCGGTTGGTGACCCTCGGCGACCACCTCGCCGGTCTTGGCGAAGATCACCACCTTGGCACTCTGGGTGCCGACGTCCAGGCCGATGACGTACCGGCTCAATCGCCCGGCCCGTCGACGGGGTAGATCGTGCCGAGGTTCATGATCCCGTTCGGGTCCAGATCGTGCTTCAACCCGGTCAGCAGCCGGTAGGCCGTCCCGTGTTCCTCGGCTGTCCACGGTGCCCGGTACTTGCCGATCCCGTGGTGGTGGCACATCGAACCGCCGGCCTTCAGCGCCTCCTCGACGAAGATGGCGTTGAGCGGGATGTGGTACTTCTCCCGCTCCTCCTCATAGGCGCAGTCGACCACGTCGTAGTCGTACACGAAGTACATGTTGGTGCCGGTCTGGTAGCTGTGTGAGGAGTGGCCGCCGAGCATGGTGATGTCGTCGACGTGGGGGAACTCCTCCCGGACCCGGCGGATGCCGTTCTCGTAGATCTCGTTGATCACCGACCAGTTCCCGGACACCTCGGTGGTGTAGCCCATCCGCAAATTCTCGCGGATGAAGTCCCGTTCCTCGATCAGCTTCTCCGGCCCCCAGTTCAGGTGCTCGAACCATTCCTGGATGATCGAGGTGTCGACCGGGGTGCACGCCTGGTGGCGACCGACGATCTCTGCGATCCCATCGGCGGTGGCCCGGGACACGCCGGCCGGCCCCTCGGTGGTGAAGATCAGGACGCACTGCCCCGGTGCGAAGCGGTCGAAGCCGTGTTGGGCCCCGTCCTCGGCGTCATAGAGCCGGGCCACCGACGGCTTGTAGCCGGCGGCCATGACGTCTCGGAGGATCTCGAACCCGAGCTTCATCTCGTCCAGCCGCCACCCGAGATAGTGGTTGTGGTCCGGGTAGTGGGCGAAGAGTTTGACCGTGACCTCGGTGATGTAGCAGAGCGCCCCCTCGTTGCCGATGATGACGTGGCGGATGTCCGGCCCGGCGGCTCGGCGTGGGACGTCCTTGATCCGGACCACCTCACCGGACGGTAGGACCGCTTCCAGGCCCATCACCATGTCCTCGATACCGCCGTAGAGAGTTGAGAACTGGCCGATGCTGCGGGTCGCCACCAGGCCGCCGTACATGGCGATCGGCTTGGACTGTGGCGAGTGGCCGGTGGTGAGGCCAAGCGTGCGGACCTCGTCCTCCAGGTCCTGGAGCTTGACCCCGCACTGCACCGTGGCCTGCATGTTGAACCGGTCGATCTCGACGATCCGGTCGAGGCCGGTCCCGTCGATCACGATGGAGTTCTCGGCGATCGTCTCGAGGCCGCCCTCGGTGGCGGTGCCACCGGTTTTCGGCACCACGTTGATCCGATGCTCGTTGCAGAACGCCAGTGCGGCCGCCACGTCGTCGGTGGTTGCGGCCCGGACGACGGCCGCCGGGGGAGGGAGGGTGTAGATGCCGAAGATGCTCTCCAGCTTCCGGTAGCGGTCGTGGCTGTTGTCCTTGAGGACCTGCTCGTCGGTGTCGACCTTGTCCGCACCGAGGAGGTCGGTGAGGCCATCGACGATGGCGTCACGGGTGAGGGGCATGAGGATCTCCTGATAAACGTGCTAGCGAACGAGGTAGCCGCCATCGACGGCGAGGATGTGGCCGTTTACGTAGTTCGAGGCCCGGCTGGCAAGGAACACGCAGGCGCCCATGAGGTCCTGGGTCTGCCCCCACTCACCGGCCGGGATGTGATCGAGTACCGCCCGGTTGTGTTCCGGATCGGCTCGGGTCTTGGCGGTCAACTCGGTTGCGAAATAGCCAGGGGCGATCCCGTTGACCTGGATCCCGAACGGCCCGAGCTCGTCGGCATAGGCCTTGGT
>JBCCFN010000008.1:0-39084 GCA_039029715.1 Actinomycetota bacterium | reverse complement strand
GGCAACCCCTGCCGACGGCCGACGGGACGGTCGCCATTTGCAGAAAGTGCGAGGCCGAACGAACGATGTTCAGAATCAGCGGATCGAAACTGTTGGCGGCGATGCTCGCCACGACCCTCCTGGCCGCGGCGTGCGGTTCGGAGGACGCCACCACCGAGGCCGGCTCCCCAATTGCGGAGTTTCTGGGCCAGGAGGACTTCTTCACCGGCCTCGACGACGAGGACGCCCAGGCCCGGTTCGCCGAGGAGCAGCGGCAACAGGAGGAGCTCGTCGCCTCCTGCATGGCCGAACAGGGGTTTGAGTACACCCCGGTCGATTACAGCGACTTCAATTTCGCTGGAACCGAGGACGGCCTCGACTTCGATTCCCGGGAATACGCCGAGAAGTACGGCTTCGGTATCACCACCCAGCGCTACTCCCAGGCCCAGGTCGGCCCGGATCTGGTCGGCTGGGACGATGGCGCCATCGACGACGAGGAGGACGGCTTCCAGGACCCCAATGCGGACTACGTCAACACTCTCGACGAGGCGACCCAGGAGGCCTACTACGCCGCCCTCTACGGCGACGAGGACGACTTCCCGGCCTACGACCCGGAGACGATGACCGAAGAGGAACTGGCCGAGGCCGAGAGTGCGGCCTTCAACTTCGAACCCCAGGGCTGCTACGGCGAGGCCTGGGCCAACTCGGACTCGGGCAGCGCCAACCAGTTCTACACCGACTTCGACGAGGAGCTGACCGAGCTGTACGAGTCGATCGAGGACGATCCCCGGATCACCGAGATCATGAACGACGTCGCCAACTGCGTGTCTGACAGCGGCTACGAGTACCGCCTTGACCAGGAGTTCCAGGAGTCGTTCTATCAGCAATGGGACAGCCGGCTGGCCGAGGTCGACGACCTGGTCGGGTTCCAGGATCCGACCGAGGGCATGTCGGAAGAGGACTTCGCCGCCATGAGCGAGGAAGAGCTCGAGGCGCTGTTCTCCAACCCGCCGGAGATGCCGGCCGAGGCCAAGGCCAAGCTCGGCGAGCTGCAGGCCGAGGAGACGGCGATGGCGGTGGCGGTGTTCGACTGCGGCGGCAGCTTCGGGAACGAGGACCTGCTGAACGCCTACCAGGAGGTCGCGGCCGAGTACGAGCAGCAGTTCCTGGACGACAACGCAGACCGCCTCGAGGACTACCGAGGCTGACCCCCCGTGAATCGACGAGCCCTGTTGGCGGTAGTGGCTGCGGTCGCCGTCATTTCGGCCGGCATCGGTTGGATCGCCGGCCAACGAATCAAGTCCCCGGCCGAGATCGCGGCGGACCAGGCACCGCCGGAGCCGTCACTGATCACGGTCCCGGTCGAGCTGCGGGAGCTGTCCCAGCGGCTGGTCGTCCGCGGCACGGTCCGGTCGAACGAGTCGACTCCGCTCAGCGCCACCTCGGCCAGCGGGGAGACCATCATCACCAGGCTGACCGCCCAGGCCGGCGACGAGCTGACCGAGGGAGACGTCGCGATCGAGGTGGCCGGTCGGCCGGTCTTCGTCCTCCAGGGCGACCTGCCGGTGTTCCGCAGCCTCATCCCGACCCTCGAGGGGCCGGATGTCCGCCAGCTGGAGGAGGCGCTCGACCGTCTGGGTTACGACCCCGGCGAGCTTGACGGCATCTACGACGGCGACACCGCCGACGCGGTCGAGGAGCTGTACCGGGCCGCCGGCTACAAGCCGGTCGAACCATCGGAGCAGGACCTGGCAAACCTGAAGGCCGAACGATCTGCGGTCACCGAGGCCGAGTCGGCGGTGACCGAGGCCCAGCGGGCGCTCGACCAGGCGGCGGCCGGCCCCGGCGAGGCCGAGCGGCTCCAGCTCGATCAGTCGGTGACCCAGGCCGAGCAGGCCCTGGAGGACGCCAGGGCCGGGGCCGAGGTCACCCAGGCCACCAGGGCCAGGGAGGACGCGGAGAAGGCGGCGGCCGATGCCAAGACCGCAGCGGACACCGCGGCCGGCCGGCTCTCCCAGGCCAAGGGTGGGACCCACCCGGACACCGAGCAACCGCCGACGCCGGAGGAGCTGGACGAGCTGACCCAGGCCGATGAGGCGGCCAAGGATGCCAAGGCCCAGGCCGACCGGGCGCTGGAGGATGCCAGGGACGCCGAGGCGTCGGCCAAGACCAACCAGACCCGGGCGATCGCTGACGCCGAGAGCAATCTCAGACAGGCCCAGCTCGGTCGGACCGAGCGACTGGAGGTCGACACCACCAACGAGCAGACCTCGCTGAGTGCGGCCCGGGACCGCCTGAACGAGGCCCGCTCCAGCCTCGGTGAGACCCAGGCCGTAGTCGACACCCGGTTCCCGGCGGCCGAGCTGTACTTCCTCCCCTCGCTCCCCCGGACCGTCCAGACCCTGACCGCCGAGGCCGGTACCTCCCCCAGCGGGCCGGTGATGACGGTGACCGGCTCCGGCACGTCGATCGATTCGGCGGTGTCCGCCGCCGACCGGCGTCTGATCGAGGTCGGAGACACCGCCATCCTGGAGGACGACGACCTGGGGATCCGGGCCGATGCCTCGATCACCTTCATCGCAGACAACCCCGGTGGCGGCGACACCCCGGAGGACCGGTACCGCATCCGGATCGAGCCAGACGAGGACCTGCCGGAGGATGCACTCAACGTCAACTTCCGGATCACCATCCCGGTGACCTCCTCCGGCGGCGAGGTGCTGGCCGTCCCGCTGGCTGCGCTGTCCGCCGCGGCGGACGGGACCACCCGGGTCGAAGTCGACCTCGGCGACGGCGAGACCGACCTGATTCGGGTCAACCCCGGCCTCCGGGCCCAGGGCTTCGTCGAGATCGACGTGGTCGAGGGCAACCTCGAGCCTGGGGATCGGGTCGTCGTCGGGAGGGATCTCGAGTTGCCGGGGCAGGAGCCGGCAGACGGGGACGACACCGACGGCGAGGGAGAGGCGGCGCCGGCCCGCTCCCGCGACGTCGGCGGGGTCTGAGGTCGGCCGTGGTTCCGGTCGTCGAGCTACAGAACGTCAGCCGAACGTTCCCCGGCACCCCACCGGTCGAGGCATTGAAGGGGGCAAACCTGTCGATCGGCCGGGGCGAGTACCTGGCCATCGTCGGACCGTCCGGCTCCGGTAAGTCGACCATGCTCCACCTCCTTGGCCTGCTGGACACCCCGACCGACGGGACCTACTTCCTGGACGGCATCGACACCGTGTCGCTGAGCGAGCGGGAACGGGCCGGCATGCGGTCGGCCAGGATCGGGTTCGTGTTCCAGTCGTTCCACCTGCTGTCCCACCGCACGACGGTCGAGAACGTGATGCTGGCCGAGGTCTACCGGCCCGGCACCCGGGGAGACCGTCGGCGCCGGGCCGAGGAGGCGCTGCAACAGGTCGGCCTCGGCCACCGGCTCGACGCCTTCCCGACCACCCTCTCCGGTGGTGAGCGGCAACGGGTGGCGATCGCCCGAGCCCTGGTCGGCAGACCGAGCCTGCTGCTGGCGGACGAGCCGACCGGCAACCTCGACACCGCGACCGGAAACCAGATCCTGGGCCTGTTCGAGGAGCTCCATGCCTCCGGATTGACCCTGGCGGTCATCACCCACGACGACGACGTCTCGGCCCGGGCCCAGCGTCAGGTCCGGATCCGTGACGGGGTCCTCGATCCGGTGGTCACGGCATGACCCTGCTGCCCGGGGGCCAGCTCCCACCGGAGGAGCCGCCGCCACTGATCATCGAGGGCGGGGCCGAGCCGGCCGGCGGCCCGCCGCCGCTCGAGATCCCCCGCTCGGGGTTCAGTGTCCGAGACCTGTTCGGGGAGATGACGCTGGCCCTGACCGCCCGGCCGGCCCGGACCCTCCTCACCGCGCTCGGCACCATCCTCGGTGTGGCCGCGCTGGTTGCGACCCTCGGCCTGGCCAAGACCGCCGGCAACCAGATCGTGTCCCGGTTCGACGAGTTGGAGGCCACCAAGGTCACCGTCGAGCCGGAACAGCGGCGGTTCGGGGCCCAGCAGAACCGGACGAACAGCGTGATCCCGTGGGACGCCGAGGAGCGGATCCGCCGATTGAACGGGGTCACAGCGGCCGGCACGGTCACCGGCGTCGACATCGGCAACCGGTTCGTCCGTTCGGTCCCGGTGATCGATCCGCTCGGTCAGACCGAGTTCCAGATCCCGGTGGTTGCGGCCAGCCCCGGCCTGTTCGAGGCCGCCCGGTCCCAACTGTTCACCGGCCGGTTCTTCGACCGCGGCCACGACGAGCGGGGCGATCGGGTGGCCGTCATCGGCCCGTCCGCAGCCCAGCGGCTGAACATCACCAGGATCGACAACACCCCCGCCATCTTCATCGGCGACGAGAGCGTTGCCGTGATCGGCATCATCGCAGACACCGCCCGCCGGCCCGATCTGCTGAACGCGATCATCATTCCCAACGGTCTGGCCAGGGACCGCTACGGCCTGACCGGGGTCGGTGAGGTGCTGATCGAGGTCGAGGTCGGGGCGGCGGAGCTGATCGGCACCCAGGCCCCGGTCGCCCTGGCCCCGAACTCGCCGGATCAGCTCGACGCCTCATGGGCCGAGCCACCACGCCGGGTCCGCTCGGACGTCCAGTCGGACGTCAATGCCCTGTTCCTCATCCTGGGCGGCGTCTCCCTGCTGGTCGGGGCGATCGGCATCGCGAACGTCACCCTGGTCTCGGTGCTGGAACGGACCGGCGAGATCGGCCTCCGCCGAGCGCTGGGGGCCACCAGACGCCACGTCGCCTCCCAGTTCCTCGGCGAGTCGATCGCCCTGGGAGCCCTCGCCGGTCTGCTCGGGACCAGCCTCGGGATCCTGACCGTCGTCGTGGTCTCCGCCACCAGGGAATGGTCGCCGGTACTCGACTCGTGGTTGCCGTTCGCGGCGCCGGTTGTCGGGGCGCTGACCGGGCTGCTGGCCGGCACCTACCCGGCGTGGAAGGCGGCGAGCACCGAACCGATCGCCGCCCTCCGGGGGGCCGGCTGATCGGTTCGGATCCGGTCAGCCGAGTCTGGCCAGCGCGGTCCCCAGTCGATCGGCGACCGCCGTCACGGTCAGCCACGGCCCGGCCCGCAACGGGCCGGGCAGGACCGAGGCATCGATGACATGCACGCCGTTCCGGTCGACCAGTCGACCACCGTCGGCCGGGTCTGATGACACCACGGGACCGAGCGGGCAGGTCCCGGTCGGGTGGGCGTAGGGGCCGGGGTTGGCGAGCAGCCAGCGGTCGAGGTCGGTATCACCGAGCTCGGCCAGCGCCGAGGCCGGGGTCCCTCGGTCGTCGGCCAGGACGGCGGACACCACCCCAGCCATCGACCGGTCGTGACAGCGGTCGAGCAGGTGGCGGACCCCGGCCCGGAACCGGACCCGATCGGTCTCGGTGCTCAGTGCCGCCGTGATCGGTTGCCCGTCGGCACCGAGCCGGCCGATCGAGGTCGGGGCCAGCAGCCCGATGGCGACGACGGCCAGGGGCTCGGCGCCGGCGCCGCCGTCGTCGACCCGATCGAGGACGAAGGCCTGTAGGTCGCCGCCGGCGTCCGCACCGGGGGCATCCGACCCGGCCGGTTGGTCCGCCCCGTCCCGGTCCGGCGACCAACGGAGCACGTGGGAGGCCAGGCCCAGCCGGTCACGGTCGGCGACCTCCGGGGTCAGCCGCAGGGTGAGGGCGACCGATGGGTGATCGATCAGCCGCCGACCGACCGACGGCCCGGCCAGACCGGAGCGACGGAGCAGTGCCGGTGAACCGATGGCGCCGGCGCAGCTCACCACCAGCGGCGCATCGATGGCCCGGCCGTCCACCAACGCCACACCGGCGGCCGTGGAGCGGTCGCCGCCGGTGGTCCGGATGTGGTCGACCGGGGCGTTGGCGATCAGCCGTACCGCACCGCCGGCCATGGCCGGGGCGAGGAACCGATCGGCGGCAGAGACCCGTCGCCCGTCGACCAACGCCAGGCTGGCCGCCATCACCCCGTTCCGGTCCGGTTCCAGCGAATCCCCGACCACCGGGCCGTGGCCGCCAGCCGCCAGCGCTTCGAGAAACGGTCCGGTCACCGGGCCGGCGGGGATCGAGATCGGCTGGAAGGCGGCCGCGGCGGCGTCGAGCCAGGGGGCCATGGCATCCGGGCCCCAGGCCGGACCGACGACCGACGCCCAGGCCCGGTAGTCGGCCCGATCACCCGGGGCCAGGATCAGGCCGTTGATGGCCGAGCCGCCACCGATCCCCCGGCCCTGACGGTAGGGGGCGGCCGGGCCGTCTGGCCGAGCCCGGGCCTCCAGATCGGACCAGGTCCATCCCGGCGTCGAGGCGGCCGCCACCGGGTCGTGACCGAGGACGCTCGCCGGACGGGGCGGACCCGGCCCGGCCTCGACCACCACCACCGAGCGCCCCTCGGCGGCCAGCCTGGCGGCCACCACACAACCGGCGGCCCCGGCCCCGACGACGATCGCGTCCGCCGAGGCCGGCAACGACGCCGGCCCGAGTTCGAGGGCCATCAGTGGGTCCGGGCCAGGTTCGATGGCCATCAGCGGTCCCGGGCCCGGAGCGCCCGATGCCAGAGGGTCTGGCGCATGGGCCGACGGCCCGCCCGATCGGCTACGAACGGTCCCGGAGGAACCGGCGGAGGATCTTGCCAGATGCCGACTTCGGAATCTCGTCGATGAACTCGACCAGACGGATCTGCTTGTAGGTGGCCACGTGCTCGGCCACGAAGGCCTGGAGCTCCTCGGCGCTGGCCTCGTGGCCGTCCTTGAGCACGACGAACGCCTTCGGCAGCTCGCCGGCCTCGATCTCGGGGATGCCGATCACGGCGACGTCTGCCACCGCCGGATGGGTCACCAGCAACGCTTCGAGCTCGGCCGGCGGTACCTGGAATCCCTTGTACTTGATCAGCTCCTTGACCCGGTCGACGACGTACATGTGCCCGTCCTCGTCGATGCGGGCCACGTCACCGGTGTGGAGCCAGCCATCCTCGTCGATCGTCGCCTTGGTCGCCTCCTCGTTATTGAGGTAACCGACCATGACCTGGGGCCCCCGGACCCACAGCTCGCCCTCGGCCCCGGGCTCGACGTCCACCCCGTCCGGGCCGACGATGCGGCACTCGGTGTTCGGGACGGTGACCCCGCTGCTACCGGACTTCGCATCGTCGCCGGCGGTGGCGTGGCTGACCGGGCTCAGCTCGGTCATGCCATAGCCCTGGACGACCGCACAGCCGATACGGGTCGCCGCCTCCTCGGCCAGCTCGCCACCGAGGGGGGCGGCACCGCAGAAGATCTTCCGGAGCGACGACAGGTCGAACTGGTCAACCGCCGGGTGCTTGGCCAGACCGAGGACGATCGGAGGCACGGCGAAGAACTGGGTCACCTTGTGTTCCTGGATCAGCCCGAGTCCCTGCTCCATGTCGAACCGGGGCATCGTGACCACGGTGATCCCCTCGGCCAGCAGCCCGTTCATGAGGATCTGCATGCCATAGATGTGGAAGAACGGCAGGACGGCAAGCGCAACCTCGTCCTCGCCGTACTGCAGGACCGGCGAGGATTGGGCCAGGTTGGCCACCAGGTTGTCGTGGGTCAGCATCACACCCTTCGGCAACCCGGTGGTGCCGGAGGAATACGGGAGCACGACGATCTGGGACGCGGGGTCGACCTCGACCTGGGGAGCCGGCTCCCCCATCAGATCGGCGAGAGCGGTCGCACCGTCCGCCTCACCGATCACGGCGATCTCGGTGACCGAGGTCCCCTCGATGGCGGCGGTTGCGGTCGGCAGGAAGTCTGGCAGGGTCACCAGCAGGGTGGCGCCCGAATCGTTCAGCTGGAACCGGACCTCCTCCGCCCCGTAGGTCGGGTTGATGGTGGTGACCGTGCCACCGGCGACCGCAACACCGTGGAACACCACGGCGTACTCCGGGACGTTCGGCGCCATCAGGCCGACGGTGGCGCCGCCGAACCCCCGGGCGGCCAGGCCACCGGCCAACCGATGGATGGCGTCGCGCAGCTCGGCGAAGGTGTAGGAGCGGCCGGTCGGCCCGTCGATCAGGGCCGGCTTGTCCGCCAACGCGTCGGCGTGCCGAAGCACGAAGTCGGTGACCGGGACCGAGGGAATCTCCTCGTCCGGGAGGGGGCTGGTGTAGATCGTGGCGCTCATGATGGGGGAAGGATATCGGTTGCCAAAACCGGTGAACAGCCGGAAAACTCGGCCGGGCGGCGAAATTGTCGCCCGTATCCTCCGGTTCGACATCCATGGCTCCCACCTCTCGTTTCCTCATGCCTCTGGCCGCATTGCTGGCCCTGGCCGTCATCGCCGCCGGTTGCGGGTCAGCCTCAGACGACGCGGCCGACGGGCCAGCCGAGAGCCGCCCGGCCGTCGATCTGGCATCGATCACGGCCGGCGAGGCCCGGGAGTTCGGCCCGGCCCCCGAGTTCCCAACCGGGGACTGGTCGCCCGAGGTGGCGACCGCGCTCGGTGATGCCGTCGGGTTCCTGGTCTCGGGGGTCAACCCGATCGACGAGCTCGACACGATCGGTGAGACCGGTGATGCCCGACTGGCCTGGGCGATCGCAGACATCCTGCGGTTCGTCAACCCTGGCGAGGCCAACGACACCCTGGTCGGCACGATGCAGGACCTGATCCCCGACTTCCAGCCGGAACCGTTCCGGGCCTGGGGCAATGCGGTGGACATCCTGATCGCCTGGGACCTGCCGGTCCCCGAGGCCCAGTATCTGGAGTTCAAGCGGGACCTCTACAGCCGGGTCGAACCGAAGTGGGCCGACCTGATGGTCGACGGAACCGACATCGACTGGCGCCACGTCAGCTGGGGCGGTGTCGGGATCGACGACCGGGCCTTCGACGACGCCCGCTTCTGCCCCTGCATCCCGGCACTGGACAACCCGGCGGTGACGCCGGCGAGCGAAGGGGACTGGTACCCGGACGATGCCCTGATCTTCGGCCTGGTGATCAACGGGGAGGCCAGGGCTTACCCCAAGAACATCATGGAGGTCCACGAGATGGTGAACGACACCCTCGGTGGGCGGGACATCGGGATGCCGTACTGCACGCTCTGCGGCTCGGCCCAGGCCTACCTGACAGACGAGTTGCCGGACGACCTGGCCGAGGAGGTCGGACGCCCGGTGTTCCGGACCTCCGGTCTGCTCATCCGCTCGAACAAGATGATGTTCGAGCACAACACCAGAACCTTCGTCGACACCTTCCGGGGCATCCCGGCCTCCGGACCGCTCGCCGACGCCGGCGTGGTGTTCAACCAGGTCTCGGTGGTCACGGCGACCTGGGCCGACTGGAAGGCTGAGCACCCGGACACCACGATCATCGCCGAGGACGGCGGCATCGGCCGCAGCTACGACCTCGACCCACTGGACGGTCGGGACGACAACGGCCCGATCTTCCCGATCGGCGACGTCGACCCTCGCCTCCCGGTCCAGGAGCCGATCCTCGGGGTCTTCACCGACGACGGTCGCCCGATCGCCTTCCACGTCGAGTCGGCAGCGAGCGTCCTCGGCGACGGGGAGGCCATCGTCATCGACGGGATCGAGCTCCAACTCGACGCCGGCGGGATCCGGGCCCTACGGGCCGGTGAGGACGCAGGCGGCCACCAGTCGTTCTGGTTCGCCTGGAGTCAGTTCCACCCCGACACCCTCGTCTGGCCGCTCGACTACCAGTCCTGAGCCGGCGAGCCGGCCCTACAGCGTGCCGAGCGAACCGATCACCCGGGTCGTCACCAGGTAGTTGATCCCGAGCACCAGGGCCGCGGCGGCGATCCAGTTGATGCCCCGAGCCCGCCATCCGAACCGCTGGGGTATCCGGACACCGTCCCGGGTCACGACATCCTCGGGGTCGAGGTTCCTGGTCAGGAACCAGCCGGCAAGCCACACCACCGCACCGACGAACAGCAACAGTCGGGGCAGCAGCGTCAGGTAGACCCTGGTCAACTCGTTCAGTCGGAACGCCACCGGGTAGACCACGCTGCGATCCCCCTCGGCGTGGAAGACCTCCAGCCGTTCACCGAGATAGGGCCGGTCCGAGGTAAGGGCCTGCCGGGAGGTGACCAACGAGGTCCGGATCGACTGGTCGGCCCCGGCGGTGGTCAGGCGGCCGGCACAGCGGTAGGTCGGGGCTCCGGTGTCGTCCTCGGCGGCGCAGGACTGCACCAGGAAGGTGCCGGCACCACTGAAGTCGGCCAGCCAGGTCCGAAGCTCGCCGGCCCGCTCGAGCGTCAGGTTCAACGACACGGCCAGGATCACGGCCATCAGGACGGGAAGCACATAGCCGGCCAGGCCACCGAGCATGGCCCGGTCGATGGTGGCTGTCGGCAGTCCCTTGGTGCCGGCTCGAACGGCCTCGACCATTCCGACCATCCTAGTTGCAGCGACATTCGAACGCGTTCACCCCCACGGTTCGAGCTGCGTGCGGCCGGTCCCGGCCCCGCTCAGGCCATCAACCGCCGTCCTCGGGTGGTCACCTGGGCCAGGGCCTCGGCAAGGTCGACCGTCGTCGGCGCCCCATCGGCGACCACCCGGTCACCGTCGACCCAGACGTCGGTCACGAAGCGGGACGAGCCCCCGAACACCAAGTGGGTCGGGAGGTCGATCCCGGGAGAGAACGCCGGATGGTCGAGGTCGACCCGAATCACGTCGGCCCTGGCCCCCGGGACCAGGTGGCCGACATCCTCGAGGCCGACGGCGAGCGCCCCGGACCGGGTGGCGAGATCGATGGCGGTCGCTGCGTCCATCGCCTCCGGGTCATGGGTTGCACCCCGAGCGAGCAGCGGAGCGAGCTTCAGCTCCTCCCACAGGTCGAGGTCGTCGTTCGAGGCCACGCCGTCGGTCCCCAACCCGACCCGAACCCCCTCGCCCAACAGCTCGGTCACAGGAGCGATGCCGGACCCGAGCTTGAGGTTGGACTGCGGGCAGTGGGCGACCGCGGCGCCGGCATCGGCCAGGATCCGTCGATCCTCGACGTCGAGCCAGACCCCGTGGGCGGCGACGGTCTTGGCCTCGAAGCAGCCGGCGTCTGCCAACAGCCGGGTCGCCGGCGCACCGTGGCGGTCGATGACCAGCTGCCGCTCGGCCGCCGTCTCCTCCAGGTGGATGTGGAACAGGGCGCCGGTCTCGGCGGCGTGGCCGGCGATTCGCCCGCACTGCTCCGGCGTCAGGTCGTAGACCGAGTGGGGGGCGAACCCGACCGAGATCCGGTGATCCGGACGATGGTGCCTGGCGTGGAACTCGGCGATCTCATCGATCCGAGCCCCGACCTCCCCGTCGGGGAGGAGGGCGCTGATCACCCCGGGGGTCAGAACCATCCGACCGCCGGTGGCGACCACCGCCTCGACCATCGCCTCCTCGAACAGGTACATCTCGCAGCTGGTGGTCACGCCGGCCAGCAACATCTCGACCGAGCCGAGGAGCATGCCCCAGTAGGCGTCCTCGGCCGTCATCCGACCTTCCCGGGGCCAGACCGCCTCCTGGAGCCAACGCTGCAGCGGCAGGCCGTCGCCAGCGGACCGGACCAGGGTCATCGGGGTGTGGGCGTGGGCATTGACCAGACCCGGCATCAGCAGGCCGGTGAACCGCTCGACCGACGGCGGGGCTTGGCCGAGATCCGGCTCCGGCCCGACCGCCACGATCAGACCATCGGCGTCGATGTCGATCGCCCCGGCCTCGACGAGGCGGACCGCCGGAACATCGTCGACACGATCGACCCCGGTCAGCACCCGGTCGGCCACCAGGCGACGAACGACGGTGCTCACAGCCGCTCCCCCCGGTCGAACCGGACGACCCGCTGGTCGGTGACCAGGGCCGTGATGTGGTCGACCGGGGTCACGTCGAAGGCCGGGTTGACCCCCGGGGTGCCCGTCGGAGCCACCGGGACCTCTCGGACGGTTGCGACCTCGGCCGAACCGCGGTCCTCGATCTCGATCTCGTCCCCGGTGCCGGTGGCGCCGTCGACGGTCGACTCCGGGGCGACCACGATGAACGGCACCCCGGCGTGGGCCGCACCCAACGCCAGCGAGAAGCTGCCGATCTTGTTCGCCGTGTCGCCGTTTGCCGCCACCCGGTCGGCCCCGATCAGGACCACATCGGCGGCGCCCCTGGCCAGGAGGAACGGGCCGGCAGAGTCAACGAGCAGCCGGTGGGGCGCCCCCATCTCCTGCAACTCCCAGGTGGTCAGGCGGCCGCCCTGGAGCAGCGGCCGGGTCTCGAGCGGCAGGGCCTCGGCCAGCGCTCCCCGCTCGTGCAGGGTCTGGATGACGGCCAGTGCGGTGCCACGCTCGACGGTGGCCAGGCCGCCGGTGTTGCAGATCGTCATGGCCCGGACCGCTCCGGGGTCCGATACCAGCGACTGGACCAGGTCGGCCCCGGACTCGCCCATCGCAACCGAGGCCGCCAGTTCCTCGTCCCGGATGGCATGGGCCTCGGCCAGTGCCGCCGCCGGGTCGACCACCGCCACCGCTGCCACCCGGTCGACCATTCGGGCCAGGTTGACCGCGGTCGGCCTGGCGGCCCGGAGCGCAGCCACCGCGGCCTCGAAGCCGGCCCGATCCCCAGCCGGCGGATGGTTGACCGCAGCCAACGCAACCCCGTACGCACCGGCGACGCCGATCGCCGGGGCCCCTCGGACCGACAGTCGCTTGATCGCCGCAACCAGATCGGGGACCTGGTCGATGCGGAGGATCTCGGTTCGCTGGGGTAGCTGTGTCTGGTCGACCAGCTCGATGGCGCCGTCGGCCCAGTCCAGGCTTCGCATCCTCAGAGAGTAGCCGGAGCGGTCCGACCGCCGACCGGCCGAACCCGCCGGTTCAACCGCTGCCGCCCGGTGGAGACGACCCGTACCCGTCCGGGCTCGCCATCTTGGCCAGGACCTCGTCCATCTGTTCCGCCGTCAACTCCGGCGGCTCGCCGATGGCGAGTGCTGCCAGGTATTGGGCGGCGAGCACCTCGACCTCGACCGCCAGCGCCAGCGCGGCGGCCAGATTGGACCCGAGGGCCAGGATCCCGTGATGGGCAAGCAGGCAGGCTCGCCGGTCGGCCAGCGCGGCCAGGGCGTTTGCCGATAGCTCGGGGGTTCCGAAGGTGGCGTAGTCGGCACAGCGGATGTCGTGGCCGCCGGCGACACCGACCATGTAGTGGAACGGGCCGATCCCCCGACCGTGGGCCGACAGGGCGGTCGCCGCAGTCGGGTGGGCGTGGACCACCGCACCGACCTCGTCCCTGGCGTTGAGGATGTCGAGGTGGAACCGCCACTCCGATGACGGCCGGAGGCCACTGGCCGACGCCTCGGCTCCGACCGCACCGACCGCACCGAGGCGGTCGCCGACCGGGCGCCAGCTTGCGTCGACATCCATGGCGATCACGTCGACCGGGCGGAGGCGGTCGTAGTCGACCCCGGACGGCGTGATCAGCATGCCCCCGTCGATCCGGACCGAGACGTTGCCGGACGTTCCGTGGTTGACGCCCCGCTCGTTCATGGCCCGTGCGGTGGCGATCAGGTCTGCGGCCAGGGCGGACAGGTCCTCCATCGACCTGCCCTAGGCAGGGGTCGACCGGTCGGCGGCCAGGGCCACCGTCCGTCCGATCAGTCGGTAGAGCGGGTCGGCAGCCTCGTCGATCAGCCCGATGATGTCATCGACGGACAGCGGCTCGTCGCCCATGCCGGCGGCCACGTTGGACACCACACCGATCGAGGCGTACCGCATTCCGGCCTCGACCGCCAGGACGACCTCGGGGTAGCCGGTCATCCCGACCAGGTCGCCACCGAGGGTCCGCAGCATCCGGATCTCGGCCGGGGTCTCGAACCGGGGACCGTTGGTGGTGCAGTACACGCCGCCGTCGAGCAACGGCACGTCCTCCTCGGCGGCCGCTCGCCGGACGAGGGCCCGGAGCGACGGATCGTAGGGATCGCTCATGTCGGTGTGGACGACCTTGACCGGGCCGACCGGGCCGACCGGACCGACCGGATCGGCATCCACCCGACCGGGCACGATCGGCCGGTTCGACCCGTCGAAGAAGGTGTCATCCCGGCCGGTGGTGAAGTTGAGGACGTCCGAGATCAATACGAACGCACCGGGCGCCATATCCGGGTTGATGCCACCGCTGACCGCAGTGGCCAGCACCGAGGTCGCACCCATTGCGGCCAGGGCGGCGATGTTGGCCCGGTAGTTGATCCGATGGGGTGGGATGGTGTGGCCCGCTCCGTGGCGGGGAATGAAGCAGACCTCAGCTCCCCTCCAGGTCCCGACCGTGACGTCGACCGGCCCGCCGAAGGGGGTGTCGATCGCCTCGACCCGCCGATCGGCGAGCTCCGGGATGTCGTAGAACCCACTCCCGGTGATCAGTCCGAACACGGTTCTCCCACGGCGACACCCGCCTGCTCTCGATGCGACACGGTCGCGGCCGAGCGTACCGCACGAGCCCGGGGCCGATCGGGGTGATGCGTAGACTCGTCGCGGTGACCGACCTGGACGAGCTGGCCGCCCGCTTCGCACCGGATGACCCGGCCTTCATCGCCGACCCCTACCCCGCGCTCGGGGCGATCCGTGAGGCGACCCCGATCTTCCGGAACGAGCGGAGCGACCAGTGGATGGTGACCCGGTTCGCCGACGTTGCGACCCTGCTCCGCCACCCCGGCCTCGGGCGGGCCTATCAGCACCGCTACAGCGACGAGGAGTTCGGCCGCACCGGCCCCGATCCGCAATGGGCCAACTTCAACCAGCACGAGCGATGGTCGCTGCTGTTCCTCGAGCCACCGGACCACACCAGGATCCGGCGGTTGTTGACCGGGGCCTTCACCCCTCGGTCGATCGCGGCCCTGACCGACGACATCCGGGGCCACCGCGATCGCCTGCTCGACCACTGTGTCGAGCTGTCGACCTTCGATCTGCTCACCGACTACGCCCAGCCGTTCTCGGTCGGCGTCATCTGCTCCCTCCTCGGGGTGCCGGCTGGTGACGAGCAGCAGCTGCTCGACTGGTCCCACGCCATCGTCAAGATGTACGAGATCACCGCCACCGACGAGCAGCGCCGGGCGGCGGACGACGCCGCCGGCGCATTCATCGACTACGTCCAGGACCTCCTCGACCACAAGCGCCGGCACCCGGACGACAAGTTGATCTCGGAACTGGCCCGGGTCCGGGTCGAGGGCGAGGCGCTGACCGACCCCCAGATCGTGTCGACCACCATGGTGCTGCTGGAGGCCGGCCACGAGGCAACGGTCAACACCCTCGGCAACGGGTTCCGGGCCCTGCTGCAGCACCCGGACCAGTGGGGTCGGCTGCTCGACGGCTCGGTGGCGCCGACCGTTGCGGTTGAGGAGCTGCTCCGTTGGGATCCGCCGCTGCAGCTGTTCGCCCGCTACGTGCTCGAACCGGGTATCGGGGTCGGAGACGTCGAGTTCGCAGTCGGGGACGAGGTGGCGATGCTGTTCGGCTCGGCCCAGCGTGATCCCCGCCGGTTCGACGACCCGGACACCTTCGACGTCGGGCGCGGTGATCGGGCCCACGTCGGGTTCGGGGGCGGCATCCACTTCTGCCCCGGGGCTCACCTCAGCCGGGTCGAACTGACCGAGTCGATCGCCGGGATCCGGACCCGGTTCCCCGACCTGACCCTCGCCGCCGAGCCGGCGTATTACCCGACGTTCGTGATCCGGGGTCTGACCGAACTCCGCTGCCGTCGCGGCGGGGACTGAGGCGACGGAACCAGGGGAATTCTGCCCACGATCGTCGTCGATGGGGTTGATAACGGCGATATGAAGAACCGCTGAACGCACCCGTGTGGGGTCCGGTCTCCTCTAGACTGCGCCCCTTGCGGTGGGTTCTTCAGTCGGGGCCCGCCGTGGGCTCCCCGGCCACGGTCGAGGAGCGGGAGAGACAAGCTCAGGAGGACTACCAATGACGCTCTTTTCGAAGTCGCGGCTGCTCGCGCTGCTCGTGGCACTGGCCATGATCGCCGCGGCATGCGGCGACGACAGTGAGGACACCGACGCCAGTTCCGACTCTGCGTCCGCCTCGGCATCCGCTTCGGCCTCGGCCTCGGCCAGTGAGCCGGCAGAAGAGGAAGAGGCCATGGAAGACGAAGAAGCCATGGAAGACGAAGAAGCCATGGAGGACGAGGAGGCCATGGAAGAGGGTGGCGCCGTCTGCGAGGTCACCGATGTCGGCGGTGTCGACGACAAGAGCTTCAACCAGCTGGCCTTCGAAGGCGCACAGGCCGCCGAGGAGCGCTTCGGCTGGGAGGCCCGGGTCGTCGAGTCGGTCCAGGAGACCGACTACGAGCCGAACATCAGCTCCTTCATCGCCCAGGGCGACTGCCAGCTGATCGTCACGGTCGGGTTCCTCCTGGCCGACGCAACCGCAGCGGCCGCCGAGGCCAACCCGGAGCAGAACTTCGCCATCGTCGACTCGGCATACGATCCGCCGTTCGACAACGTCCAGGGCCTCGTGTTCGCCATCGACCAGGCCGCCTTCCTGGCCGGCTACATCGCCGCCGACCAGTCCCAGACCGGCATCGTCGGAACCTTCGGCGGCATCAACATCCCGCCGGTGACCGACTTCATGGAGGGCTTCGTCCAGGGCGTCAACTACTACAACGAGCAGAAGGGCACAGACGTGCAGGCCCTCGGCTGGTCCATCGAGGACCAGGACGGCCTGTTCACCGGCAACTTCGACTCGCTCGAGGACGGTCGGGCCTTCGCCGAGAACCTGGCTGACGAGGGTGCGGACATCATCCTGCCCGTCGCCGGCCCGGTCGGTCTCGGTTCGGCCGCTCTGGTCCAGGAGCGTGGCATCCGGATCATCGGTGTCGACGCCGACTGGCAGGACACCGCACCGGAGTTCAGCGACGTGATCCTGACCTCGATCCTCAAGAAGATCGACATTGCGGTGCTGGCAGCGGCCACTGCGGTCCATGACGGCACCACCGCCCCGCTCCTGGTCTCCACCCTGGAGTCCGGCGGCGTCGGGGTTGCGCCGGTCACCAACCCGTACGCAGACAACGCTGAGCTCGACGCCGAGGTCGAGGCGGTCATCGCCGGCATCATCGCCGGGGAGATCAGCACCACCAGTCGCTGATCGGCAACGACGGCAGATAGCGCACTGATCGGGCGGCCCCTGTGGGGGCCGCCCGATTGCTTTTCGGTGGCGGACGGCGACACGACGACGACGAAGCTCTAGCGTTTCGACCGCCAGGGTCTACTCTGGCCCGGTGGAGGAGGACGAGTTGGCGGTGAGGCGGCGCAGATGAAGCTCGAGCTACGGGGTATCACCAAGCGGTTTCCCGGGGTCATTGCCAACGATTCGGTCGACCTCGAGGTGGGCTCCGGGGAGATCCTGGCCCTGCTCGGGGAGAACGGCGCCGGCAAGTCGACCCTGATGAACGTCCTCTACGGTCTGTACTCGGCCGACGAGGGCGACGTGGTGATCGATGGCCAGGTCCAGCACTTCGATTCTCCAAGCGACGCCATCGCCGCCGGCATCGGGATGGTCCACCAGCACTTCATGCTGGTCCCGGTCTTCAGCGTGGTCGAGAACGTGGTCCTCGGCGACGAACCGACGTCCTGGGGTGGCATCCTCAACCTCCGCCAGGGCCGGAAACGGCTGATCGAGATCTCGGAGCGCTACGGCTTGGCGGTGGACCCGGACGCCATCATCGAAGACCTCCCGGTCGGCGTGCAGCAGCGGGTCGAGATCATCAAGGTCCTGTTCCGGGAGGCCAACTTTCTGGTCCTCGACGAACCGACGGCGGTCCTGACCCCCCAGGAGGTCGCCGACCTGTTCGAGATCCTCCGGGGCCTCCGGGCAGACGGCAAGGGCATCATCTTCATCACCCACAAGCTCAACGAGGTGGTGGAGATCGCCGATCGGATCTCGGTCCTCCGCCGGGGCAAGATCGTCGGCCACGCCGACCCCGCAACCGCGGACCCCCAGTCCCTGGCCGAGCTGATGGTCGGTCGGCCGGTCGACCTCGTGGTCGACAAGGCGTCTGCCGAACCGGGTGAGCCGATCCTCGAGATCGAGAACCTGACCGTGCTCGACGATCGGGCCCATGCTGCGGTCAACGACGTGTCGCTGACCGTACGCCGGGGTGAGGTGCTCGGCATCGCCGGTGTCCAGGGCAACGGCCAGAGCGAGCTGGTCGAGGCGATCACGGGGCTCCGGGACCCACTGGCCGGGAGGATCTCGATCGCCGGGGACGACACGACGGGCGACTCGCCCCGGTCGATCCATCGGCGAGGGGTGGCCCACATCCCCGAGGATCGGCAGCGGATGGGCCTGGTCCTCGAGTTCACGATCGCCGAGAACATGGTCCTCGACGGGTACTACGCCGACGAGTACTCCTCCGGGATCGCCATGCGGTGGGACGACATCCACGACACCGCCGGCCGGCTGGCCGAGCGATACGACGTCCGGACCCCGAGCATCGACGTCCCGGCCTCGACCCTGTCCGGCGGCAACCAGCAGAAGGTCATCGTTGCCAGGGAGTTCAGCCGTCCGGTCGACCTGATCGTCGCCTCCCAACCGACCCGAGGCCTCGACGTCGGCAGTATCGAGTACATCCATGGCCAGGTCGTGGCCCAGCGGAACGAGGGCACGGCGGTGCTGCTGGTCTCGACCGAGTTGGACGAGGTCCTCGCCCTGTCCGACCGGATCGCCGTCATGTTCGACGGCCGGATCGTCGCCGTCCTGAACCGGGACGAGACCGACGCCACCGAGCTGGGCCTCTACATGGCCGGGAGCGCCCCCGGGGCCAGCGGCAACGGCAACGACGCCGTCCCGGACCGAGCGGACGACGAGACCGAGGAGGTGGGCCCGTGACCGTCGATTCGACAGACGTCGACGTCGCCCCGGACGACGACCCGGGGTCGTCGCCGGAGCCGTCGCTGCTCGAAGAGGTCGCCGGCACCCGGAGCGGGCTGATGGAAGCGCTGGTGGTGCCGGTGCTCGCCGTCTTCACCGCCCTGGTCGTCGGGGCTCTGGTGTTGGTGTTCACCGACCCCGACCTGTGGGAGATCTTCGGCACCGGCGAGTGGTTCACCCAGTCCTGGGACTCGATCAGCGGGGCCTATTCGGCGCTGTTCCGGGGCTCGTTCGGCTCGACCCGGGCCATTTCCGAGACGCTGGTTGCCGCCTCGCCGGTCATCCTGGCCGGACTGTCGGTCGCGGTCGGATTCCGGGCCGGTCTGTTCAACATCGGCGGCGAGGGTCAGGTCACGATCGGCGGCATGACCGCCATCATGATCGGCATCAAGCTGACCGCCGTGCCGTTCCCACTCCTGGCGCTGCTGGCCCTGATCGGTGGCATCGTCGGCGGTGCGGTCTGGGGCGGGATCGCCGGCCTGCTCAAGGCCCGGACCGGCGCCCATGAGGTGATCACCACCATCATGCTGAACTTCGTCGCCGCATTCTTGACCCTCTGGCTGTTGAAGACGGACTTCTTCCGGGTCCCGGACCGCCAGGACCCGGTGACCCAGAGCATCGACGAGGGAGCGCAGCTCCCCCGGCTGCTGACGTTCATCGACCCCCAGCTCCGAGTCCACGCCGGCATCATCGTCGCCCTGCTGGCCGCCGTGTTCGTGTGGTGGCTGCTGTTCCGCTCGACGATCGGCTACCAGTTCCGGGCCGTCGGCCACAACCCTGACGCCGCCCGGTACGGCGGGATGCGGGTCGCCTGGCTCTATGTCGCCGTGATGGGGGTTGCCGGCGGGCTCGCCGGACTGGCCGGCGCCGACACCGTCCAGGGCGTCCTCTACCGGGGAACCCCCGGCTTCTCCGGCAACATCGGGTTCGACGCCATCGGCCTGGCCCTGCTCGGCCGGTCGCACCCGGCCGGCGTGGTCCTCGCCGGGATCCTGTTCGGGGCGCTGCGAGCCGGGGGCCGGGAGATCCAGGCCTCGGAGTTCATTCCCATCGATCTGGTCTCGATCATCCAGGCCCTGGTGATCGTATTCATCGCCGCACCGGCCCTGATCCGAGGCCTGTACCGGCTCCGACCATCCGACGAGGGACCGACCCAGCTGACCAAGGGATGGGGGGCGTAGTGGCGACCGCAGCGATCACCAGCAGCTCGGAGGTCGTTCGGACCCCGGCCGAACTCCGGCGAGCCAAGATCCTCGGCATCGTCTATCTGGTCCTCGGGGCGTTCGTCCTGTTCGTCTTCGCCTTCGGCGTCGAGGCCGGCAGCACCGCCAGCTTCGGACTGTCCAGACCGACCGACACGTTCGAGGTCCCGGCGGCCGAGGTCCCGGCCCGAGCGTTCACCATCGTCATCGCCGTCCTGTTCGGCTTCCTCGGCGCCGTCCAGCTGGTCCGCGGCTTCGGTGACAAGGCGAACCTGGTGCTTGGCGGGGTCCTGTTCCTGTTCGTGCTGGCCTTCCTGACCTGGGCCGCCGCCGGCAAGAGCTTCAGCATGGTCGGGATGCTCCAGGCCACCCTGGTCCAGGCGGTCCCGATCGCCCTCGGCGCAATGGCCGGCATCCTGTGCGAACGGGTGGCGGTCATCAACATCGCCATCGAGGGTCAGCTCCTGACCGGGGCCTTCGTCGGCGTGATCGTCGGGTCGGCGACCAACCTGTGGATCGGCCTCCTGGCCGCGGTCGTGTCCGGGATCGTGCTCGGCTGGGTGCTGGCGGTCCTGGCGGTCCGTTACCTCGTCGACCAGATCATCATCGGGGTGTTCATCAACATCTTCGCCCTGGGGATGACGTCGTTCCTGACGTCGCGGATCCTGGTGGAGATACCGGACCTCAACAACAGCCAACGGGCCCTGCCGATCAAGATCCCGCTCCTCGGCGACATCCCGATCATCGGCCCCGTCCTGTTCAACAACAATCTGTTCGTCTACGTCATGGTCGTGCTGGCCGTGTTCCTCCAGTGGGCCCTGTTCCGGACCCGGTGGGGACTGCGGGCCCGTGCGGTCGGCGAGAAGCCCCGGGCCGCAGACACGGTCGGGATCAACGTGTTCCGGACCCGCTACCTGAACGTGATGCTCGGGGGAGCCGTCGCCGGCTTCGGCGGGGCGTTCTTCACCCTCGGTTCGGCCGGCCGGTTCGACGAGAACATCACGGTCGGCCTCGGCTTCATCGGCCTGGCGGCCATGATCTTCGGTCGATACATGCCGGTCGGTGCGCTGGCGGCGGCCCTGGTGTTCGGCTTCGCCGATTCGCTGCAGGGCAAGCTGGCCATCCTCCAGACCCCGATTCCGTCCGAGTTCCTGCTGATGGCACCCTACGTTGCCACCATCATCGTGGTCGCCGGCCTTGTCGGCCGGTCCCGGACCCCGGCGGCCGACGGCGAGCCGTACATCAAGCAGTAGCGGTCGGTCTGCGCTCAGCGGAGGGCGTCGACAACCATCGCCTTGAACCGGGCGATGTCGATCTCCCACACCACGTCGACGTTTGCGGGCTGACCGGTCACGTCCAGGCTGTCGACCACGGACATGCCTCGGGTCAGTGGGCTCTGGGTCTCGATGGCAACGTGGTGCCGGGACGCCCGGCGGACCACCCCGGCCCGATCGAGGGCAACCGCCATGGCAACCGGGTCCGGCAGCTCCAGGGTGTCTGCCCCGGACTGCTCCCGGATCGCCCGGATGGCGGTGGCATTGCAGTCGAGGGCGAAGTGCCCGAGCTCGGTGTCGAGCGACCGGATCTCGGCCTGCTCGCCGGCGTCGAGTCCGGCCGAGGCCCGACACAACTCCCAGCCCGCCATCTCGATCGGGAGCCCACTCCCGAACACCACCGCGGCGGCGTGGGGATCGAACCACAGGTTGAACTCCGCCGCCGGGGTGACGTTGCCGACGCGGTTGGCGTTGCCGCCCATCACCACACAACGGTCGACCAGTTCGACCAGCCCCGGATCCTGCGTGACGGCCAGGGCGACGTTGGTCAGCGGGCCGAGCGTGACCAGAACGCAGCCCGGATTGGCCCGGATCGCCTCGATCAGTGCCGGGACCCCCGCCATCTGGTCCGGGGCCCGGTCCGGCGGTGGGTAGCCCTGGTCGCCCAACCCGTCCTCTCCATGGAACCAGGTGGCGTAGGCGGCGGGCACCAGCAGCGGTCGGTCGGCCCCACGGTGAACCGGGACATCGGAGCCACACAGCTGCGCGGTGTACAGCGCGTTGCGGGTCGCCTGGTCGACCGGGCAGTTGCCGGCCACCGTGGTCACCGCCGCCACCTCGACCGCTGGCGAGCGGAGCGCCATGATGAGCGCGACCGCGTCGTCTGAGGCGGTGTCGGTATCGATGATCAGGACCGGTCGTGACACCCGGCCAGTGAAGCCCGGCCGAGGTCCGGACACAAACCTCGGCTGGTCGGTCTCGGCCGGTCGGTCGCAGCTCGCTCAGGCCGCGCCGAGCGACCAGGCCCGGAACAGCTCCTCGTAGCGCCCTCCGGCGGCGACCAGCTCGTCATGGGTCCCGAGCTCGACGAGGGCGCCGTCGGCCACCACGCCGATCCGGTCACATCGGGCCGCGGTCGAGAGCCGGTGGGCGATCACGATCACCGTCCGGGACGACATCAGCTGGTCCATGGCGGCCTCGACGACCGTCTCGGTGCCGGGATCGACGCTGGAGGTCGCCTCGTCGAGGATCAGCACCGACGGGTCGACCAGGGCGGCCCGGGCCAGGGACACCAGCTGCCGCTCCCCCGCCGACAGCCGGCTGCCCCGCTCCTGGACCTCGGTGGCCAGACCGTCCGGGAGCCGTTCGAAGATCTCGGTCACCCCGATCCGGGCGACCGCCGCCGCGACCTCGGCATCTGAGGCATCCGGTCTTGACACCCGGATGTTGTCGAGCACGGTCCCGGTGAACAGGAACCCTTCCTGGGGGACGGTGACGATCCGCTCCCGGATCGACCGCTCCGCCACCTGCACCAGGTCGCAGCCGTCGACCCGGACCGTGCCGATCGTCGGGTCGTAGAACCGGGCCACCAGCTTGGCCAGGGTCGACTTGCCGGCGCCGGTCGGGCCGGCCAGGGCCAGCCGCTCCCCCGGGGCGATCGTGAGGTCGACGCCGGTCAGCACCGGCAGCCCGTCCCGGTAGGCGAAGGACACCCCGTCGAGCTCCACCACCGAGCCCGGCCGGCCATCGACCGCCGGCAGCGCCCGGGGGTGTTCGGCCTCCGCCACCTCGATCGGGGTGTCGAGCAGGTCGTACAGCTTGCTGAGCGATGCGGTGGCGGCCTGGACCAGGTTGAACAGCTGGCTGAGCTGCTGGACCGGACCGAACAGGTTCTGGAGGATCAACAGGAACGCCGCCACCGTGCCGAGGGTCAGCTGCCCGTTTGCGACCCACCACCCACCGACCCCGAGGGCCAGGGCGGTGGTGACTGCGCCGGTGAACTCCACCACCGGCAGGTACCAGGCGGCGATCCGGACCGAGTCCATGTGGGTCCGGTAGAGGGTCCGGTTCGTCTCGGCGAAGCGATCGGCCTCGACCCGTTCCCTGGCGAACGCCTGAACGATCCGGACACCCGAGATCCCCTCCTGGAGGCTGCTCAGCGTCAGCCCGACGTTGTCCCGGACCGCCAGGTAGGCCCGGTTCGAGTCCCGCTGGAACTTGACGCTGGCCACCACCACGATCGGCACGGTCAGGAGACAGAGGCCGAACAGGGCCGGGCTCAGAAGCAACAGGAGCAGGCCGGACAGGCCGAGCAGGAGGCCGGCGCTGACGAACTGCAGCAACCCGAACTGCACCAGGTCCTGGAGCGAATCGATGTCCGAGGTCATCCGACTGACGAGCACCCCGGACTTCTCCCGGTCATAGAACGGCAGGCTCTGCCGGAGCAGCCGGTCGAACACCCGGTTCCGGAGATCCCGGAGGAACCCTTCCCCGACGGTTGCCAGGTTGACGATCGACCATCGATACGTTGCATAGGCGGCGATGGCCACGACGACATAGAGCGCAACGGAGAGGTTGAGCTGGGTCCGGTCCCCGACTCGCAGTCCAGCATCGATCCCTCGCCGGACGAGCAGCGGACCGGCCAGGGTCAGGAGGGTCCAGGTCACCAGGCCAACAGCAGCGATCAGGGCCTGGCGCCGGTAGGGCCGAATCATCCGGGCGGTGCGGATCAGGACCCGGCGAAGCCCTGGGGCACCGAGCCGATCGTCCTCGCCGACGCCGAGGGACATCCGCCACGCCACTACCGGTTCACCGCCCAACCGTCCCGGCGACGTCGATGCCGTCATCCTCGGCCGCGGCCAGGACCGCCCGATACCGCGGCTCGGTTATCAAGAGCTCGTCGTGGGTACCGGTCGCGACCACCCGGCCCCGGTCGACGAACACGACCCGGTCCGCCACCGCCACCGTGGCCGCCCGGTGGGCGATCACGATGGTGGTCCGCCCGGCCATGACCTCGGACAGGGCGTCGGCAATCCGATGCTCGGCCCCGGGGTCGACCGCCGAAGTGGCGTCATCCAGGATGAGGACGCGGGGGTCGGCCAACACCGCCCTGGCGATGGCAAGCCGTTGCCGTTGCCCGCCGGACAGTGCGTGGCCCCGTTCGCCGACCGGCGTGTCCCAACCGCTCGGCAGATCGGCAACGAAGTCTACCCCGGCCGCAGCCGCCGCCCGCTGCACGATGGCCGGTGTGGCGTCCGGGTCGGCGAAGGCGATGTTCTCGGCGATCGAGGCGCTGAACAGGAACGTCTCCTCGAACACCAGACCGACCTCGCGCCGCAGGTCCTGGGGTCGGAGGTCTCGGACGTCGACGCCGTCGAGGAACACCGCACCCCGATCGACGTCGTAGAACCGCGGGATGAGGTTGGCGACGGTTGACTTGCCGGATCCCGTTGCCCCGACCAGGGCCACCGACTCGCCGGGGGCGACGGTGAGCGAGAACCGTTCGAGGACTGCGACGGCCGGCCCCGGACCGTCGGTCGGATAAGCGAAGTCCACGTCCCGGAACTCGACCCGGCCCCGGGGCCCCTCCGTCGGCAACGACTGCGGCCGGTCCGGCGCCACGATCTCGGGTGCAGTCCCGAGCAGTTCCTGGATCCGGACCCCGGCCGCAGCAGCCCGTTGCCCATTGGTGACCGCCGTCCCGATCGTCCGGAGGGGCTGGATCGTCAGGATGACGTAGATGCTGAAGCTGACCAGCTCTCCGATGGTCATCGAACCCTGGAGCACGAGGTTGCCGCCGTAGGCCAGCACGATGATCAGCCCCACGTTCGGCACCGCCTCCATCGCCGGCAGGAATCGTGATCGGGTCAGCAGCGCCCCCATCGACGGGCCGTAGACCCGCTCCGCAGCAGTCGACAGCTTCTCGGCCTGGACTCCCTCGGCCCCGAACCCCTTGACCACCCGGATGCCGACCACGGTCTCCTCCACCACCCCGGCCAGGTCCGCCAGCCGGCGTTGTACCTCGGCGACCTGGGGGAACAGCCGGGTCGAGAACGCCCGGCCGAGCACATACACCAGGGGCAGCCCGGCCAGGGCCAGGACGGCGAGCAGGGGTTGGATCGCCACCATGATCACCGTGACTGCGACCACGGTGATGATGCTGCCGGTCAGCATCGGGACGATCGTGATGAAGTTCTGGAACTGCTGGAGGTCGGTGTTGGCCCTGCTCATCAGATCGCCGGTGGCATTGGCGTCGTGGAAGGCGAAGTGGAGCCGCTGGAGGTGGGCGAAGATGCGGTCCCGGAGCCGCGCTTCGATCAGGCGGGCATTGTGGAAGCCCAGATAACGACGAAGGCCGAGCATCACCCCGGAGAGCGCGCCGGCGGCGAGGATTGCGGCCGCCCATCGGACCAGGGCGCCGGTGTCGACGCGATCGACGTCGATGGCGCGGTCGATCGCCTGCTGGACCAGGAAGGGGATGGCGACCCGGCCGGCTGCCCAGCCGAGGCCGATCAGCATGCCGAGTGCGAGACCGGCCCGCTGCCGCTTCATCATGTGGGCCAACAGACGCCATCCGGCGGTGCTGGCCGGTGAGGCACCGGCTGATCGTCGCTTCCACATCGTCTCGTTCGAGGCTAACCGGCCCCTCGAACAGCGGCGATTTTGACGTGGACCGCCATCATCAATAGGTTTGAAGTGCAGTACGCATATTCGGCGGCTGATGCTCTCCTCTCGGCCGCCGAATATTCGTTTTTGCGGGGCCCCTGGCTCCGCCGGCCAGAACGGAGGTGGGATGACCGACGCCGAGACTGCACCGGCGTCCCCGGACGAGACGCTCGACCGGGGTTCGCTCTTCTTCCTGGAAGCGTTCGACCCGGCGAACCTGGTCGATCCCTACCCTCTGTACGCCAGGACCAGGGCCACCGATCCGATCCTCGACGGCGAGAACAACCTCTGGTTCACCTTCACCCACGGGGCGGCCCACGGCCTGCTACGGAGCCGCAAGGTGTCGAGCGACGAGCGGCGAGGGACCTTCTTCCAACAGTCGTTGGCAGACGGGACGCTCCCGGGCCACGTCACCGAGCGGGAGCCGTTCATGCTGTTCCTGGACCCCCCGGACCACGATCGGCTGCGGGGCCTGGTGAACAAGGCGTTCACCCAGCGTCGGGTCGACGCCATGGTCAAGCGGATCGCCGCCAGGACCGACGCACTGCTGTCGGCGGAGGCGTTCGACGGCGGCCCCGTCGACATCATCGAACACCTGGCCTACCCCCTGCCGGTGGCTGTGATCTGCGAGATGCTCGGCGTCCCGGAGTCCGACCACGTCCAGTTCGGGGCATGGTCCGATGTGATGACCAAGAGCGTCGATCCGGCGGTGTTGCGGACCGAGGAGGACGAGCGGGCGATCGCATCGGCCGCCGCGGAGCTCGACAACTACATCGCCGCACTGGCGGCGGCCCGGCGGGCCGCCCCGACCGATGACCTCCTCTCGGCACTGCTCTCGGCTCGGGACGGCGAGGATCAGCTGTCGGAACGGGAGCTGATCTCCCTGGTCGTGCTGCTACTGATCGCCGGCCACGAGACCACGGTCAACCTGATCGGCAACGGCACGGTGGCGCTGCTCCGCAACCAGGAGCAGCTCGCTCGCTGGCAGGCGGACCCGACCCTTGCCAAGTCCGCCACCGACGAGCTGCTCCGTTACGACTCGCCGGTGCAGTTCGCCATGCGGATCATGCTCGAGGAGACCGAGATCGAGGGCGCCCTGGTACCGCCCGGCGATCAGGTCATCGTCCTGCTGGGGGCGGCCAACCGCGATCCGGCGATGTTCGAGGACCCGGACCGACTCGATCTCGGTCGGTCAAACGCAGCCAGGCACCTGTCGTTCGGGGGTGGCATCCACCACTGTCTGGGAATGGCCCTGGCCCGGATCGAGGGCCAGATCGCCCTCGGCTCGCTGGTGTCGAGATTCCGGACGCTGACCCTGGCCGAGGAGCCACCGATCCGGGACCGGATGGTCCTGCGGGGCTACGACCGGATCCTGGTCGAACTCGGCCGCTGACCGGCCGTTCAGCCGCCGACGGTCCGGAAGTCCGAGATCTGGATCTCCGCCCCGTAGTCTGCGTAGTCGCCGTCGGCTCGGGCCTGACGGAAGTCTCCCCAGTTGATCGACCGGTAGTGGGCCACATCGCCGGTGGCGATCGACCCCGGTAGCGGGGCGTAGTCGGTGCCGTAGGACGGATTGAAGAAGTACGGCAGCGACAGCCGAGCCCGGTCGGTGATCGGGCGGACCCGATGGAGCGCCGCCCGGTATCGATCGTTCGACCAGACCTGCATCATGTCGCCGGTGTTGATGACGAGGGCGCCGGGGATGGGGGGCACGTCGATCCACCGGTCACCGTCCATGACCTGGAGCCCGCCGACCTCGTCCTGCAGCAACACCGTCAGCGCACCGGCGTCGCTGTGATGATGAAGCGCCATGTCACCGAGCGGCGTCACCGCGGCCGACTCGGCGGCGGTCAACGGGTCGTCGAGCGGATAGTGGTTGAGCCTGACGAAGCTGGAGTGTCCCGGTCCGAAGTGTTCCCGGAGGCGATCTGGGCGCTCACCGAGGCCGACCGAGAAGGCGGCGAGCAGGTCGAGCGACAACGACTCGCACGCCGCGAGGTAGGCGACCATGGTGTCCCGGAACCCTGGCAGATCCGGCCACTGGTTCCGGCCGTCGACCGGTTGATGGTTTCGTGGGTCGTCGTCGCCCGCCTCGGGGAACGGAACCTGTGCGATGTCGAGCACCTCCTTGCGGTCCCGCCGGTTCTTGGTCAGCTCGCGGTCGTAGTATCCCCGGCTGTTCTCCCTGGTCCGCTGCAGCGAGCGCTTGGTCGCGGCCGGGAGCGCGAAGAATGCCCGGGTCATGGCCCAGACCTCGGCGATCAACCGGTCCGGGATCCCGTGGCCGACCACCTGGAAGAACCCCAGCTCGGCGGCGGCGGTGCCGATGCCGTCAACGACAGGGGCCGGCGGGTGCTCGGCCGAGGCGCCGGTCAGGTCGATGATCGGGACCGATGTTCGGGGGGCGGGTTCGGTCAACGGCTCGGCACCTCCGGCTGGCTGGCCGGGGCCGCCGACGCGGTTCGGGCCGCAGCGGTCACGACCAGGTAGACCCCGACGACGATCAGGATACCGCCGAGCCCCTCGGCCAGACCGAGCCGCTCGTCCCGGATCAGCCAGCCGAAGGTCACGCCGAACACCGGAACCAGATAGGCCGACGCCGCAGCCTGGGTCGGGGTGGCCCTGGTCGCAACCGTGGCCAGCAGGGCGAAGGTCACGGCGTTGGCCGGGATCGCCGCATACAGCAGGGGGTACAGCAGACCGGTCGACCAGTCGGTGTCCGCCGTACCTTCGGCAACAAGGGCGACCGGGATCAGGACCGATGCCGACATGGCCAACTGGACCCCGACCAGCATGACCGGGCTGACCGACGAGAAGTCCTGCCACTTCATGTAGACGTTCCCGAACGCCCAGGCCAGGGCCGACAGGACCAACAACCCGACACCGACCGCAGCGCTGCTCCCGCCGAGGGACGGCGACGCCAACACCACCGTGCCGACGAAACCGACCGCCAGCCCGATCACTCCGGTCCGAGACACCGTGGTGCGGAGCAGGACGACGGTCAGCACCGCCGTGAACAGCGGCATGGTTCCGGCGATCAACGAAGCCAGTCCGGCGGTGACCCGGCTGACGCCCATGACAAGCAACCCGCTGGAGATCGTCGTGATACTCAGCGAGACGGCGAAGATGTTGGCCAGGTCCCGGGGCCGAGTCGGTAGCCGTTCGCCCCGCAGGAGGGCCAGGCCGATCAGGAACGAGCTGCCGATCACGGTCCGCATCCCGGCCAGCAGCAGCGGGGTGGTGTGGTCGAGGGCGAACTTGAGCGCAGTGAAGTTGCCCCCGATCAGGAGGGCGATCACCACGATCGTGGCCAACACCAGCCGGGACGTCATCGGCGGGTCCGTGTGGCGGTCACGGCTCGGTTGCGAGGCGGGCCATCGACGGTCCGTTGCGATCGGTCTCCCCCCAGAACTCGGGGAGCCGAAGGTACCCGACCCGGGGCAGCTCGACGACGGCCGGCAGGCCCTGGTGGGCCTTGATCCGTTGGATGGTCCGGATGTGGGACAGCTGTTCGTAGAACACCATCCACAGGGAACCCTCCAGCGTGTACCGGAGAAAGCCTCGCCGCTCGGGGTCCGGTCCGGCGCCCCGAGGCAGGGTGGTGATCACGTAGGCCCAGAAATCGGTGCCGCGGATGCTGGTGACGTCGCCCCGTAGCCGGTCGATCGGCTGCTCGGTCACCACCCGTTCCAGCCACCCGTTGCCGAGCTCGATCTTGTCCAGCAGGTCCGGCACGGCCCAGAACCGGTCCTCATCGAGCCGCCGGTCGTATTTCATCCCCGAGCCGAGATGATGGTCGGCCCAGACGATCGGCGACGGCTCGTCCCCGTCCGGCCACAGCAGATGGGCACAGCGGCGATGGGCGAACACCAGGGCGTCCCAACCGATGTGGGAGACCTGCCGGCGGATCGACCACCACAACCACTCCCGATCGGGATGGTCGTCGTCAAGGTCGAGCTGGGCATCGGTCAGACCGTCGACCTCGGCTCGGATCCAAGGCAGCAACCGCTGGTACGGCGGCATCAGGCCAGGGTCGGGGCTGGTTGGCATCTCCAGGACAGCGGGGTCGACGGCGGCCAACGTCAGACGTCCTCCGGCTCGGTCACCGCTCCGGTCTACCGCACCTCGGCTTCGGCCTCCAGTCCTGGCTGCTCCACCGGGCAGACCACCGGCCGATGAACGGCCGGGGCGACGGCTCGGCCCGCTCGGTACAGCTAGGCCCCTGGGGCCGGCTCCGAGATGCCGAACGGCACCCCCTGGTCGTCGGTGCACATGGCGTGTCGCCCCTCGTCTCCCTCACCGGCCGCCATCGCGGTCCCGCCGAGTTCGACGACCTTGGCCATGGCGGCATCCAGGTCATCGACCCGGAAGAACAGCTCGGGGCCGGTCCCCTCCCGACCACCGCCCAGGCCGCCGTCCGGGAGCCGGTTCTCGACGTGCATGCCTCCGGCGCTTCCGGGATCGCCGAACTCCCAACCGAACAGGTCGGTGTAGAACGTCTTGGCCAGGACAGCGTCCGGGGCCGGGAGGGTCCAGTAGAACAGCTCGCCAGCCTCGGTCGAGCGGCGGGCCGGCTGACGGTAGCCGTCGGCTGGGACCTGGACGTTGAATCGGACGCCCTGGGAGTCGACGCAGGCCGAGTACTCGCCCGAGTCGTAGGTCACCGGATCCTCGGCGGTGCCCCCGAGCTCCCGGATTCGCTCGATCACCGGGGCGACCTCGGCCACCTCGATCCAGACCTGGGGTGCACCATCACCGGACGCCAGACCCATCGGCGGGTAGACGTCTGCAACGTGATAGCCGTTGGCCCCCCGCTGCAGGTTCCAGCCGAACAGGCCGCGGTAGAACCGGGCCGTCCGTTCCAGATCGGGGGCGGGCAGGGTCGAGTAGAACAGCGAGCCGTGGTTCACGGTGGTCTCCTTCGTCGATGGTTCGGTCTGGTTCGATCCGGTCGGATCGTCGTCCCCGGCGAGGGCCCGGACGACCCGGGCCCGGAGCTCCCGGGCGAAGTCGGCTCGGGGGGCCGGCGTGGTGGCATCGTCGTACAGGCCGTCGAGGGCCTCGGCCACCGGATCGGGTGTCTGATCAGTCATCGGCCCCACCTCCGTGCTCGGCGTAGGTTCTCCTGAACGCCGCCTTCGATCTGGTGAGCAACGCCTCGGTCGCCTTGACGGTCCGCTCCAGGTGAGCGGCGACCTCGGCCACCGGCAGGCCGTCGACGTAGCGCAGGGTCAGTGCCGCCCGATGCTGCGGCGCAAGGGCGGCCAGGACGTCGCCTGACACCCGGCGGTCGAGGACCTCGTCCCACCGATCGTGACGATCTTCGGCCAGGCCGGCGACCGCGGTGAGCCGCCGCTGTTCCCGCTCGTCTCGTCGCCAGTGATCGACCAGCTTGTGTCTGGCGATACCGATCAGCCAGGCCACCGTCACCCGCTCGACCTTGCCGGCCCGGATGGCAGCCACCGCGGCCAGGAAGGTCTCAGAGGTCAGGTCCTCGGCGAGCTGCCGGCCCCGGCAGCGGCGAAGCAGGTAGCCGTGGACCTCGGGGAGGGCGTGGTCATAGACCTCGAGGAGGGCCGAACCGTGGTCCGGTTCAGGGGCGGATGCCGGTGCCATACCCTCCCCATCGTCGCGCCGGACCGAAACCCGACGGTCGAATCCGAAGGAATCAGAGTGCGGCGGTCGGGGCCCAGGTGGCGTGGGTGCCGGAGGAGATCCGCTCCGGCAGGCGGATCCGGGCCACCGGCTCATCGGTCGGACGAGCGGCGTCTAGGATCACACACTCGGAGCGGTCGTTGCCCATGTCGGTGGTGAAGGTGACGAGGTAGCCGTCATCTTCGGCGGTCGAGCCGTCCCGGGGGGCCATCACCGTCTCGCTGAGGTAGACCCCGTCACCGAAACGGATCACCTCCTCGGTCCCGGTTTCGACGTCGTGCTTGACCAGGCCCTCGAAGGCGAACAGATTCTCGGCCGCCAGGGTCAGGTAGGCGTAGCGGTGCCGGCGGCCGGCATGGCGGCCGTTGATCATCGGGAACTCGGCCACGGTGTCGCTCAGCTGCTCCTCCGTGGTGGCCCCGGTGACCAGGTTGAACCGCCACCGGTGGTGACGGGCCTGGAGCACGTTCATGTCGAGGGTCTCGAACCCCTTGAACTCCGCTGGTGCCCGCTCGATCCCCCGGGCGGTCGGGTTGTGTTGGAAGAAGCCCTCCAGCACCACCTCGTCGCCGTCCTCGTAGGCGTTGGTCCAGTGGAGGACGAACGTCGGATCGGCTTCGAACCAGCGGATGTCCTCGGTGGTTCCGTGGCGGGGGATCAGGGCGAAGCGGCTCGGCAGGTCCCGGTGGAACCGGTTGGCGTAGTAGCCGTCTGCCAACGCCTTCGGATCCCAGAACAGCGGCAGGTCGTTGAGGATCGACCAGTGCTCGGTGAACGCCATGTCGTGGGGCAGCCGAGGACCGGGGAGCGGGATGTCGACATAGGTCACCAGTTCCCGCTCGGCGTTGACCACGCCGTAGTGCATGTATGGCGCCTGGGTCGAGTAGTTGAAGAACAGCAGCTCGCCGGTGTGCTCATCGACCTTGGGGTGAGCGGACACCCCCTCCGGCGGGAACCGACCGTCCCAACTGGCCCGGCCCTGGTCGGCCAGGGTCCGGGGATCGAGGGCATAGAGGTCCCCGCACTGGTAGAAGCTGGCGAGCGCCTGTCCACCGTGGACCACCACATCGGTGCTCGCATTGTCCTTCATCATGGTCCGGGCCCCGCGGCCGGACTCGGCGATGGCGTTCGACGGGTGCTCGGCGATGCCGGCCCACAGGCTCTGCTTGGCCTCCTGTTCGGCCAGGAAGCCGTCGGTCCTGACGAATCGGTTGGCGTACCGGGCCTCGCCGTTCTCGAACGAGATGGCATGGAGCATGGCGTCCCCGTCGAACGGGTGGTATCGCTTGATCGGCTCGAACAGGGCGGTCTCGGTGTTGCGGAGGTACACCCCGTTGAGATCCTCCGGGATCTCGCCGATCACGTCGAGGTCCCAGGCGTCGTACTCGGTGACCTGCGGTCGCCACGGCCCGCTGCGGTACGGGTGGGCGTCGTCGACCGGTAGCGCGGAGTCGGCCCGCCCTCGAATCTCGACCTGCATCAGACGCCCCCTTCGGCGATTCCGTTGCCCCGAATCGTAGTTTCAGCGGGCCGCCGACCGACATTCCTGCCGGCCGGGCAGCCCGATCATCGACCGTTCGTCGACCAGTGCCAGGGCTCGCTCGGCAGGTTGAACAGGCCGTACTTGGCGGCGTTGGCCTGCAGCCACTCCCAACCGGGGCCGGACCGGCTGCGGATCAGCCGGCCGTTGTAGGTGAAGTCGATGGCCCTGCCCTGCTCGTGCATCGACCGGCCGGGCCGGGCCGTCGGGGGCCGGCACTGGCTGGATGGCATCTCGTAGATGGCGTAGTTGGAGGTGCCGCAGTTGTTCCGGCGGGCCGCGATCTGGCCGGCCGAGTCCCGGTAGCCGCCCCCGGCCAGCTCCACCCCGTCTGCGGCGGCGTCAGCCAGGAGCCGGCGGATGTCTTCGACGATCGAGACGTGGACCTCGATCCCGTTGCCGGCCAGGCGGATGTCGCTCTCGGTGATGGTCGCCGGGTTGATCGAGGTCGTCGACGGCTGTCGCTCCGGTTGCGGGGAGGCGGCGAGCTGCTGGACCAGCGCCGCCTCATCCGCGCCCTGGTCGTATTCGGCGCCGAGCCGGGCCAGTGCGGCCCGCTCGGTCAGCAGGTGGTCGAGGCGATCCTCGGCCGCGGCGGCCAGCTCGAACTGGGCCTGCTGGTCCTCCTCGAGCGCCGCCAGCTGCGCCTCGCTCTCCACACGGGACTCCTCGGCCACCGCCGCCGCACGTTCGGCATCGGCCCGTCGCCCGAGCAGATCCTCACGGACCGATGACAGCTCGTTCACGTAGTCGATGTCAGACTCGGTGGCCTTGGCAAGCATGGCCTGCATCCGAATGGCCTGGTTCGGGTTGCGGCCGAGTTCGATGGCGATGCCGTCGATCACCTCACCCTTGAACGACCGGATCGCCTGGTCCTGGAGCCCGACCTCGAGTTCGACGACCATGGCCTCCAGCTGGACCACGTCCTCCTCCGCCGCCGTGACATCGGCCTCGGCGGTCAAGAGCCGACGGGTGGCGATGTCGACCTCGGCCGACTGGGTCTCGACGTCCTGTTGCAGGGCGGCGAGCGCCTCGGTGAGCACACCGAGGCGGGCGTTTGCCGCATCGAGCTCCAGCTCCTTCGCAGACTCGGCCGCTTCCAGCTGCTCCCGTTCCTGCTCGGTCCCTGGCGCTGCGGTCGTCGGCGGTGGGTCGGTCGACGGGGCCTCGGTACTGTCGGTGGTGGCGTCCACCTCGGTCGTGTCCGTCGACTCCGCCGCCGTGGTATCCGTCGACTCCGCCGTGGTATCCGTGGACTCCACCTCGGTCGTATCCGTGGACTCCGCCGCCGTGGTATCCGTGGACTCCGCCGCGGTGGTGTCGGTGGAGGCGAGGGCGCCGTTGGCGGCAAGCGCCAGGAGGAGGGCGGTCGCCACGAACGCCGGGGGTTTGAACCGGCCCGGACCGCGGCGAGGCGCGCCGTCACGACGACGGCGCCACCGGGCCTCGTGGTCCAGGGCGTACCACTCGCCGTCGCGGTCGCACGGGTGGAGGCCCGGCCTGCCGACCGCTCGGTGAGAGGCCGCCGTCTCCTCCGCCGATGCAACATGCATGCTTACAAAACTGTAACGGTGTCGACACGGTCATTCCAGGCACCCGAGCACAGCCGCCACCAGGGTGGCCTCCCTCGGCGCCGGTGCCCTACCCTCGGGCCCTCACCATGGGGGACTCCGACATGTCGACGACAGCCAACGACCAGCCGACGGCCGGCACCGGCAACGGCACCGGGGCAGCTCCTGACGATGGGCCGGCCCTGCCTCGTTCGGTGGTGCTCGGCCTGGCCGCCGGCTATCTCGGTATGTCGACCCTGCTCAACCTGATCAACACCCTGTTGGTGTTCTTCTATCTCCCGCCGGACACCGCCGGCCTGCCGAGCCTGGTGAGCGATGCCACCGTGCTCGGCATCCTCAACGTCGTGGCCCTGATCGCCGCCGCCGGTCGGTTCACCGATGCGGTGACCGACCCACTGATCGCCTCCCGGTCGGACAGCAGCACACACCGTCGGGGGCGGCGGATCCCGTTCATGGCCGCCGGGATGGTCCCCGCCGCCATCGCCACCTGGCTCATGTTCGTCCCGCCGGTCGAACGGGAGAGCGGCTGGAACATCGTGTGGCTCCTGGGCGTCCAGGTCGTCCTGTACGTCGCCCTGACCGCCTATGTCACCCCGGCCTTCGCCCTGGTCGCCGATCTCGGCCGTTCCCCGATGGAGCGGCTCCGGCTGTCGACCTGGACCTCGCTGGCCTGGGCCCTCGGGCTGGTGATCGCCGCCTTCACCCTGTTCACCGCCGGCCTGCTCGAGGAGTCGCTCGGCACCTATCGAGCGTGGCAGGCCGCGGCCGGGATCACCTGCGCCATCGGCCTGGTGTTCATGATCGTCCCGGTCCTGACCCTGGACGAGCCGCGGTGGGCCTCCGCCCATGAGCCATCGACCATGCCCCTCATCCCTGCGGTCCGGTTCGTGCTCGGCAACCGGTTCTTCCGGTTCTATGCGGCCGCCGACTTCGCCTACTTCGGTGGGCTGGCCCTGATCCAGACCGGCCTGCTGTTCTACATCACCGTCCTGGTCGAGCTGGAGGAGTGGGTATCCACCGTGTTGCTGCTGGCAATGGTGGTGGTATCGATCTTCCTGTTTCCTGTGGTCTCCGCCCTCGGTAGACGGCTCCGGGGCGGTAAGCGGCTGACGATCGTTGCGTTCTGCATCGGGGCCGGGGTGTTCAGCACGATCTCGGTGCTCGGCCTCGCCGACTCGCTGCCCTACGTCCAGGTCGTGATCCCGGTCCTGATCTTCGCCGTCCCCTTCGCCATTCTCAGCATCATGCCCCAGTGGATCCTGGCAGACATCGCAGAGCACTCGACGTTGGAGACCGGCCAGTCACAGGCCGCCATGTTCTACGCGACCCGGACCTTCCTCCAGAAGCTCTCGACGACCGCCGGCGTCGTCGTCTTCGCCCTGCTGCTCCAGTTCGGGCGAGATGTCGGTGACGACCTCGGGGTCCGCCTGACCGGGGTCACCGGCGCGGTCCTGTACCTGGTGGCGGCCTGGTTCTTCAGCCGCTACGACGAGCACCGGCTCCAGTCCGAGCTGGCGGCCGCCCGCCACGACATCGGGGCACCGGTCGGTCGCTGACGCCGGCCGTGTCGGTGAGAGCGACCCGGGTCCTGGCGCCTGGCGATCGATTCCCGGACCGTTCACAGCAAACCCACAGCGTGGCCGACCACACTGGGACCATGGTTGCCACAGCTCCGGGAGCGCACATCCTCGTGGTCGAGGACGAGGCGTCGATCAACGACGTCGTCGCCACCGCCCTCCGGTATCAGGGCCACACCGTGACCCAGGCCGACAACGGGATAGACGGGCTGGAGACGGCTCGGGCCGGGGCGTTCGACCTGATCGTGCTGGACGTGATGATGCCGGGCATCGACGGGTACGAGGTCTGCCGACGGCTCCGGGACGAGGGCCGGTTCGTGCCGGTGCTGTTCCTGACCGCTCGGGCCGAGGCCGAGGACCGGATCGCCGGGTTCGTCACCGGTGGCGACGACTATCTGACCAAGCCGTTCAGCGTCGACGAGCTGGTGCTGCGGGTCGCCGCCATCCTCCGTCGCTCCGGACGGGCCGGCCCGTCAGATCTGGTCAGCGTCGATGACCTGAGCCTCGATCCCGCCGGCCAGGAGGTCCGCCGGGCCGGACAGCGGATCGACCTGTCACCGACCGAGTTCCGTCTGCTCCACTATCTGATGACCAACGCCGGGACCGTGGTGTCGAAGGCCCAGATCCTGGTCAACGTCTGGGACTACGCCTACGACGGCAGCGACAACGTGGTCGAGCTGTACATCGGTTATCTGCGGCGAAAGATCGATGACGGGCGCCGCCCCCTGATCCACACCAAACGGGGTGCCGGCTACGTCCTCCGGGCCGACAACGGATGACCGATCGACCGGCGGGTCGGCCGCTCCCGCTTCGGTGGCTGCTCCTGGCCCCGATCGCCTGCATCCTGGTGGTCGGCGTGGTCGCCCTCGGCCTGTACGTCGAGCGCGGGGTCCGGACCGATCTGCTGGCCCGGGTCGATGACGAGCTGACTCGGGCCATTGCGGCCGAGGCCGGCCGGTTCGACGGTCGGGCCCCGGCACCCCGGCCAGACGGCGGGGCGGAGGCGACGGATGGGCCGGAGAATCCCACGCTGTTCCTGCTGTCACCGGAGGGCGAGGTCCTGGCTCAGACACCGAACGCAGGCGACCTCACCGAAGCCGAGTTGGCACCGCTGGTCGCAGCCGCAGCCGGGGCAACGACCATCGACGGCGATCCCCGGTACCGGGTGCTGACCCGACCGGTGCGTGACGGCCAGATCGGGGTTGCCGCCTTCCCCCTCGACCAGCTCGACGCGTCGGTGGCCAGCCTCCGCCGAAACCTGCTAGTCGGCGGGCTCGGGCTGCTGGCAGCCCAGGCGATCGCCGTGTGGTTGATCGCCGCCCGGGTCGCTCGACCCGTGACCGACCTCAGCGACGCCGCCCACCGCATCGCCGCAGGGGAACTCGGCACCTCGATCGGGCCGGCGGGCCGCCGACCTCGCGGCTCGCGAGAGATCGTGGCCCTGACCGGTGACCTCGATCGAATGCTCGACCGGCTCCGGGTCACCATCGCCGAACGGGAACGGGCGGCAACCGAGGCCCAGCAGGCAGCCGATGACATGTCCCGGTTCCTGGCCGACGCCTCCCACGAGCTCCGGACCCCCCTGACCGCGGTGAAGGGCTACAGCGATCTGTACGCCTCGGGGATGCTCGCCGAACAGGACCTGGACCGGGCCATGCAGCGGATCGGCAACGAGAGCGATCGGCTCCACCAACTGGTCGTCGACCTGCTCGATCTGGTCCGCCGACCGGACGTGCGAGAGTCGGTCGACCCGGCCGCCGTGGTCGAGGCGGTGGCCGACGACCTGCGGGCCGCCAACCCGGATCGAGCGATCACCGTCGACGGGCCGGACCGGGGGACGCTTGCCGTCATCGGTGACCCGCACCGGCTGCACCAGGCGGTGCTCAACCTCGGGGCCAACGCCGGCCACCACACACCGGCCGGGTCGCCGGTGTCGTTCGTGATCACGGTCGACGGGCCGGCCGATGGGTTGCCGGGGGGCGACGGGACGGTCGAGATCCGGGTCGTCGATCGGGGGCCGGGCATCGACCCGGCCGACGCCGAGGGGCTCTTCCTACCGTTCCGGCGCGGCGATCGGTCCCGCAGTCGTCGTGGGGCCGGCGGCGCCGGCCTCGGGCTGGCCCTGACCAGGCAGATTGCGGAGCAGCACGGCGGCACGGTCCATGTCGAGCCGACCGATGGGGGTGGCGCAACGTTCATCCTCGCCCTGCCGGCGGGCCGGGTCGTCGAGTCCTAGCCAACCTGTGACAAGTCTGTGCGCCGGTTCACAGCGAATTCACGGGTTCCCGGCCGACGATGACGGCATGAATCACGAAGCCCCAACCCCCTCCCCCACCCGGGCTCGAACCCGGACCCGAATCGTCGCCCTGGCCATCGTGGCTGCGCTGGCCCTGGTGGCCGCCGCCTGCGGCTCGGACGAGACCGAGAGCGCAAGCGACACCGCAGTGGCCGAGGACGCCGCCACCGACACCGCAGCGGCCGAGTCGGCGAGCACCGACACCGGAGACGGAGCCGGCAGCCAAGCCGGCGCCGATCAACCACCGGCGGACGGCGCAGCACCGCCAGACGGCGGCGACGCGCCCCCCGGCGACAGCGGCGCGGTGGCCACCGGAAGCGGCGTGGTCGTCCCGTGTATGCGGCCGATGCATACTGCTATTATTACGGCAAGTGACATCGTTATGTGATGTTGGGCTGATCTGGTCGTACCATAGCCTTCCCTAGGCTTCGTCGTCGTCGCAACGTC
>JBCCFN010000007.1:0-40915 GCA_039029715.1 Actinomycetota bacterium | reverse complement strand
GGAGAACATCGCCCACCCGGCGGCATGGGCGGCGGAGTCGACCAGGCTGGCCGAACCCTCGGGCAGGCCGGCGGCGGCCAGCGCCGGGTCGAGGGCGTGGCTCACGATGGCCCGGGCCGTGCCCAGGGCGGCGGACCCGTTGCGGAACACGACCGTGTTGGCGCTGCGCAGCACCCCGCAGGCGTCGGCGAACACGTTCGGCCGCCCCTCGAACACGAAGCCGACCACCCCGAGGCCGGCCACCCGTTGCTCGAGGCGCCAGCCGTCGTGGGTGACGGTGTCGACCACGGCGTTGCGACCGGAGGGGGCCTTGGCCCACAGGCGGAGGCCCTCGATCATGTCGTTGCGCATCGTGTCGCTCAGCTCGAGGCGGGTGGTCGATCGACCACGGTCCCGGGCCGAGATCACGTCGGCGGCGTTGGCCTCGGCGATCGGGGCGAACACCTCGTCGTCGGCCAACCGATCGGCGAACTGGTGGTAGAAGGCGGTGATGGCGTCGTCGTCGACCGCACCCAGCGCGCCGAAGGCGCGGTAGGCCCGACCGACGGCCCCGGCGGCCACGTCCCACTCGGCGGCGGGAATGTGGAGCAGGGCCCCCGAGTCGGCCACCACGACCAGGCGGTCGCCGGCGGTGAAGGCGGCGGCCAGGTCGTCGGGAACGGTCGTCACCCGGTTGCCGTCGAACACGATCGGCTGACCGGCCTGCAGCGAGGTCAATTCGGTGATCACGGCTTCATTGTGCCCTGGTCACCGGTCGTTGAGGATGCCGGAGCGACGGTCCCGCCGGAGGCGCACGCGCTAGGAGACTGCTGAGCAATGCCGGTGAGACGTTCGCCTGTCAGACGCCGACCAATCAAGGACGCAGGTTTCGCCACAGCTCTTGAGCGCTATGGCGGAATCGAGGACGCAGAGTGGGCGGATGGCTGGCTGGCGAACGTCCGGCATGTGTTGCTCAGCAGTCTCCTACGTCAGCTCCGGTATCCAGGAGCCGTGGGCGTCGAGGAGGGCGTCGACCAGCTCCCAGATCTGGTCGAGGTCGAGCTCGGCCGCGGTGTGGGGATCGAGCATGGCGGCGTGGTAGACGTGCTCCCGCCTGCCGGTGAGTGCGGCCTCGACGGCCAGGGCGTGCACGTTGACGTTGGTCTGCATCAACGCCGCCAACTGCGGGGGCAGCGCCCCGATCCGGGTCGGCTGGATGCCGTTGGAGTCGACCAGGCACGGCACCTCGACGCAGCACCCCTCGGGGAGGTTGTCGATCAGTCCGGCGTTGGGGACGTTGCCGTAGACCACCCGGGGTTCGCCGGTCTCGATGCTGTGGATGATCCCCGCCCCGTACTCGCCGCTCGATTCCACCGACAGCGCGGCGTCGGGCGACTCCAGCTCCGCCCGCATGTCGTCCCAGCGGGCGATCTGCCGCTCACAGCGGCGGGGGTACTCGTCGATCGGGACGCCGTACCGGTCGATGAGGTCGGGCCGGTCCCGCTTGATGAACCACGGCACGTACTCGGCGAAGTGCTCGCTCGACTCGGTGACGAAGTAGCCGAGCCGCTTGAGCATGTCGTAGCGGACGGCGTCGCTCAGCCCGGCGATCCCGCCGTCGGTGCGGGCGGCGCTCCCCCGCAACGGCGCAGGCTGGGTGGCGGCGAACTCCCGGAGCCGGGGGTACAGGTCGACTGGGCCGCCGTCGGTCCGGTGCTCGAACTCCAGGTAGAAGGCCATGTGATTGATCCCGGCGCAGCGGTAGGAGACCTCTTCGATCGGCACCCCGATGTCGTCCGCCAGGTTGGCGGCCGTGTGCTGCACGCTGTGACACAACCCGATCGTCTCGATCGACGTCGCCCGATCGAGGGCCCAGCAGTTCATGGCCATCGGGTTCACGTACTGAAGGAGCGTGGCGTCACCGCAGCGCTCCTCCATCTCCCGGGCCAGGTCGAGCAGCACCGGGATCGTGCGCAGGCCGCGCATGATCCCACCCACGCCCAGGGTGTCGGCGATCGTCTGCTCCAAACCGAAGCGCTTCGGCACCTCGAAGTCGACCACGGTCGACGGCTCGTAGCCGCCCACCTGGAACATCGTGATCACGTAGTCGGCGCCGTCGAGCGACTCGCTCCGGTCGGTGGTCGATTCGATCGTCGGGTCGACGCCGAGCGCCGTCGCCGTCTTGTGGGCCACGATCTCCGAGGTCCGGAGCCGTTCGGCATCGATGTCGTAGAGGCTGATCGTGGCCTCGGCCAACTCGGGGAAGCTCAGGACGTCGCCCAGGAGGTTCTTGGCGAACACCGACGAGCCGGCACCGACGAAACTGATCTTGGTCATCCGCCGAGTATTGCCGCCACGGCCGCTGCGTGGAGGGCAAACCCGCTCACGTTCTCGACGACCCGGCGCCGCCCTCGCCCGACCCGGTGGCGGACGTAGTGTCGAGCCCATGGCAACCATCGTTGAAGAAGTCACCTCCGGCAACCGCTACGTCCTGCTCGGCGCCGGGTTCGGCGCCTACAACGCCGTGTCGCCCCACGTGCTGCTGGGCAGCCTGGCGCCCAATCGGGAGAAGGGCGAGTACACGATGATCTGCGTATGCGACGCCTACGGCCAGGTGGGGTGGCTGTACAGCGAGTCGGTGCGGGTGGTGAGCGTCGACGGCCAGCTGCCGACCGAGCTGTTGTCGAGCTGAGTCCGGGCGCGCCGAGGTCCGGCCCCCGCAGTGGGAGGGCCGGACCTCGTTCGACGTTGTGGCGGGGCCTAGGAGTAGGCCGACTCCGAGTGGATCGCCTTGTCGAGACCGGTCTGTTCGGCCTCTTCGCTGACCCGGAGGCCGAGGACGGCGTCGAGGGCCCGGGCGATGACGTAGGTGGCCACGAAGGCGAACACCATCACGAACACGTTGGCGAAGATCTGCTCGACCAACAAGTCGGCGCCGCCGCCGGCGAAGAGCCCGTCGTTGGCCTCGTTCTGCTCACCGAACACGGTGGAGTCGGCGGTGAAGCCGATCAGGATGCCGCCGACGAGGCCGCCCACCATGTGGACGCCGACGACGTCGAGGGCGTCGTCGTAGCCGGAGCGGAACTTCAACCGGACGGCCAGGGCGCACAGCACACCGGCGGCCAGGCCGACCAGCATGGCGCCCCAGGTGCCCATGAAGCCGGCGCCGGGGGTGATACCGACCAGGCCGGCCACGATGCCGGAAGCTGCCCCGAGCGAGGTGGCGTGGCCGTCCAGGATCCGCTCGACCAGGAGCCAGGACAGCATGGCGACGGCGGCGGCGATGAAGGTGTTGACGAACGCCTGGATGGTGGTGATCGAGACGTCGAACGCCGAGCCGGCATTGAACCCGAACCAGCCGAACCACAGGATCCCGGCCCCAAGCATGGTCAGGGGCAGGCTGTGGGGCGGCATCGGCTCGGTCGGCCACCCCCTGCGGGGCCCGAGCACCATGACCAGGGCCAGGGAGGCGGCCCCGGCGGCGACGTGGACCACGGTGCCGCCAGCGAAGTCCAGGCTGCCCCGCTCGGTCAGGAAGCCGACCTCCGGGCGGAAGACCCAGGCCCAGGCCGGGACGAAGACCAGCAGCAGCCACAGCGGGACGAAGACGACCCAGGCCGAGAACTTCAGGCGGTCGGCGACCGCACCGGAGATCAGGGCCGGGGTGATGCTGGCGAAGGTGAGGGCGAAGAACACGCCGAGGAGCGGGCTGGAGCCGTCCTCGGCCACCAGGTCGACCCCGTCGAGGAAGATGTTGTCGAACCCCCCGATCCAGGCGTTCGAGCCGGTGGACGACAGCGTGTAGCCCACCGTGATCCACACGACCGGGACGATGCCGAGACAGACCATGTTCATCATCAACATGTTGAGCATGTTCTTGGAGCGGCTCATCCCGCCGTAGAACAGCGCCAGTCCCGGCACCATGAACAAGACGAGGGCGGCCGAGACAAGAATCCAGGCCGCATCTACGGTATTGAGGTCCACCTAACCCATCCTCCAGAGCGCATTCGCCGACGATCGGCTGGTGGCATCTTGTCCAAGGAGTGGTGCAGCGTTGTTTCCGGAATGTTTCGTGCGTGTTAACTCGTCGAGCGGCGGTCGATGACGGTCGGCCGATTCGCGCCGAGCCCGACCGGGCGCCTCCACCTGGGGAATCTCCGCACCGCACTGGTGGCCTGGCTCGCCGCCCGATCGGCCGAGCCGACCGAATCCGGGCAACCGAGGTTTCTGCTTCGTTTCGAAGATCTTGACGCCGGAGCGGTGCGGGCGGAGCACTACGGGACCCAGACCGACGACCTGGCGGCGATCGGGCTCGACTGGGATCCGCCGGTCATCCGCCAATCGGAGCGAACCGAGCGGTACGACGAGATCCTCGACCGGTTGATCGCCGACGATGCGGTCTACCCCTGCTTCTGCAGCCGGCGGGAGATCCGAGAGGCGGTCGCAGCCCCGAACGACCGGACCGGTCACGCCGGCCACACCTACCCCGGGACCTGTCGCCAGCTGTCCACTCGGGAGCGGTCAGATCGGGCGAGGACCAGGAACCCGGCGCTGCGACTCCGAGCCGACGGCCTGACCAGGAGCTTCGTCGACCTGGTCGCCGGCCGGACCGAGGTGACGCTCGATGACTTCGTGATCAGGCGGAACGACGGGACCCCGGCCTACCACCTGGTCGTGGTTGTCGACGACGGGGCCCAGGGCGTCGATCAGGTCATCCGGGCCGATGACCTGCTGCCGTCGACGGGCCGCCACCTCCTGCTCTACGAGCTGCTCGGCCTACCGGCCCCCGACCACGCCCACGTCCCGCTGGTGCTGGCCCCGACCGGTGACCGGCTGGCGAAACGCCACGGCTCGGTCACCCTGGCCGACCGGGCGGCCCTCGGCGAGTCGCCGGCCGAGGTCACGAGGTACCTCGCCTCGACCCTCGGGCTGTGCGAACCGGACGAGACCGTCGATGGGCGCCCGATCGCCCCGATCGACCTGCTGGACCGGTTCCGGTTCGATCGCCTACCGACCGAACCGCTGGTCCTGGACGCCGGGTACCTCGGGACCGAGGAGCCTCAGCCGACCAGCAGCTCGGAGACGGTGTAGATCACCAGGCCGGCCAGGCCGCCGACCAGGGTCCCGTTGATCCGGATGAACTGGAGGTCGCGGCCGACCTGGAGCTCGATCCGGTCCGACGTCTCCTCGGTGTCCCACCGCTGGACGGTGGTGGCGATCAGCTCCGACACCTCGCCCCGGAACTCCTCGGCCACGTAGCCGACGGCGTCGATGATCCATCGGTCGATCCGCTCTCGGAGTTCCGGGTCCGACCGCAGCGACTCGCCGGCGGACACCAGCGCCTCCTCCAACCGGATCCGCAGCTCGGAGTCCGGATCCTCGGTGGCCTCGAGCAGCCCGGCCTTGATCCGGGTCCAGAGATCGTTGATCCAGGCCCTGACGTCCGGGTGGGCCAGGAACTCGGCCTTCAGCTCCTCACCCTGGGCGATCAGCGTCGGTGACGTCCGGAGGTCCTGGGCCAGGGCGGCGGCTCGGCGGTCGATGTCGCGCCGCAACTCGTGGTGGGGGTCCTCGGCCACCTCGGTCAGGAACCGCCGGACCGCCGAGTAGATCTTGTCGAACACCACATCGTCGACGGTCTCCGGGACCCACCACGGGGACTCCTGGGTCAGCCGGTTCCTGAACGCCGAGGCGTTGTCGATCATGAACCGGTCGAGGGTCGAGATCACGGTGTCGAGCAAGGTCTGATGGTGCTGGCCCTCGGTGGCGACGTCGATCACCCGCCCGACGAGCGGGGCGACCTTGACGTCGCGGGCCCGGGAAACCACCACCCCCTCGAGGCCGGACTGGACCACGTCGTCCGCCAGGACCTCGGTGACCCCTCGCACGACGTCCGCGCTGCGATCCCCGACGGTGCGGGCGTTGGCCGGTGATGACAACCACTCCCCGAGCCTGGCGGCCAGACCGGCGTCGGCCAGCCGCTCGGTGATGACGACCCGAGTCAGGAAGTTCTGCTCGACGAAGCCCCCGAGGCTGGCCCCGATCTGATCCTTGCGGCGCCGGATGATGGCGGTGTGGGGAATCGGGATGCCGAGCGGATGCCGGAACAGGGCGGTCACCGCGAACCAGTCGGCGAGGGCGCCGACCATGGCCGCCTCGGCCGTGGCCCGGACGTAGCCGGCCCACGCCTGCTCCTCCTCCAGGATCCGGGCGGCGATGAAGATCACGGCGGCCAACACCAGCAGACCGGTGGCGACCCGCTTCATCCGCCGGAGGTCTGCGGCCCTGGCCGCGTCGTCGGCCGACCCGCCGATCGGGCTGGCTCCGCCCGCGGCGAGGGCCGGTCGGCCGCTGGCCGGTTCGCCACCGGGGAGTTCGGGTCGGTTCCGCAACGCCACGCCCCAAGCATGCCAACGACCGCCGCCCGACCCTACCGGGGCCGCCGGTGACGGGATCGCCCCAGACCGCAGCGGCGAGTGCCGCATCGGGCGACGTCGGGGGTGCGGCACTAGCATGGCGCCATGAGCGAGACCGACGCCAAGCCAACCACCGGACCCTGGACCGGCGGAGACCGGACGGCGGAGTGGGACCGGCTCCGGACCGCCTACCTTCGCCCGTCGGCCGAACGGCCACCCTCCTCGGCCCGGGGCGCTCACCACATCGCGCTGTTGTCGACGGACGTGGAGCGGACGATCCGGTTCTACCAGGACCTCCTCGAGTTCCCGCTGACCGAGCTGTTCGAGAACCGGGACGCTGAGGGATCGACCCACTTCTTCTTCGACATCGGCAGCGGCAATGCGCTGGCGTTCTTCGACTTCCCCGGCCTGGATCTGGGGTCCTACGCCGAGGTCGCCGGCGGATTCCATCACATCGCCATCTCGGTCACCAAGGAGACCTGGGACCGCCTGAAGGCCAAGCTGATCGATGCCGAGGTCGAGATCCTGTTCGAGCACGAGACCTCGCTGTACTTCCTCGGGCCGGACGGGGAGCGGCTGGAGCTGCTGGCCGACTCACTCGGCGAGATGTACGGGGCCGAGGTCCTCTAGCCGGCACCGGTGGCTCCGGACCTGCGCCGGGTGGCCGCCGACGTCTGGGGGCGCCGGCCGATCCAGATCCTGGTCGCCACCGTGGTGGTCGCGGTCGTCTTCGTCTTCGCCATCCCCCGGTTCGCCCCCTACCGCAGCGTCTGGGACGAGCTCCGTGGCCTGACCCCGTCCGCCCTGGTCCCCCTCGCCGTCGTTGCCGCCGCAAACCTGGTTGCGCCGGCGTTGTCGTTCCGGGCCGCGCTCCCCGGGCTTCGGCTCGGGCCGGCACTGGCCATGGACTGGGCGACGACCGCGGTCACCAACCTGGTGCCCGCCGGCAGCGCCCTGGCGATCGGACTGACGTGGTCGATGCTCCGATCGTTCGGGCTGGAGCGGAACCCGATCGCCCGGGCGATCGTGGTCACCGGCATCCTCGACGCCCTGGTCAAGCTGGGCCTTCCACTGCTGGCCATCGGTTGGCTGGCCCTGGTCCAGCCGGTCGGTCCCGGCCTGGTCCAGGCCGCCGTGATCGGCGCGGTCCTGTTCATCTGCGCCGTCTGGCTGTCGACCGTGATCCTGGCCGGACCGAGTGCCGCCGACATCGGTGGGCGGCTGCTCGATCGCCTGCCGATGATCGGCGACGGCTGGACCCCGCGGCTGCATGGGATCCGACAGGACACCGTGGCCCTGCTCGGCGCCCGCTGGCGGTCGATGATCGGCTGGACCCTGTTCGGCCATGCCAACCTCTACCTCCTGCTTGTGATCTGCCTCCGGGCGGTCGACATCCCACGGACCGAGTTGGGCCTGGCCTCGATCCTGGCCGCCTTCGCCTTCGGGCGGCTGATCACGGCGCTGCCGATCACTCCGGGCGGGCTCGGGGTGATGGAGGTCGGGTTGATCGGGGCGCTCGGCGCAGTCGGCGATGCCCCGGAGGCGTCGGTGGTTGCTGCCGTCCTGGCCTTCCGGTTCTGCAACTTCGTCCTGCCCCTCCCGCTGGGGGCCGGCGCCGGTTGGTGGTGGCGACGCGCCGGTCGGACCGTCCAGACCAGGGCGGCCTGAATCAGCCGGCCAGGCGAAGCATGGTGTGCAGCAACACGTCGGCCCCGGCGACCAGGTCGGCGGCATCGGTGTGTTCGGCCGGGTTGTGGCTGATCCCGTCCCGGCTCGGGGTGAAGATCATGGCGGTCGGACAGACCCGGGCCAGCATCTGGGCGTCGTGGCCGGCCCCCGACGGCATCCGAAGTGTGGTGTGACCGAGCGCTCCAGCCGTCTCCTCGACCAGGTCGACAACCGCGGGGTCGAACTCGACGGGGTCGAACCGAGCAAGCGCGCGGGTGTCGATCTCGACCCCCTCGGCCACCGCCACCGACCGCAGGTGCTCGGCCAGCCGCCACTCGGCCTCGGTCAGCACGTCGTTGTCCGTGTTGCGGAGGTCAACGGTCAGTCTGGCCGTCGCCGCGACCACGTTGACCAGGTTTGGGTGGAGGTCGATCGCCCCCACGGTTGCGACCTGGGGTGGGCCGAGGCGGGACGCCAGCTCGCGAGCGAAGACGGCAACGGACGCTGCGGCGTAGCCGGCATCCCGGCGCAGTCGCATCGGGGTGGTGCCGGCGTGGTTCGACTGGCCGGTGATCGTCACCTCGGTCCAGGAGATGCCCTGCACCGATTCGACGACCCCGATGGTGAGACCCTGTTCCTCGAGCACCGGGCCCTGCTCGATGTGCAGTTCGACGAACGCATGGGGCACGAGTCCGGGGCACGGTGCCGGGCCCCGGTAGCCGATCCGGTCCAGCTCGGCCCCGACCGTCGTCCCGTCGATCCCCTCGACGGCGTGGGCCTCCTCCAGCCCCATCCCGCCGACGTAGACCAGCGAGCCCATCATGTCCGGCGGGAACCGAGCCCCCTCCTCGTTGCTGAAGGCGGCCACGGCCAACGGCCGGGCCGGGACCCGTCCGGCGGTGGCGACCGTCTCGATGACCTCCAGTCCAGCCAGGACCCCGAGGTTGCCGTCATAGCGGCCCCCGGCACGGACCGTGTCGATGTGGCTGCCGGTCATGACCGGCGGCACCATCGGGTCGACCCCGTCCGGTGTCCACACCCCGACCATGTTGCCGATCCCGTCGACCGTGATCGACAGGCCGAGATCCCGCATCCAGGTCAGTACCAGGTCCCGACCGGCCCGGTCGGCATCGGTGAACGCCAGCCGGGAGCAACCGGTGGTGTCTGGGATGGCTCCGATCTCGCCGAGGGTGGTCAGCCGGTCGGCCAACCGGCCGCCGTCGATCCGCAGCTCGGGCGCGACGAGGCCGTCGATGCTGTCTGTCATCCGACGCTCAGCCCTTCCGCTGCAGTTTCCTGGCTTCGAGGATGGCGCCGAAGCCCTGGTCGACGACGGTCAGGTGCTCGGTGACCTGGTGGTAGGTGGCGAGCGCAAAGGCGGCCAGGGTGAAACTGGCGCCATCGGGTCGGGCTGCGGTCCGCTGCCACTGGTCGCCCCGAACCTTGTCGAGGAGGTCCGCCACCTTGCCGGCATTGACCGCCAGGGCGTACGCCACTCGATCCGGGTCCTCGTCCCGGTGATCCTCGGTGACCCCGGTGTCGAGATCCCAGTCGGCGAACGTCGGCGACTTCTTCTTCATCATCCGGGTGATCCGTTCCGCCGCTCGGGCGTAGACGTCCCGGATGTGGGCCGCATACTCCAGCGCCGAGAGCTGGACCGGCGAACCGGGCGGCACGGGCGGCCGCTCGTCGACCAGCCCACCACGCTTGAGGGCGTTCCGGAAGCCGGCGGCATTGGACCGGAGGAGCGCCGGGACCTCCTCCGGGGTCGGACCGGCGGTGGCCGCGCCGCCATCGGGGTGGTCGAGGACCCAGGTCCAGTTCGCGGGATCGGGCACCGGATGCTCCATGGCCCAAGAGTACCATTCGCCCATGACCGGCCTACCGAGCTCGGGCCCCGGCGTGATCCTCGGCATGACCTGGGTCCCGGATGACACGGATCCCTCCCGCGGTGACCAGTGCCTGCTCCGCGTCCGAGGAACCGATTCGCCCTCGGACCTGGTCCCGGCGGTCGGGCTCTCGCTCAACTACCGGATCGGCGAGCGCCCGACCAGGCATTGCATCGGCACCAGTGCGCCGACGAGAACCGGCGGCGGTTCCATCGACTGCCAGAATCCACCCCAGCCCGGCGAGCGGGTGTGCGTGAGCTGCGCGGTTGCCGAGGCGACCCTGGCCGGCAGCCTCCACCACGCCCACACCAAGGATCGAGCTGAGCTGGACCGGGCCGTCGTCGACCACCTATCCCAGACCAACGTGTTGTACCTGGCCGGATTCCGGGACGGTTCGGTCAAGGTCGGGACCAGCACCGGTCGTCGGAAGCGGGTCCGGTGGCTGGAGCAGGGAGCGTGGCGGGTGGTCGAGGTGGCGACCGTCGACGACGGGTTCGCGGTCCGGCGGCTGGAGGACCTGGTCACCGAGAAGCTCGGCCTGGCCCAGTCGGTCGCGGTGAAGCGCAAGCTGGCGGGACTGGCTGCACCGCTCGATGACGCGGCTCTCGCGGCCAAGCTCGACCACCTGGTCGGCGAGGTCCACGCCCTGCTCGCACTGGCGTCCGACGCGGAGGCCACGGTGACCAGTCGGGAGCCGTGGACGTTTCCCGGCGCCGGCGCTCCGATCTGGGACCGGTTGCTCCGCTACCCGTCCCGGCTCGATGCCGGTGCCCACGACGTCCGGATCGAAGCGATGTGTGGTCGGGTCGCGGTCCTGGCCCGCCCCGGCGATGACGGGTCGAGGTTCGTGTCCGACATCGGGGCCCTGTACGGGATCGAGCTGGACCTCGGCGACCACCGCCCGGACCCGCTGGCGGTCCAGGACACGCTGTTCTGACCGGCCGCTCCCGAGCCGGTTAGCATCGGCCGCATGATCGAAGGCGAGTACGTACCGAGCAAGTGGGACTGGGTAGCCGACCAGATCTCGACCTACGAGGCATCGGGCGGCACCGAGGCCAACACCCTGCGGGACACCGGCATCCCGATCATCATCGTCACGATGCGGGGCCACCGGTCCGGCAAGGTCCGCAAGATCGCCCTGATGCGGGTCGAGCACGACGGACGGTACGCCCTTGTCGCCTCCAAGGGTGGGGCACCGGAACACCCCGGGTGGTACCACAACATCGTCGCCGACCCGTCGGTGTGGGTCCAGGACGGGCCGGAGCCGTTCCAGACGACGGCCCGGCTGGTCACCGGGGACGAGCGGGCCGCGTGGTGGGATCGTTCGGTCGCCGTGTTCGGCAACTATGCGGAGTACCAGGAGAAGGCGCCCCATCGGGAGATCCCGGTCTTCGTCACCGACGCCGCCGGCTGAGGCCGGCAACGGCGGGGCCGGGCCTGCGACGGAAGTCTCGGCGGGCCGGTGGGTGCGGTGGCTAGGCTCAGGCGGATGAAGAAGCGGATCATGAGCGGGCTGTTGGCCCTCGCCCTCGTGGCGGCGGCCTGCGGCGATGACACGGAAGACACCGAGGCCGGCGGAGACGGCGCGTCCTGCGACGGGCTGCCGACCAAGGTCGAGGGCACCCTGACGGTGGCCACCGGCGAGCCGGTGTTCCCGCCGTGGATGATCGATGACGAGCCGTCGAACGAGCAGGGATTCGAGAGCGCCCTGGTCTACGCCCTGGCAGACGAACTCGGCGTCGACGAGGTGACCTGGGTCCGGACCGGGTTCGACGAGGCGATCACGGTCGGCGAGAAGGACTACGACTTCAACATCCAGCAGTACTCGATCACGGCTGAGCGTGAGGAGGTGGTCGACTTCGCAGACGGCTACTACCAGGTCGAACAGGCCATCATCGGCGCCGCAGACTCGCCGGCCGCCTCGGCCGGTTCGCTCGCCGACCTCAAGGATCTCCGGCTCGGCGCCGCCATCGGCACCACCAGCCTCGACTACATCGAGACCCAGATCGAGCCGTCGACCGAGGCCGCGGTCTATGACGACAATGCAGCGGCCAAGGCGGCGTTCGACGCTGGCCAGGTCGACGGCATCGTCCTCGACCTGCCGACCGCCTACTTCGTGACGGCGGTGGAGATCCCGGACGCCTCGATCATCGGCGTGCTGCCCCGGATCGATGGCACCCCGGAGGAGCTCGGGATGCTGTTCGAGGACGGCAGCCCACTGGTCCCCTGTGTCAACGATGCGCTGGCTGCGCTCCGGGACGCCGGGACGATCGACGCCCTTGAGGACGAGTGGCTGAACCAGGGTGGCTCCATCCCGTCGCTGAGCAACTGACCTCGGCCCGGTGATCCCGGAGCAGCCACCGGCCACGACCCCCCGGCGGTTCGGATTCGGTGATCAGGAGGGGGCACGGAGCGCACTGATCGCCTCCGTGTCCACCCTGGTCTTCGTCCTCGTCGCCGGGCTGCTGATCGTCAACAGCCCGTCGTGGCCAAAGGTCCGCCAGCAGTTCTTCAGCCGTGAGGACTTCGTCGCGTCGTGGCCGGACGTGCTCGGGGGGTTCTGGGTCAACGTCCAGCTGTTCTTCTGGGCCATGGTCACCATCCCGGTGGTTGCGCTGGTGGTGGCGATCATGCGGAGCCTCCGCGGTCCAGGGTTCTTCCCGTTCCGGGCCTTGGCGGTGATCTACACCGATCTGTTCCGCGGCGTGCCGCTGTTCCTGCTGATCGTGCTGCTCGGGTTCGGGGTGCCGACGCTGCAGATCGCCGGCCTCCCCCGATCGGCGACGTTCTGGGCCCTGGTGGCGCTGACGCTGTCGTACTCGGCCTACACCGCCGAGATCTACCGCTCCGGCATCGATGCCGTGCCAGAGAGCCAGCGGGCGTCGGCTCGGGCATTGGGCCTGACCCAGACCCAGGCCCTGCGCTACGCCATCTTGCCCCAGGCGGTCCGAAACGTGGTGCCGGCGCTGATGAACACCGTGGTCAGCCTGCAGAAGGACGTGGCGCTGGTGTCGGTGGTCGGGATCCGGGAGGCGGTCCGGGAGGCCGAGATCTACACAAGCCGAACCTTCAACTACACCTCCTATGTGGTGGCGACCGTGCTGTTCCTGGCGGTCAGCGTCCCGCTTACCCGGCTGGTCGACTGGTACACGGCCCGGGACCGGACACTGCGATCGCAGGCACTGACATGACCGTGGGACCGAATGGGCCGAAGCTGATGCTCGAGGGGGTCCACAAGGCGTTCGGCCCGAAGCGGGTCCTCAATGGCCTCGATCTCCACGTCGACGATCACGAGGTCGTGTGCCTGATCGGGCCGAGTGGTTGTGGGAAGTCAACCATCCTCCGCTGTATCGATCTGCTCGACACGATCGACGCCGGCACGATCCGTCTCGACGGTGAGCCGATTGCGGTCGGCGGTCGGCCGACCGGCGGAGTGGTGGCCAACGAGGTCAGACGGCGGATCGCCATCGTCTTCCAGTCGTTCAACCTGTTCCCCCACATGAACGTGCTCCAGAACGTGACCCTCGGGCCCCGCCGGGCCCACGGGGTCGGGAAGGACCAGGCGGAGGAGCAGGCCAGGGAACTGCTCGACCGGTTCGGGCTTGCGGACAAGGCGCTCGAGTTCCCGAACCGGATGAGCGGTGGACAGAATCAGCGGGCCGCCATCGTCCGGGCCCTGATGACCAAGCCGGAACTGCTCCTGTTGGACGAGGTGACCTCGGCGCTCGACCCGGAGCTGGTCGGCGAGGTGCTCGGCGTGATCCGGGAGCTGAGCGACCAGGGGCTGACCATGGTACTGGCCACCCACGAGATGGGCTTCGCCCGAGACGTCGCCAGCCGGGTCGCCTTCCTCAACGAGGGCCGGGTGCTCGAGGTGGCACCGCCGGCTCAGCTGTTCGGCGACCCGACCGAGGAGCGGACCAAGCAGTTCCTCCGCCGGGTCAGCGAGGCCGGACGGCTCTAGGGGGCGCGGACGCTAGGCGATCCTCACCAGCAGGGTGTCGTCGTCCTCGATGCGACGTGACGCTCGGAGCTCGTCGACGAGCTTGCCGAACTCGCCAGGCGCAATCTCGCCCAGTCGATGCCATGCGTCGGGGTTCCCAAGCGCCCAGTCGGCGAGCGCGTCGGTGAGGACGAAGACCTGGTCGTCCGGGGCCAAGCGCCTGACACCGATCACCGGCGCAGGGATCGGGCCGGTGGTGCAGACCAACTGGGGCCGCAATCCGAATCCCCCCGCCGTCAGGTCCGGCCACGTCTCGACGACCGCCCCCCGCCGAACCACCGCCACGATCGAGTCACCGACGGTCAGCGCACGGATCCGGCGACACCGGTGCGACCAGTCGACGACCGTCGCCGCAACCGTCGTCCCGGCCCCACGTCGCCATGCCTCCTCGTGGTAGTGCGACAGGAGCGCTGGCGGCTCGGCCGTCCAGTGTTGGCGGGCGGATTCGATCGCCCGTCGGTAGGCAACGGGACTCCACCACCGACCCCTGGCGGCCAGCGCCGAGGCAACCAGGCGAGCCCACCTGGGACCGTCGAAGCCAACCGTGGCGCCATCGGTGACGACGGCCAGGCCGCCCCGCCGGCCGGGACCGCACCGGGCCGGCCGGAGCACGGCGACGTCACCGCTGCGTGCAACATCCCCGTCACCGTCGGAGGCGACCCGGAGCATCACGGTCGGCCGCATCATGCCCTCGCCGCATCTACGAACCGGTCGAGCCGCTCGGTACCGATGCGGAGAAACGAGACGAGCGCCGAGAGGTCCGCATTGAACACCATTCCCCGAGCCCCGGGCTCGGCCGGGAATCCGGCACTCCGGGCGACCTCGACCATCGACGCCGGCAGCGGGCTCGCCGTCTCGAACAGATCCGTCCCGGCCGGCTGGGGTAGCCCGGACGGCGTGGACGGGAAGAAGATCGGCCGAGCGGTGCCGGCGGTCAGGAAGACGTTGAACAGCAAGACGTTGCCGTCCTCGGTCCCGAGTGACCGGAGCCGGCGGGCCCACTCCGACAACCCGGACCCGTCCGATCCCCGATCGGTGACGATGCCATCGGTGATGTTGATCACGATCGGTGGGAACGAGTCGGGATGGTCGGCGACCCACCGGGACAGCCAGGACCCGGCCAACTCGATCGCCCCGCACATCGGGGTTGAGAAGCCAGCCTCGGGGTCGACCCAGACCGGCGCGGCCACGGTGCGCCCATCGTGGTGTCGACCGGTCAGTTCGACCTGGTCGATTCGCATCGGGTTCGCCGCCAGCTCGGCGATCGAGACCAGCTCACGACCGGCCAGCACCCCACCGAATCCACTCTCGACGGCCTCGTCATCGCCGTACGCCGACTGCCCGTAGCCGATCACGCCGACGTCGTAGTAGTTCCGGGGACCCTCGCCAGGGTCGGCGATCGACCGCACGATCAGCTCGTGGAGCAGCTTGTTCACCGCCCCGGCCACTCCCTCGGCCAGCGTCTGTGACGTGCCCGGGCCGCAGGGTTCGGCCATCGACCAGCTGCGATCGATGAGAAACAGGACGCAGCCGGGGCGGGTGCGCTTCATGGTCGTTCGATAGGTCGTCGCGTGGTTCATGGCGATTCCTTTCGTCTCTCGTTCCGTTTGGATCTGGCCGCCGGTCAGGCGTCGACCCGGGGGCCGTTGTTCCGATTCGACGTGGTCGGGATGTCGGCCCACCAGCCCGTCTGATCGTCGGTGGGCATGCCGGCATCCCACCACTGCGCCCCGTCGGTCGTGCGAGCGGGTGCAGGGGCCGGGCGCCTGGCCGGTTGGACGGACTGGTCTGCCGACCGGAGGGATCGGACGGCGAGGAAGAGGCCGACCAGGGCGACGAGGGCAACGATCGAACCGATGAGGACGATCGGCGTCGGCGTCCACGGCCCATCCGCCGGGGCGGCCGGCGCGGCGGGGGTGACGGGGGCAGCGGGGATCGGAGAGATGCTCGGGGCCGGCTGCGACTCGACGGTCTCGACCGGCGGCACCACTGCAGGCTGGGCGTCGCCGGCGGCCTCGACGATGTCGATTCGGAGTTCGGTGGCCTGGGGATGGTTCGGGATGCGGTCGAGCACCAGCTGGACATTGGCCAACGCCTCGTCGAATCGGTTGGTGAGGAAGGCGTCGACGGCGGCCCGGTAGGCGGCGTCGGTCGGACCGTCGATCGCCTCGACCCCGTTGCGACGAAGCATCTCGGCCACCAGATCGACCGAGCTCGCGAAGTTGAAGGCCTGTGGGTCGGTACCGAAGCTGTTGACGCCGATCACTCGCCCCGCCTGGTCGACGACCGGGCCACCGGACATCCCACCGGACATGGCGGCACTCAGTCCGAAGACGGTGAAGGTCCGGTTGGTGGTCAGGGACGAGATCGAGCCGAGGGTGAAGGTCGGATCGAGGTCGGGGTCGACGACACGATCGACACTGCCCGGGAAGCCGACCGCCTGGACCGGCGTGCCGATGTCGACCGACCGCCCATCGGCGAGCGGGATGGTCGGTAGGCCGGACTGCTCGACCTTGAGCAGCGCGATATCGCCCTCCTCCCAGGGCTGGACGTCGATGGTCCGGGCCGGACGAGCGGTGGCCGAGTCGAGGGCGCCGAGGGCTGCACCCTGGACGACCTGGATCTCGGGCCGGGGACGGCTGCCGGCCTCGGCTCCCTCGACCTCCCAGTGGGCGAGCGCATGATCGGTCAGGTCGTCGACCGAAGCGAACTGTTCGCTCAACTGCGGCCACAGTTCCTTCACCGCCCGATCCAGGAGCAGGCGGCCACCGCCACCGATGCCCATACCGGGATCGGCGCAGTGGCCGGCGGTCACGATGTAGCCGTTCGGGTTGACGGTGAAGCCGGAGCAGGTGACGCTGGCTTCGACCGCGTAGCGGTCGCGGCCGCCGTAGTCGATGAAGCCGGACCAGTCGACCTGGATCAGCACGATGGCCGGCTCGGTGTAGCGGGCGGCCCGGAGCTCGGGCAGCGGCTCGGCGGTTGGCACCGCAGCCGATGGGCCTGCGGCGACGGCGACGGCGAGGCCGCTGAGCAGTGCAGCCAGCAGGAGCCGGAGCAGTCGGCTGCCGACGTGTCGCCGGTCGTTCGGGTTCTTCGGGGTCTGGATGGTCATGGTCTTCGCTCCTCCATGGGTGATTGGTTGCCCATGGGATGCGGACCGGACCGCCGATGTTCCCCGATTCTCCGAAAAAGTCGACGACCGCCGAGCGGCAGGATGTCCTGCCGGCCCGGCGGTCGCCGTGATGGACCAAATTCGACCGCTGGCTACTGCGGGGTCAGCTCCCAGTCATAGGTCGCGACCCCGGACAGACAGTTGATGTTGTCGCCGGGGGTATCTGCGACGACGGTGGCCTCGAAGACCTCGGTCCCGGTGATGCTGCTCGGTGCACCTCCCGGACCGGGTGGTCCGAACGTCAGCTCGAGCGACAGATCGCTGCTCCAGGTGCAGCTTCCATCCTCCTCCGAGTTCTCGAACGTCGTGGAAGAGCTGAACCCGTCCGATGTCACCGCACCGCCGAACGCGAACAGCGACGAGTCGACTGTGTACGAGCAGACGAAGCCGGCCGCAGCGCACTCGCGACGGACCAGCACGGTGACCGGCACGGTCGCTTCCTCATCGGCGACGTCGACGTTCGAAACCGACGCCCTCGTCCGGGTCCCGACGTAGCGACCGGAGAAATCGACCGAGGCCCCGAGCTCGAAGACCGCCGGCTCGTCGAGTCCGTTCTCCTCGTCGATCGCCAGGTTCGATGCGATCCACTCCGACTCTCGGAGCTCGGCGGCCAACACGGTGAGCTGCTCGACCTCGATGCCATCCGAGCCGATGATCAGCAGGTCGAGCGGGCCGAGCTCGATCGTCTCCCCATTGGCCAGAGTGACCGTCACGGTTCCCTCCAGCACGACGATCTGGCAGACACCGTCTGGGTCACAGACGACGGCCAGGACGCCGTCCTCGGTCGAGACTCTGGTCTGGCCGACGCCGAACTCACTCGCTACCGGGTCAGCACCGTCCTCGGGAGGTGCCGCTCGGTGCCACAACGACCCGACCTCGAGGGTGAAGTCCAGGGACCGGTCCGGTGGCGGATCATCCGCAACGCTGATCGTGGTCCGCTCGTCCAACCTGGTCAGCTCACCCGTGGTGTGAGCGATCTCGGCCAGCCCCTCGTCGCCGTTGCGGATCACGTCGCCCGGGGCCACGTCGACCCGCTCGAACCGGGCGACGGTGATCTCGAACCCGTCCTCCCGTTCGACCTCGGTCGAGTTGAACACGGCGGCCACTTCTCCGAGCCGATCATCGCCGACCGATCGCGGATCGGTCGTCGGATCGGGGCCGGAACCACCGGCGACCATGGCGTCGAGCTCGACCAGCGGGTCGGTGCCCGCAGTGGTCGAGATGTGCTCGGCCAAGACCAGCGGATCGAGATCGTGGACCTCCGCCACCGCTTCCAGATCGGCGAACCCCAGGAGGCCGACGATGAATCGGTAGGCCACGTTCTCCTCCGGCGTGATGATCCCCGGCATCACATCGTCGAACTGGGGGGCGTCGCCGGCGACCAAGGTGGTCGGGATCTCACCGACGCCGTCGGCGAACAGCAACTCGTTCAGCGGCAACCCGGTCAGCTCCACCTCGGTGTCGGTTCGCGTGATCAGCGTGGTTCCCGCCGCTGCGCTGAACGCCACGGACACGCCGCGGAACGTCTCGCTCTCCAGATACAGGTACTCCCAGCAGTCGATGGGCCCGCCGGTCCGCCGGTTGCAGGTCAGCTCCAGGTCCTGTTTGGCGGTGGAGTTCTCCGCCGCGTCGATGAAGATCCCAAGCGGGTCGTCCGGTGCGATCTGCGGTGCGGAGGCACCGAGCGCAGCCGAGTTCAGGAAGCCCATCATCCTGGTGTTGAGAATTCGAATCGACGCCGTTCTCGACAGCGCGAACTTCGGATCCTCGAGGACGAAGTCCAGGTACCGTCGGTTTCGGACGACCGACAGCAGCGTCGAGCACTCCTCGGTCAGCAACGAACAGTCGACCCCGAACCAGCTGGCCGCCAACATGTGGAGCCGGGGATCCTCCCACCGTCGTGCCGGATCGAACGCCACGGCGTCTACGCGCTGTCCGTCGTAGATGGTGGCAGAACTCGATCCGACGATCGGGAACGGACGGAACGATCCGGCCGCCTCCGCCGACTCCTGGGGCGACAGCCCGACCGCCGGCTCGGCGGTTGGAAAGACGAAGGCCAGAGGATCGACGCCCAGCTCCCGCTCGGCGAACAGATCGACCCCGGTACCGATGACCGAGAGGTAGGCGGCGGTTGCCTGCAGGTTCGGGTTCGGCACCCGGTCGGCATCGGCCGACTCGTCCTCACCGAGCTGGTCGAACAGTGCGAGCGCATCCTCCACCTTCTCGGCACCGGTCGGTGTGGCCGCCACCGCCGACGCCAAGGCGTCGCGAATCTCTTCCCTCGACAGTTGGTCGGCCGGACCGGCGAACGCCATCGGCGGGCCATCGAGGTACGGCCCCTGGGTCACGACGTCATCCAACCCGACCGGGCGCGACATGGCACCCTCGAAGTGACCGAGGTCGATCGGTGCCTGGCGGATCGCCAGTAGGTCGAGCACGGCGGCATCGATGGCCGCTGCCTCCTCCTCCGGCGACCGGCCACCGAAGCCGAGACCGACCGCCGCCAACCCGGTGCCAACGATCGCCAGCACCACCAGACCGACGGCCAACACCACCCTCTTCACGCTCATCGCCACCCTCCGCGACCCTCAGTCGGCGTACGTAAAACCCTTACCCGAGGGTTAGCCGATCGTCTCGGCCGACCACAAGGGTGGATCATCCTGTCGTCTGCGGCCGTCGTCCGGCCGGTCTCGTCCCGTCCGCTCATGACGAGATCCTTGCCTCGTAGGTACCACCGTCGCCGCCGGCGCCGAAGTTGCAGGGCCCGCAGTAGCCCCGAATCCCGATCGAGCCGGACACCGAGCCGTCCGGCTCGAACCAGAGCTCGATGCCACCCCGCTGGATCAGGTAGAGCAGCGCAGTGATGCCGCCCTGAGCGGTGTAGTTGTTCATCCCGACCGACATGAGGTCCTCGATCGGTTCGGCCCGAATCACCCCATCGCCGACGCTGACCACCGCCATGTCGATGTTGGCCCCGTTGTTGCCGGGGAGGCAGCCGGTGTTCGTTCCGAACCAGATCGCTCCGGTCTCGGGGAGTGCGGCGGGGAATCCGGCGACGAGGCAGAAATCGAGCTCGTTGATGCCACCCTGTGGTGCATACGGGTCGATAGTCGGCGCCACGATCAGCTCGGCCGGGATCCGAAACGACCAGCCGGACACGACGCCCTCGATCTCGACCTGGTACACCCCGGTTCGAATCGAGGCCTCGGGCGCCGGTGCGGGCTCGGGCGGCGGGGCCGTGGTCGGCGCAGGCTCGGGCTCGGGCGGCGGGGCCGTGGTCGGCGCAGGCTCGGGCTCGGGCGGCGGGGCCGTGGTCGGCGCGGGCTCGGGTTCGGGCCGGGTCGACTGCACTGGGTCCGTTGCAGGGGGCGTGGTCGGCGCGGGCTCCGGCTCGGTCGGTGCCGGCGCCTCTCCGATGGCGACCTCTGGCGGCGATGCGACGTCGATCCCGACCGCCTCCGATCCACCGCATGCCGCAAGCACGAGTGCGAGCAGCGCAAGGAGCGGCCACCGGCGCGCTCGTTGCCTCGGCGATCGGGTACGGACGGCTGTGCTGGTCTCGTTCAACATGACGATGCTCCTGACATTGGTGTCGTTGGGGCATGAGAGACCGCCGGTGCGTAAAATGTTCCCGGGAAGGAGCTGGGGGTGGACCAAGCAGACCTGGTCGAGGCGGCCGTCGACGGGGACCATCGGGCGTTGGCCACGCTCGACGATGTGCTCGACGGGCTGGTGGCGGCGAAGAATTGGGCCGCGGTCAACGAGATCCTCGATCCGCTGGCCGCTGCGGCGGCGGGGTCGCCCGCGGCGATGACCGCGCTGCTGACGATGATCGACAACCACCGCCTCGCCCACGGGCCGATCATGACGATTCTGCTCGACCAGGCACAGATCGAGGATGCCGTGCAGGACACGCTCACGATCGTGGCCAGACGGATCGGCAGCTTCGAAGGGAGAAGTCGCTTCACGACCTGGCTCTACCCGGTGGCGAAGAACGCGGCGAGACAGGTCCTGCGGTCCGAGCAGCGCCACCGAACCATCGACTCCGAGCTCCCGGAGCTCGACCCGGCGCTCCGCCGTCTGAGTTCGGTGGTCACCGACCGTGGGGTCCTCGAGCAGGCGATCGCCGAGCTCCCGGACCCGTTTCGGGAGGTGGTCGAGCTGCGCGAGATCCACCATCTGACCTACCTGGAGATCGGTGAGCACCTCGGCCTCGAGGTTGGCACGGTGAAGAGCCGGCTGAACCGGGGGAAGGCGATGGCCAGGCAGCGGCTCGGCGGGCAGCGGACCTGAGAACCTCCGGCCCAACGCCGGGAACAAACGGCCGGCCGGCCGCATCTGATGGGGTATGGGACGAATCGGACTCGATGAGCAGGATGGCCGGGGAACGGTCGACGCCTTCCCCACCGGGGTCGACTACAGCGCGGCGGTCCAGGCCGGGGACGTCGATCGGTCGTTGCTCGGCGAACTGGACTTCGCCGATGGCATCCTCGGCAACCCGTGGTCGGCCCACGGTCGGCACGCGATCGTCTTCAAGGCTCGACGCCCGGATGGCACGAGCCGAGCCATCCGCTGTTTCACGATGGCCAGCCGTGACGCCCAACACCGCCATGAGTCGTTGCATCGGCATCTGACCCGCCACCCGGTCACCGCCTTCCCCGGTTCCCGCTGGGTCGACGGCGGCATCGTGGTCGGCGGGCGCTCGTGGCCGGTGCTCGACATGGAGTGGGTGGACGGGCGCCGGCTCGATCGGTGGCTTGAGGAGGAGATCGGCGGTGACCGGCCAGGAAGAGCGGATCGGATCGCCCAACTGGCGGATCGATGGCGACGGACGATACTGGACGTTGCCTCGGCTCGGATCGCCCACGGCGATCTGCAGCACGGCAACGTGCTGATCGCCGATGATGGGACCGTCCGGATCGTCGACCTCGACGGGACCTGGGTACCGGAGCTGGCCGGGCGACCGTCACCGGAGGCCGGCCATGAGGCGTTCCGGCATCCCGGTCGGGCCGGTGCCGGCCAGTGGGGCTGCGAGCTCGACGGCTTCCCGGCACTGGTGATCTGGGTGACGCTCCGGGCCCTGGCCGTCGAGCCTCGACTCTGGGAGACCCACCTCCCCGGGGATGATCATCTGCTGCTGACCGAGGAGGACCTCGCTGACACCGGTCGGCCGATGTGGTCCCGGATGGCTGACGTCGGCGACGCCGAGGTCGCGCAGCTGGTCAACCGTCTGCGGAGGCTTGCTGACGGGCCGATCCTGGCCGTCGGTTCGCCGCACCGGACCCTGGCGATCGGACTGCGCCCGAGCCCGGAGCCCCTGGACCAGGAGATGGGGAGCCGACGAGCGCCAGTCGTTACCCTGGCGTGATGTCGACCGAGCAGGTTGGAGGCGAGGAGGCGCCGCGCTCTCCGGTCCCGATGCCCCGAACGATCGGGCGCTACCGGGTCCGAGGTGTGCTCGGCTCCGGCGCATTCGCCACCGTCTATCGGGCCCTCGACGAAGCACTGGACGACGAGATCGCCATCAAGGTCCTGGCCGACAACTGGGCCCGGGACCCGGACGTCCGGGCTCGGTTCATCTCCGAGGCCCGACTGATCCGGCGGCTGCAGAGCGGGCACGTGATTCGCGTCCTCGACATGGGCGAAACCAACGGCCAGCCGTACTTCGTCATGGAACTCGCCGATCGCGGGACGCTTGCGGATCGGCTCGATGCTCGGCCGTCACGGACGATCGCTGCGCTCCTCCCGATGGCCAGGACCCTCGCCGCGGCCATGACGGTGCTCCACCGAGAGGGCATCGTCCATCGCGACCTCAAGCCGGCGAACATCCTGATCAAGCAGGCCGAGAGGCCGCCAGACGCCGTCGATCCGTCGAACACCAGCGCTCCGACACCACCGCTGATCGAGCGCGACGAGATGATGGTGCTGTCCGACTTCGGCCTGGCCAAGGATCTGGTCGCCGCATCCGGTCTGACCATCTCGGCCGGCACGCCCGGTTACACCGCTCCGGAGCAGCTCGACCCGATGAGCAACGTCGACCACCGAGCCGACCTTCACGCTGCGTCCGCCGTGCTGGTCGAGATCGTGACCGGCCGGCCCCCGGTTGGTGGGCCACGGCCCCTCGACGATGAGCAGGAGGCGATGCTCGGCGGCACCGCCTCGGTGCTGACACGATCCCTTCGGCCGGACCCGGAGGAACGACCGGTGGACGCCGCAGCATGGTTGGACGAGATCGAGGCGGTCATCGAGGCGCTCGAACCCCCAGACCCCTCCCCGTCTGCCACCGACTCCGAGGTCGACACGCTCGAGGCCGAAGCGGCGGCACCAACCAACGAGGATGACGACCGGCAAACCGACCGGCAAACCGCCGACGGCGATGTGCAGCCGCGGCGAGAGGTGGACGGACCACCGGTGGGACCGGGCTCGGCCCCCGGAGCCGAGGCCGCGGATCCGGTGGAAGCGCCGGTGGCCACCAGGGCGCCCGGGGCCAGGGTGCTCCTCTTGTCGATCGTGGTCGCAGTGGCGGTACTACTCGGTGCCGCCTACACCTTCGCCAACCTCGCCACGAGTTCGGACCAGCAGGACGAGACCACCGCGGCGGCATCCACCACCGTGCCCCAGACCGCTGCGACCACCGCCGAGGTCGACGAGGTCCCGCCGGACACGGTCCCGGCCGACGTCACGCCGGCCACGACCGCAGACCCGGTCCGGCTCGGCGACCGAGCAGACACACCGATCATCTGCTCCGATCATCGGGGCGAGGTGGCAACGATCGCACCGGGGGCGACCGGGGTCACCCTCGCTGCGTCTTGCACCATCACCACCCCGGTCCCCGGCGATCTGCTGGTCGTTGCGTCTGCGACGGTGCTCTTCGGGTCCCCACTCCTCGACCTACCAGGCGAGGCCGCAACGGCGACGCTCTCCCTGGTCAGCCAGACCGGCGCAGTCAGCGATACCGAATTGGTCGCCGGTACCGACCGCACCGTCTCGATCGACGAGGCGAAGAGCGCCACGCCGGTCACGATCTCGGGAGCGGTCGAGGTCGAGCCGGGATCGGTGACGGTTGCGCTGGCCCTCGCCCACGATGCCGGTGGTCAACCGGTCCTCGGCGACCCGTCGCTGACCGCCGTCTTCGTGCCGAGCGGTTCAGCCCTGGTCAGGAGCTGTAGTGACACCCAGACGCGACCGCTCGACACCACCGACGACGACTTCGGAACCGACAGCAGAAACCTCGCCGTCGTCTGCGACATCGATGCCCCGGAGGAGGGTGTGGTCGTCGTCTTGGCATCGGGAGTGGCGTCGAGCCCGACCGGTCAGGCCACCGGCGGGATCATCGCCGTCCAGTCGACGGACCAGATCAACAATCGACCGTCCCTCGGCCAGCGGTTCGTCACCGACGAAACCGAGCAGGGGCGACCGGTCGCCTTGATCGACGCTCGGCCCCTCTCCGCCGGGCGACATCGAATCGGTCTGTTCGCAGCCAATCAGTCTGCAGACGGCCCTGCGGTCCGGGTCGGTTCGAGCCACCTCGCTGCGCTGTGGATTGCGTCAGGTCATCCGTCGGTGACCACCTGCTCGGCCACCGACCGCAAGGCGCTCAGCATCTCCGGCGACGCCGGTCAACCGCTGGCCCGCTGCCGACTGCCGACCACCGAGACCGCCAGGGTCGCGGCATTCGGTGCAGCAACCCTGACCGCCGACGCATCACCGTGGGCAGAACTGTGGTTCGAGGTCGACGGGACCGACCGCTCGGCCGGGGGCGCGAGCCGGCTCGCCGATCCCGTCGGGGAAGCCGGGGTCGCAGCCGGTTCGATGTCGGCCGAGGTCGACGACGCCTCGCCCGAGGTGGTGCTGCTCGGACGGACCGAGCCGGGGCGGACCGTCGAGGTCGAGAATCCGGGATTGGTGGCGATCGCCGTTGCGCCGGTGGAGGACCCAGACCCCTGACGGTGGTGCCGGCTACTCCCCGACCGGCTCGCCCCGGCCGATCATGGTCTGGACCCGGTGGCCGATGGTGTGGCCCCAGAACCCTCGAGGGGCCACCATGGCGTCGATCAGGAACTCCAGCTGGGCGTCGTAGAGCCGGCGGAGCTCCAAGGTCTCGGCTCGGGCCTCGGCGAACTCGATCAGCTCGAACCCGTGGTTCTCCAGGGTCTCATAGAGCTGGCGGAACAGCTCCTGGCCCTGGTGTTCGTCTGCCGAGGCGTAGGTCTTGTCAAGCCGGGCTCGGTAGTCGCCGAGATCGAACTCGGCGGTCAGCTCGTTCAGCAGGAGGATCGAACGGCGGAGCACCCAGTAGGGGGCCTTGTCCCGGGCCCCGACGATGATCTGGCACTGCAGCGCGGCGTCGCAAAGCAGGCCGACGGCGGTGATCCAGTTCTGGCCGGGATGCTTCGACCGGAACATCCGCAGCATCGGGAAGGCGGAGTGCGTCTCGATCACGCCGGTCACCCAGTCCTCCCACCCGTCGAAGAACGCCAACACGTCATCGACGTCCGCAGTCGGCGCCCGACTGAGCAGCAGGTTGGTCGGGGTGATGCGACCCTCGGTCCCGTCGTCGAGGGTCATCAGCTTCCGCTCCCGCTCGCTGTAGGCGGCATAGAGCGCCGGCAGGTAGCCGATCACCAGGGCGGTGGTGAGCACGCCAGACATCGCCTCGACCAGGGAGCCGACCCGGGGAACCACATCGACCGGGACGACCTCACCGAACCCCAGGGTGAAGTACACGACCCCGGAGTAGTAGATGGCCTCGAACAGCCCGCTTGATCCCTCGACCCCACCGAGCCCCCACCAGATCAGGCCGTACCCGATCACCTGTTGGGTCACCCAGGCCACGAGCAGCACAAGGACCGAGACCGGGGCGTAGGTGGCGAACAGCATCTCCCGGGCCGAGTCCCGGGGCAGCAACGAGCCGACCAGGCGAAGCAGTTCCCACGTCCGCCGGTAGAGCAGCGACGACATCCACCAGTGTCTGGTGCTGGTGGTCGTGGTGACCAACGTGTTGATCATGTCGGCCAGCACCCCGACCACCATGACGATCCCGACCACGACGGCGAGCGCTGACATCGGGTCATCGTAGCCACCAACCGGCTGGGGCCGGGACGGATCCGGCAGCCGGCCGCGGTCGCGAAAAGCCGGGTCCGGACATGAACCGGGTGAACCCCAACACCGCACGCTCGGGCCTCGCCGCAACGGCGACCGGCCCACCGGCGGGTGTGCGTACGAGCGAGGAGATTCCACATGTCCGGATTCAGCCGAGGGCTCTCGGTCGCCCTGACCGCCGCGGTCCTGGCGGTGTTCATCGGCGTCACCGCATCGTCGGCGGGCCGCCAGCCGCAAGAGTGCGTGGTCGTCGGAGACACCCTGCAGGAGGCCCGATCCAACTACGCCGGGGGGTGCACCCTTCCCCGGATCGACTGCGACCCGGTCGACGGGATCTGGTACTGCTCCAGCCGGGTGATCGGCGACGCAGCGCCGGGCGGCGTCACTGCGGACGACGTCGGTGCCTCCCAGGTCGGTGGGCCGGGGACACCGGAACTCGCAGGTCCGGCCGACCAACCACCGACCCTTCCGGGCACCGGCACACCAACCACGGCTTCGTCGCCGACCGACCCAACGACGACCGACGCTCCGGCAGCCGGCGCGGACACGACGAACACACCGGCCACTCCAGGGGCGCCCGGCACGACGGACGCACCGGTGACGACGGATGCCGAACCGGCGACGACGGACGCACCGACCACCACCGAGTCACCGGCCACCACGGCGGCGCCCGCAACCACGGCGGCACCGGCAACCACCGCACCCGCAACGACCGACTCCCCGGCAACCACCGCCCCGCCGACCACTGCGGCACCCCCACCAGCACCAAGCACCCCCGGGGCCGGCGACTGTGCCGTCGTCGCCATCGAGGCCGAGCAACTGCGCCTCACCGGCGCCTGGTCGGTCCGAAGCGACGACAAGGCGAGCGGTGGACGCTACATCACCTGGGAGGGGCTGTCCGCCGAGCGGAACAACCGGACCCCGGCCGACGTCCTCAGCACCGAGATCACGATCGGTCGGCCCGGCTCGTACCGGTTCACCTGGGCCATGCGCCAGCCGGACGGCGTCGAGAGCGACAAGGCCAACGACAGCTGGCTGAACTTCCCGGATGCCGATCGGTTCGGGCCGGAGGGCGGCGGTCGCTACGGGGGCTTCATCAAGGTCTTCGGCAACAGCAAAGGCGACTTCGCCTACAAGGGCACGGCCGATGTGAACCATCAGAAGTCGACGATTGCCATCGTGTTCGATTCCCCCGGGACCTACACGCTGCAGATCGCCGGCCGGTCACATGGCCACCAGATCGACCGGATCGTGCTGCATCACGAGTCGGTCAGGCGGGCGGACGCCATCGCTGGCCGGGCCGACCGCTGCGGTGACGGTCCAGCGCCGACCACGGTCCCGGTGACGACATCGACACCGGCGCCGGCGCCGGCACCGGCCGCCGGTCCATCCGACTGTCAGGCCAACACCTCCGGCACGGCCGACCTGCGAACCGACCTCGTGTCACTCCAATACGACCACGCCCCCGATCGCGACGACGGCCACGCCACCGTCGCCGGTCGGGAGATCGCCACCAGCATGGGCTTCACGCCGTGGGTCATCGGCGGGGCCTACGGAGCGGACAATGCGGCGACCTACAATCCGGCCAGCGAGCGGGTGATGGATGCCACCTGGGGAGCCGGCAACTGGGTGAATGCGGACGACGACTGGGACCGGGCGGTCCGCCTCACCGCCGACCGCTGGCAGGCAACGCTGGGGGCCTGCGGCGACATCTGGATCGCCGAAGGCGGCCAGTCCGACCTCAGCGCAGACGTTGTCCGGGAGCTCCGCCGGCGGCTCCCCGACCTGGACACCGGGGACCGGATCCACCTGGTCCAGCACAGCGGATGGAACGAGGACAAGGCCCGGGACGCAGACCTCCAGTACGTCAAGGACACGACCGACTACATCAAGATCCCGGACGGGAACCGGGGTGGGAACGGCACCGCTGACCTGAATGACGAGGACTATCGAGGGCCGTTCCTGGCGACCGCACTCGACGGTCCCCACGGGCCCGGATGGTCCGCCGCCTTCGACTACTACGACCCCCGAACCGCTCGGCTCGACTTCTCGGACACGGTGGAGCTACTCCACATCGTCGGGGTCGGGCTGGACCAGGTCGACGACATCGAGAGCTTCGCCGACCGGTTCATGCGCTGACCGGCGCCGGCCCGCAACCAGCGCCCGACTCGGCGGCGGCGGGTCAGCCATCCGGATCCCGGCCCGCCCGGACCCCTCTCCGGGCGGGCCGTCCGCCGTCTCTGAACCCCTCGGCCGGCGGCGGGCCGGGCCGAGGGCCCGCTGCGCTCAACCGAGGAACAGCCGAGCAAAGTCGTCTGGATCTGCCACCCGATCGACCCCGATGCCGAAGATGTGCAGGATCGACACGGCGTCCGAGAAGTCGAGCTGCGACTCGGTGCCGAAGAAGGCAAGCGCAGCCTCCCAGGCCGGTCCGTTCGGGCCTGCGGTTGCCGCAGCGACGAAGGCGGGACTGGCCCGCCTCAGATCGGCCGTCCCGTTCAGCGAGTTCCCGTTGTCGATCCTGATGTAGTCGGTGGCCGACCGGACGGTTGCCAGATCGTCCGGATCGGTGTTGTCCTCGTTCCAGCGGCTGTGCTGGACCACGTGGATCCGGTCCCCGGTGTCCAGGTCTGGGCGCCGGGCCTCGATCGCCCGGACGACCGCAGCGGTGAGGTTCGACTGACCGCCCTCGGCGACCCAGACGTCACCTCCGTCATCGATCGTGGCCAGCCACCGCTCGGCGGTGCGCTGGACCGCTGCGACCCGATCGGCATGGGCGTCCAGCCAGCTATCTCCCCAGGTCGCGTCCATGACCGCGGTCGACGCCGGGTCGAATCGATCGGCGTTCGTGCCGTAGGCCCCGTTGATCACGTGAGGGGTGATCCGCAACCAGCCGGCCAACTCTCGGGCCGCAACCGTGGCCAGCGCATCGTCCCGGTTCGGCGCGTTGTCGTGATGGACCGACAGCAGGTCCGACTCGGGGTCGAACGGGCCGGAGATCATCGGCCGGTCCGGCGGCCCTCCCTGCGCTTCGTCGGTGCCGGCCGGTCCTCGAGCCCCGAGGATCTCGCTGGCGCAGACCCACCGACCGTCGATCTCGTCGCAGTCGGCCCGAGGCGCAGCGCAGCCGGCCGCATAGGCAGCTCGGGCATCGGCCAGGGTCGCCGCCTCGGCCGTGCAGGACGGATCCGAAGCAATCGGTGCTCCCTCGACGGCCGGGTCCGGCTCGGATGGGCCGGACGATCGCCCGGTCGCCGCATCGGCCGGCCGACCCGCCGAGTCCTGCTCCACCCGGCGACCGGGCACTTCGAGCACCGGGGTGGTCTCGTCCCCGATCGACGGCGCCGGACCGTCGGCGGGCGGGACGATGGGACGGTCGGTGAGATCCCGGATCCCGACCATGGCGATCCCGGCGAACACGGCGGCCACCAGCAACCCAGCGCCGACATACCCCACCCTGGTCGCTGTCGAGGACCGCCCGGCGCGGGCGCTCCCAAGGCCCGCCCGATCGTCCCCGGCATCGGCCCGCAGCATGGCGGCGAGCTCCCCACGGTCGATGGCCACCGCCTGACCGAGCTGGACCGGTCGGACCGGGTTCAATGCGGCCAGCTCATCGAACGCTTCGAATCCATCCGTCGTCTCGTCCAGATCACCATGCACGGCCGGCCACCGTCCTCTCGTCCTGTCGCACCGGACCGGTCCGATCGTCCTGTCGCTCCAACTCGGCCCGCAGCCGTCGCCGGGCCCGGTGGAGCCGCTGGCGGGCGGTTCCGGGCGGGACGTCGAGCACCGTGGCGATCTGGGCCGGGGTCAGCGCCTCCCACGACGCCAGGCGCAACACCTCGGCATCGTCGGCCGGGAGTCGTCTGAGCGCCCTGGCGACCCGGCTGAATGCCTCCGCCTCCTCGACCGAGGGCGGGTCGACCTCGTGGTGGACGAACAGGGTCGCCAGCCGATCGGCCAACTGGGTCCGACGACGACGGCCCCGGTGCTGGTTGGCCAACACGTTGCGGGCCACCCCGTACAGCCACGGCAACGTCTCGGGCTCCGCCGGGACCACGTCCCGACGACGCCAGGCCACCAGGAAGGTCTCGGCAACCGCGTCCGGCCCGTCGGCCGCCGTCGTCCGGCGAAGCACGTACGCCGCAACCGCCGGCGCGTGCTGCCGGTAGATCCGGGTCAGCCGCTCCTCGGCCTGACGCTCGCCGCTGACTGCCATCCGCTCGGCCCACCTCCGTCGCTGCACACCGCTCTCAGTACGTCTGTGTCCGGTCCCGCCGAACCGTTACACCCATCGTCGACGCAACCGCCGCAGCCCGCCAGCACATCGTAGGGCCCACCCGGTTCCGTCGGCGTCGTCTGGGGCCGGGTGGTTGCGATCGCTAGGCTCCCGGACATGACCCGGTCCAGCTGCGCAACTCCACCCGATGGCTTCGGTGGCGGTACCGGTGGGGCTGCTCCACGGGGGTCGACGTGACGGCTGGCGACCACCCGGTCATCGGCCTGTTGGACCATCTGGGACTCGATCGGGTCCACGTCGCCGGGCGGCTGGCGGACGATGTCCGGGCCGTGATCGGCGACGACCCCCACCGGATCGCCTCGCTGACCGTCGTTGCCCCGAACCTCGTCCCGGTCGACGAGGTCCGCCAACTGGCCGAACGGACCACCGTGCTTGCGAGCGACCTCGCCCTGTTCGGTGACCTGGCGGCCGCTGCGCTCGACGCCCTACCGGCGGTGACGTCTGTCCCGTTGACCGGGGTGGAGACCGTGCTGTGGACCGACCTGGCGGCCGACCACGGTGAGCTGATCAGCGCCGCCATCGACCGGCGAGCAGCGGCCGACCCGATCGAGCCTCCCCCGAGCGCCCCCGAACCGTCTGGCACGATCGGCGAGGTGACCTGGCGGGCCGCCGGAACCGGGCCGCCGCTGCTGCTCCTCCCCCTCGGGCTCGCTCCCTCCGCCTGGGAGCCAATGATCCCGACGCTTGCCGAACGGTTCACGGTGATCGTGGCCGGCGGCGCGACGCTCGGCTCGATCCCGATGCTCGAGTCCCGAGGCCGCTCCGACGGCTATCGGTCGATGCTCGATCGGTTGCTCGGCTGGATCGATGTCCAACCTGGCGAGGCGATGGCCGAGATCGGGTGCGGGACCGGAGTGGTCGTCCGCTGGCTCGAGCACCGCAGCGGCGGCGAAAACGGGATCGCCGGCGCGGACCTCAACCGGTACCTGCTTGGCGAGGCCCGGGACCTGGCGCGAGCCGACGGCCTGACACCCGTCGACCCCGATCCGAGCGTCCAACCACCGGTCGGGCGAATCCGATTCGACGAGGGCGATGCGGAGCGGCTCCCCTACCCGGACGACACCTTCGACGTGGTCATCTCCACCACCGTGATGGAGGAGGTCGACGCCTCGGCGATGATGGCCGAGCTGGTCCGCATCACCAGACCGGGTGGCCGAATCGGGGTGATCGTCCGGGCCACCGATCTGGCCATGACGGTCCAGGCCCCGCTCCCGGAGGAGGACCTGGCCGGCTTCGCAACGGTCAGACGCCGGCCCGAGGGCGTCGGCTGCGCCTCGGCCACGCTCTATCCCCGGTTCCGGGACGCCGGGCTGGTCGACCTGCGGTTCGGGCCGTACCTTGCGGTGTTCGACGATGCCGACGGTCCGCTTGAGCGCTACGTGCTCGGGGCCTACACCGGCCAGCTCGACGATGGGAGTGCCGCTCGCTGGGCCGACGCCATCGGCGCCGCTGAACGGGACGGGACGTTCTTCCTGGCCTGGCCCCACCACCTGGCGGTCGGCACCGTGCCCGGCGCCGACCGGTCGGATCGCGATCGGTAGGATCCGGGCATGCGTCTGATCGATCGAACGCTCCAGCTGACCGCATCGCCGATTGCCGAGGCCCACGCCTGGCTGGCCCACCGGACCAGCGACCGGCCGCTGCTCGATCTGTCCCAGGCCGCGCCGAGCTACCCGACCGCCCCGGAGATCGCGGCAAGAATCGCCGAGGTGTCTGCCGAGCCGGACGGCGGTCGTTACGCCCCGCCGCCGGGTCTGCCGGTCCTCAACCAGGCGTTCGCCGAGGAGCTGACCCGTGACTACGAGGCGTCGATTGCACCGGCCGAGATCCTGCCGACCGGCGGCTGCAACCAGGCGTTCTGTGTCACGACGTCGTGCCTTGCCGCCCCCGGCGACGAGGTCATCGTCCCCGTCCCCTACTACTTCAACCACGACATGTGGCTGAAGCTGGACGGGGTCAGGCCCCGGTACCTGCCGGTGGCACCCGGCGGCCACCCGGACCCGGCAGCAGCCCGGTCCCTCATCGGGCCCCGGACCAGGGCCATCGTGCTGGTCACCCCCGGCAACCCGACCGGGGTCACCACCCCGCCGGCAACGATCTCGGCCTTCGCCGACCTCTGCGCCGAGCACGACCTGGCCCTCATCATCGACGAGACCTACCGGAACTTCCGGCTGACCGATGAACGGCCCCACGACCTGTTCGACCGCAGCGGCTGGGCGGACACGGTGATCAGCCTCCACAGCTTCTCGAAGGATCTGGCCATCCCCGGGTATCGGGTCGGGGCCATCGTCGCCGGCGAGCCGGTGCTGTACGAGATCATGAAGATGGTGGACTGCGTCCAGATCAGCGCCCCCCGGATCGGCCAGGAGGCGGTGGTGGCCGGGCTGCGGCAGGCCGGCCGGTGGCGGGCCGAGCAGGCGGCGCGGATCAACGCCGCCCTGGCCCGGTTCGAGGCGGTGATGGCCGATCGGCCGGGCGGCTTCGAGCTGGCGAGCGCCGGGGCGTTCTTCGGCTGGGTCCGCCATCCGTTCACCGACCTCGACACCGCCGAGGTGATCAAGCGGCTGGTCCTCGATCATGACGTCCTCGCCATCCCCGGGACGGCCTTCACTCCCACCGATGAGCGGTGGGTCCGGTTCAGCTACGCCAACCTGTCTGGCGACCAGCTCGACGAGCTCGGCGAGCGCCTCGGCGAACTGACGCCCTGACCACGCACCGGCGGCGGTTGTCAGACGAGCCCGAGGTCGGCGCCGGCGGGAGTGAAACTTGGAAACACCGAGCCGGTGTCGGCCAACCGGGCCCGCTTCCTGGCGATTTCCAGGATCGGCTTCCGGAAGTCGGTCATGATCGGCACCGCGCCCCGACGCTTGCCCGGCGGCAGCGACAGATTCTCGGCGAAGTCGTCCCCGTAGACGCCGCCTCGGACACCGGCACCGGCGACCAGCATCGTTGTGGCCTGGCCATGATCGGTGCCGACGTTTCCGTTCTCGTTCGTGGTGCGCCCGAACTCCGAGATGACGACCAGGGTGATGCCATCCAGACCGTTGGTGTCCTCGGCGAACGCCTGGATCCCGTTCGCCATGGAGGAGACAAGACTGTGGAACCTCCCGTCGGTGTCCCCCGGCCGGCCGAGGTTACGGTGGTGGTCCCAGCCGCCGGAGGCGATGGCCGCAGCCCGGATCCCAAGCGTCGGACTGGCCTTGAGCAGGGTGCCGAGCTCGTTGAACATCCGCCCGTACGCGTCGTTGGCGTACATCGGCCGTCGCTCGTTGTTGAGCTGCTGGAACCGCTGGGACATGCTCAGGATGTTGCGGCCCTCCGCCGACAGACTGTCGCCGCCGCCATAGGCGACCGCGAGTGCACCGCTTGCCGCCTCGGCGTTTGCGAACCCGTTGAGCCGGAACGAATCGAGCGAGTTGACCACGCCCATCGACGTCGACGCCCCGCGCAGCAGCGCCGCTGCGCTCTCGGTGTTGACCGCGGCAACCGGTCCGGGACCGCCCTGGGCATTGACCATTCGACCGATCCAACCGCCGCCGACACCGGTCGAGAGGCTGCCTCGGAAGTGGTTGGTCATCGCCTTGAAGTGGCTGAAACTGGCCCCCGGGAATCCGGCACCGGGGATCAGGGCCAGCCGACCGTCGGCCCAGATGCCCTTGTGGAGGGCGTCCGCTGCCGGGTGGAGGCCGAAGGCCCCGTCGAATCCGGAGGAGAACCGGGCCCGCTGGTTGGATCCCGAGTCCAGACGGAGTGCCCCGTTCTGCTGGCCGGGCTGGGGGATGGCGATCGTTGGCCTGATGTCGTAGTACGTGGGGTCCGTGATCGGCGGCGTGAGCGACAAGCCGTCCATCCCGCCCCGGAGGAACAACACGACCAGGACGTCACCGTCATTCGGCACCCCGGGGGCGGCGAAGGAGATGGACGTACCGAGGGCGGTGACCATGCCGACCGTGCCGACACCCGTTGCGGCGAGGAAGTTTCTTCTGGTGAGCGTGCTCATCATTCGTCAATCTCTCGGTCTGGTTGTGCCCGGATGGGTCAGCGAATCTGGAACAGCGGGTTGGCGAGCAGGAGACCGGTCACGGTCTGCACGGCCCGTTCATCAAGCGCCGATGCGGCATCGCCGATCGACCGGTCGACGGCGGCGAGGGTGGCCCGGACCACGTCGTCGGAGAGTCGACCCATCCCGAACTGCTGGGACATGGCCTGGACCAGATCACCGGCCGAGGTGACACCGCCGGGGGTGAACTTGCCGACGTCGACCTCGATGCCCCGCATCCGGTTGCGAGCCATCGACCCGGCGAGGTTCCACCGGAACAGAAAGGCATCGGAGCTGATCCAGTGGTCGGACCGATCGGGGTAGCCGTCCGGTTGTTCCCAGCCCCAGGACGAGTTCCTGGTCAGCCGGAGGAAGTTCCGCACGGTTGCGACCGGCCGGTCCTGCCGGGCTTGGGGAATCGCCCCCGAGGTGGCCCGGATGGCGGCGACCAGAAACTCGATCGGCCGCCGGAGCTTGGCGCCGCCGGAGTTGGCGAACTCCCGGCTACCGAAGACATGGGCCAGCACCGGGACGATCCGGGTGTCGTTGTCGAGGTAGACCCGGGCCGCCGACGCCACCAGGTCGTCTGGCGGCGTGTCGGAGACGAATCGCCGGCAGATCTTGTAGGCCACGTGCCGGGCCGTCGAGGGATGCTTGGCCAGAAACTCGAGCAGCGAGTCTCCCCTGGCCTTCCCGGCCAGGCCGTTGCTTGTCCAGGCCCCGCCGAGAATGGACACCTCGCCCTTGTAGGCGTAGTCGTCGCGATACCGGAAGGTGCCGAACGCTCCCCGCCGCGGCCGGGACAGGCTGGTCGACCAACCGCTCATCGCCAGCGAGGTCTGTTCGACATCGGCCTGGGAGTAGATCTGGCTCCCGTCCGGCTCGATCCCGAGGGTGTGCAACTCCAACAGCTCCCGACCGTAGTTCTCGTTGACCTTGAGGAGGTCGGAACCGTTGCTGTCCTCGTTGTCGAGGTAGTGGAGCATGGCCGGCGAGGTGGCGCTGGCAACCAGCATCTCCCGGAAACTGGTCATTGCGTGTCGCCGGACCACGTTGTCCTGGTGGTCGGTGTACATCGACGTGAGGTTGATGTTGACGTTGAAGTGGTCCATCCACAGCTGACACATCATCTCGTACAGCTGGTTTCGGCTGTAGACGGCCCGGACGACGTTGGCATAGGTCAGGTCGTAGACGAGCCTGCCGCCAGGGTTTTTCCCGTCGTTGGCCGCCACCGCCTGGTCGGCATCGAGGCCGAGGTACGGGTAGCCGGTCAGCTGGTTCTCGACCTGCCGGTCCGGCCCGGTCCGGCCGAGCTGATCCTCGACGAACGCCTTCGGACCCATCGACTCGACCTGGCCGAGGAGGCCCGATGTCGGCCCGAACGTCAACTTCATCACCGCGGTCCGAGCGTCGAGCACGCCGGGTCCGGTGAGCTCGACCGGCTGGGCCGGCGGGGCCTCGGTCGTCGACGGCTGCGGGTTCGAACCGGTCGCCGGCTGCTGCGTGGTGGTCTCGGCGGCCGTGGTCCCTGGCGTGGTGGTCTCAGAAGACGTCGACGGTTGCCCTGTCGGCGGTTCGGTGCTCACCGTGGCGGTCCCCGGGGTCGAGCCGTCGTCTACGACGATGACGTCCGGCCGATCGGACGATCCGGTGGTTGCGCCACCCCCGCCACCGGCCGTGGTGGCGCCGCCAGACGTCGCCTCCGGGACCGGCTCTGCCGGCGTCGGGAGGACGACCTGGCCGACCTCGGGGCCCGCCTCCAGGACCGGCTCGGTTGTCACATCGACCCGGATCGTCGGCGACGCGGCCCCGGGCACCGATGTCGAGCCCGGTGCGGCCTGGCTTCCGAGGGTCGTCGTCGGCGTCGTGGGCGACGACGACGGCTGGACGGTTGCCAGATCCTCGCCCGAACGACAGGCCGCAAGTACGGCACCGGCGGCCAGTGCACCGAGCACGCCCCGTCGACCGATCGGTCGGACCTGGTCGACCTCGGTCTCCGACGGCGGGCCCTCGTGCCGGTCCGGCCGGTCGTCCCCGTGATCCTCGGTGGTACCGCCGGGCCGGTCGACCTGATCGGTCGTTGTCGTCATGGTTCTCTCTCCCCAGCGACGACCCACCGGGCCGTCAACCGATGCAGATCCGGTACGACCGGACGCCGCGGGGCGCCCCGACACCGGTGGTCACCGACGACAACGCATGCTCCGCACTCATCCGATCGATGGACCGCCGGCTGTCGACGATCCCCGCCATCACCGAGCCTCCGCAGGTTGACGGTGGCTCGCTATCACCCCTTGAGTCGGCTCGAACCGCCGGGAAGATACTGCCGGGACAAGATTCGCCAACCGGCACCGGTGTTGCCGCCCGCAGCGGGTCGGCCGGCCGGGTATCCCGGCGTTATCGGGGCAGGTCGGCCGGCTCGAACCCGAGGGTCCTGGCCAGCCCGTGAAGCGACGGGTTGACCGGCGCCCCGACCCCGTCAAGCAGCCGATTCATCATCTGGAACGTGGCGACCACCCCGATGGCCCGCTCCGCCACCGCCGGTCCGGCGGCCGCAACGAGCGCCCCTCGGGCCGCGACCGGCTCCTGGCCGAACGCGGTGGTCATGGCGTCCGCCAGGTCCCGCAGCTCGGCCCCGAACGGCAGGTCTGGCGACGTGCCGTCTGCCACGGGGACGAGGTCGAGGCCGAGGCCGAGGGTGTCACTGCTCGCACGGAGGAAGTGGGTGTGGGCCAGCAGTCAATAGAAGCACTCGTTCAGGAACGAGGTCCTGGCCGCCAGATACTCGATCTGGGGCTTGGTCAGGGCGTCGGCGTAGCTTCCGTTTCCGATATCGGCCATATCGATGTACATCGGCTCATGGATGGCCCGGAGGGCCTCCCCCTCGCCCGGGAGGGCATCGAGGCTGAACGGCGCCATGAGCGGTCCGGTGGCCGGGACCCACCCATCGGTCAGCTGTGCGTCTGCCACCACCGCCCCCGTCGGTGGCAGGTCGTCTGCGGCCTCGGCGTTCGGGATCCGACCGCCGAGCGCTCGGACGTAACCGTCGACATTGGCCAGTCTGGCGACGACGCCGACGATCTCCAGATACCGGAACCGGGACAGCCCTCGGGCCTCGAAGTCGTCGACGACGGCCGCGGTCAGGCCGCCGGCGTCGACCGCCAACCAGTGGGCGGCCTCGGCCTGCGGGTCCTCGGCCGGTGCTGGCCCATCGGCCCATGCAGCCCGGGCCGTGTCGATCACGCTCACCCTGGCTGCGGCGGACAGTGTGGGCCCGACCGAAACCAGGCTGCGCCAGGCCGCCTCCACTGCCGACCGTCGCTCCGGGGATGGCGTCAGGGCCGTGGTAGCGAACATATACTGCGAGCCTAGATCGGGGGCACGACCTCCGGCGACCACCAAACCCAGGGAGCGACAACCCGATGGCAAAGGTCACGATCTACCACAACCCGCATTGAGGCTCCTCCAAGAACGCCTTGGCGGTCGCCGAGGATCTGGGAGTGGACCACGACGTCGTGCTGTACATGAAGGAGCCACCGGACCGGAAGGCGCTGGAGAAGATCGTCGCCGGCCTCGAGGACCCGGTCGAGGATCTGGTCCGCAAAGACTCGCGGTTCAAGAAGCTGGAGCTGAACCCGGACGACTACGTGGACAACCCGGAGGCCGTGATCGATCTGCTCGTCGAGCAGAAGGCCCTGCTCCAGCGACCGATCGTGGTCAAGGGCCGCAAGGCGATCATCGGTCGGCCGAAGTCCCGAATAGCGGAATTCCTCGGCTGAGGTGAGCGACCTCACCGAAACCCAGAGCAACTGGCTCTCGGACAAGGACCTCGAGTTGACCCGGGGCCGGGTTCCGATCGTCTATGTCAATGCCATCCCGGTCCGGACCGACGAGCTCGGCGTCGTCAGCTCGGTCGGCCTGTTGCTCCGGATCGGTCCGGACGGGGCGGCAAACCGTGAGATCGTCGCCGGCCGGGTTCTCTACGGGGAGCGGATCCGCGACGCCCTGCTCCGCCACCTGGAGAAGGATCTGGGCCCGCTCGCGCTGCCCCGCATCCCGGCCTCACCCCAGCCGTTCACCGTGGTCGAGTACTTCCCGAACCCAGACATCACCGGGTTCCATGACCCCCGCCAGCACGCGGTCGGCCTGGCCTACGTCGTGCCGGTCGAGGGTGACTGTGAGCCGTCCCAGGACGCGCTGGATCTGGTGTGGCTCCGGCCTGAGGAAGTGGTGAGCCCGACCGTGGCGGCCGAGCTGTCGCCGGGCCACGAGAAGGTGGTCCGACGGGCCCTGGCCCACGTGGGCTGCCTGCCCTAGGCCGGACGAATCCACCAACCGGCAGGGGGCCTACACCCCCGCTGACCTGGTATATCACGGTTGCGTTACGGCCGATCTGCACAAGCAATGGCCGGGCCGGCGCTGCCAGCTCAAGAAAAACTGGGCATTCGCCGACAACGAGTGCCATGGACGAGGCTGCCCTCAACGCGGCCCACCTCTTCAGTCGAGCCGGTTTCGGCGGACTCCGGGAGGAGGTGGAGCTGTTCAAGCACTGGCCGTGGAACGACCTGGTCGATCTGGTGCTCGACACGGGCCGGGCGCCGGCGTTCCCACCGGCCCCCGATCTGAACCCGGATCTCGGGTACTCCGAACGTTACGTTCGGATGCAGAACTACTGGCTCGACCAGGCCAGACGGCCCGTCGACCAGGCCCCGGTCATCGAGAAGATGGTGCTGTTCTGGCACGGCCTGCTCTGCAGCTCGCTCGGCAAACTCCACAACCACCGGATCATGTTCGACCAGAACCAGCTGTTCCGGATCAATGGGCTCGGCGACTACCCGACCCTGCTCCGCCACGTCTCGCTCGGCCCGGCGATGATCCGGTACCTGGACAACGACCGGAACGTTGCCGGTCGGCCGAACGAGAACTTCTCCCGAGAGCTGATGGAGCTGTTCGTCACCGGGATCGGCCACTACACCGAGGACGACGTCCGGGAGTCGGCCCGGGCCTGGACCGGCCACGGGGTCGACGACGACGACAACTACCGGTTCGACCCCCACGCCCACGACTGGGACACCAAGACCTTCATGGGTCGGACCGGCAACTTCGACGGGCCGGACATCCTCGACATCATGTTCCAGGAACGGCGGTGGGAGCATGCCCGGTTCCTGTGTCACCGGCTGTGGTCGTTCTTCGCCTATCCGGTCGACCCGGCCGATCAGGTGGTGTCGGACATCATGGGGACCTACGCCGCAGCGTTCAACATCCGCGACACCCTCCGGGCCATCTTCCTCCACCCCCAGTTCCGGACCGACGCCGCCCGGCAGGGGCTGGTCCGTTCCCCAATCGAGTACGTGGTGGCGGTCATGCGCCACGCAAGCATGACCTGCGCCGAGGCCCATCCCGAGTGGTTCCTCCCTGGGATGGGGCAGCGACCGTTCTTCCCACCGAACGTCAGCGGCTGGCGCCAGAACGACTACTGGATCAGCGCCGCCGGCGACTGGGCCCGGATCCACATGATCGGCGACCTCCGCTGGAAGGCGGTCAACCGGGACGACATCAAGGACGCCGACGACGTGGTCGGTTGGAACCCGTTGACCTTCAAGTTCACCCCAGAGGAATCGGTGGACAAGGCACTGTGGAACTTCAAGATTCCGCACGTCAACGCCGCCAGCCGCCAGCAGCTCATCGACTACGTGGCAACGGTCCGCACCACCGACCATCGGTGGATGGAGCGGGCCGGCGTCCTGTTCCTGATCCTCCTCCTCCCGGAGATGCAACTGGCGTGAGTACCCACGACCCATCCACCGCCTCGATGGTTGCCGCGCTCAGCCAACCGGTCGCCCCCGAACTGCTGGCAGGCCCGGACATCGGGCGCCGCCGATTCCTCCAGGGCATGAGCGCGGCGGCCACTGTGTCGCTGCTGCCGGGCTGGCTTGCCGAACACGTGGCCGCCGCCACCCCGATCGGCCCGAACGACGGCGTGATGGTCCTGCTGACGATGGGCGGCGGCAACGACGGCCTCAACACCTTCGTCCCGATCAACGACGGCGCCTACTACGACGCACGGGCCAGGGGCGGGATGGCCATCCCGGCCGGTGACGCCCTGCCGCTGACCGCCGACCGGGGGCTCAACCCGAACCTGCCGTTCGTCAAACAGCTGTGGGACCGGGGCCATGTGGCGGTCGTGGAGGGGGTCGGCAACCCGGAAGGGACCCTCAGCCACTTCCTGAGCATGGCCCAGTACATGGCGGCCAACATCCACGGCCGGCCCGGGACGTCCGGCTGGCTCGGCCGGTTCCTCGACGGTCTGCCGAAGGACCCGCTGACCGGGCTCAGCCTCGGCTCGT